>NZ_JBEZJY010000030.1:0-125311 GCF_040651415.1 Streptomyces sp. NPDC048484
GTACGGGAACGCCGGAGGGCCCCCAGCGCGATGCTGGGGGCCCTCCGGCGTTCCTTGCAGGGGGCGGAGCCGCTGGGGCTCAGCCCTCGTCGCGCCGCAGCGACGACTTGAGCTCCTTGAAACGGCCGAGCAGGCCGTTCACGAAGGCGGGCGACTCGTCCGTGGAGAACTCCTTGGCGAGCTGCACCGACTCGTCGAGTACGACCGCGTCCGGGGTCTCGTCCACCCAGATCAGTTCGTACGCGCCAAGGCGCAGGATGTTGCGGTCGACGACCGGCATCCTGTCGAGCGTCCAGTCGACGGCGTACTGCGAGATCAGCTCGTCGATGCGCCGCGCGTAGTTCGCGTAGCCCTCGACGAGCTGCATCGTGAACTCGCTCACCGGCGGCTGCCGGGTGTCGGTCCTGGAGTGCCGGATCCAGTCCGCGAGGACCGTCTGGACGTCGACGTCTCGCTGGTCACCCTCGAAGAGGATCTGGAAGGCACGTTTGCGGGCCGTATTGCGGGCAGCCACGGTTAGCTGTTCACCCGGCCGAGGTAGTCGCTCGTGCGGGTGTCGACCTTGATCTTCTCACCGGTGGTGATGAAGAGCGGGACGTTGATCTGGTGACCGGTCTCCAGGGTGGCGGGCTTGGTGCCACCCGTGGAGCGGTCGCCCTGGACGCCCGGCTCGGTCTCCTGGACGACGAGCTCGACGGCGGCCGGCATCTCGACGAAGAGCACCTCGCCCTCGTGCTGCGCCACGGTGGCGGTGAAGCCCTCGATCAGGAAGTTGGCGGAGTCGCCGACGGCCTTGCGGTCGACCATGAGCTGATCGTAGGTCTGCATGTCCATGAAGACGAAGTACTCGCCGTCCATGTACGAGAACTGCATGTCGCGCTTGTCGACAGTGGCCGTCTCGACCTTGACGCCGGCGTTGAACGTCTTGTCGACGACCTTGCCGGAAAGCACGTTCTTCAGCTTGGTACGCACGAAGGCCGGGCCCTTGCCGGGCTTGACGTGCTGAAACTCGACGACGGACCAGAGCTGGCCTCCGTCGAGCTTGAGCACCAGGCCGTTCTTGAGGTCGTTCGTGGAAGCCACGGTTGCGGAATCTCCTGGACTGACGTGGACGACCCCGGTGGCACGCGCACAGCTCGAAGCAGTCGAAGCGGTGAAGGCATTCGAAGCTTTCGAAACTAGAGCGCGAGCAGTTCCTTGGTCGTGATGGTGAGTAGCTCGGGTCCGCCGTCCGCCTCAGGGCGCACGACGAGCGTGTCATCGATCCGGACGCCGCCCCGGCCCGGGAGGTGGACCCCCGGTTCGACGGTGACCGGCACGCAAGCGTCCAGTTTACCCATGGCCGCGGGAGCCAACTGCGGCTCCTCGTCGATTTCGAGCCCCACACCGTGTCCGGTCGACGCCGGGAGGCCCTCCGTGTACCCCGCGGAGTCCAGCACCTGGCGGGCCGCGCGGTCCACTTCACGGTAGGCGGCGCCGGGCACCAGGGCTTCGCGGCCGGCCCGCTGGGATGCGAAGACGAGGTCGTACAGCTCGATCTGCCAGTCGGCGGGCGAGGTGCCGATGACGAAGGTACGGCCGATCTCGCAGCGGTATCCGCGGTAGGTCGCACCGAGGCAGACGGAGAGGAAATCTCCCTCCTCGACCCGGCGGTCGGTGGGCCGGTGCCCGCGGCGCCCGGAGTGCGGCCCCGTGCCGACCGACGTCCTGAAGGCCGGTCCGTCGGCGCCGTGGTCGACGAGGCGGCGTTCCAGTTCCAGCGCGAGGTGCCGTTCGGTGCGGCCGACGAGGATCGACTCCAGGAGTTCGCCCAGGGCCTGGTCGGCGATCTCCGCGCCGATGCGCAGACAGGCGATCTCCTCCTCGTCCTTGACCACACGCAGCTGTTCGACGGCCGCGCCGACGTCTGCGAGGCGCAGTCCGGGGGCCACCGAGGCGATCGCCCGGTGTCGGCCCACGGTCAGGTGGTGCTCCTCGACCGCGAGGGATTCGGCACCCTGCGACACAGCGAGGCCGGCGGCTGCGACAGCGGGGTCGCCTCCGGGACTCGGCACCGCGTGGACCCGGAGGGCCTCGTCAGGACGGCCCTCTCCGGCCGCGGCCTGGGGTGGCGTTCCGGGCGGGGCGCCGTACACGAGCAGGTCCTGCGTCCTGCCCAGCAGGAGAACCGCGCCCTGTGGCGCGGCGCCCGTGAGGTAGCGGACGTTGGCTGGGCGCGTGACCAGCGCGGAGGCGCTGCCGCTTGCGTTGCAGCGTTCCCGTAGCCGCGCTCGGCGGGTCTCGTACACCTCGAACATGGGGCGAGCGTATGGGATTCGCCCGGTTCGCGCCGGTTTGAGGGGCCCGAGCGGGTGCGCTGCGCGCAGCGCGCTGCGGCGGGAGGTTGTTTGCCGGGTGCGGGCCGGTGGGGGTTGATCGCGCAGTTCCCCGCGCCCCTGGGAGAGCCGGTGCGGGCTCGTTGGGGCGTACCTCTCAGGGGGCTGTGGCTACCACTGGGGCGGGCTGGCGATCGACCTCGCCAGTACGTCGTCCAGGACTCGGGCCGTCTGTGGGACGTCGAGCTGGGAGTTGTCGATGATCGGCAGGCCCGACCCGTACCAGCCGGCCATCCGGCCGTGGATGCGGGCCACCTCCTCGTCGGTGAGACGGCGGTTTCCGGAGCGCGCCGCGTTGCGCTCCAGGACTATTTCGAGGCCCGGCAGGAGGACGACCGGCAGCAGGCCGGGCCCGACGTGCCGCTTCCAGCCGCCGAGGCCCACGACGGGCCGGTCGGGAAAGACGGCGTCGTCGAGGACGCAGGAGATGTTGTTGGCCAGGAAGTTGCGGGCCGCGAAGCCGCAGGTGCGGCGGGCGAGACGATACTGCGCCTCCGACATGTCGTTCCAGCCCGACTGCGGGTCGGCGAAGCCCGAGCGCACCCATTCGCGCACATCGTCCAGGCTGATGTGCGCCGTGGGCACCCTGCGGTGGTCGGCCCAGTACTTGGCGACGCTGGTCTTGCCCGCGCCCGCGGGCCCGATGAGCAGCACGGCGAGCGTCGTGGACGTCGGATCGGGTGTGCCGGCCGCGGGCGGCGCGCTCGGCATCGGGACAGGACCGCCCGGCGGCAGCTGGACATGGCCCGTGGTGTCCGGCGTCGGCGGTACGGGAACGTGGTGCGGGACCGCGTGATGCGGCGCGGGCGGGTGGCCCGGCGGGTGCGGGGCGGCGGGCCCGGGATGCGCTCCGGCGAAGGCCGGCGGCGGACCCGCGGGCGGGTTCACCGGCGCCGGCCGCGGGGGCGGTCCCGGGGGCGCGCCGACGGGTGGGCCCGGGTGGTGCGCTCCCGGCTGTGGTGCGGCCCCCGGCCAGCCGGCGGCCGGTCCGTGCCCCGGCTGATGGGGCGGCGGCAGCGGAGGCCCCACTGCGTGCTGCATCCGGTGCCACTCCGTCTCGTACAGGCAATGGGCGCTGGCAGCGAGGCACCTACCCCGCTCCCTACCGAACGGTACCGTCCCCGGCCGCCGTTTGGTGAACGGCCGGGAACGGTCCGAAGTGCCCATCGACACAAGGCAAATCGACCCAAGTACCGCCTGCGGGGGTTATTCGCCCACTTCGCCGTAGGCGGCGAGGAGCACCGCCGGGTCGGGGCCCTCCAGGACGGTCGGCTTGGCCAGTCCGTCGAGGACGATGAAGCGGAGCAGGTCGCCTCGGGACTTCTTGTCGACCTTCATGTTCTCCAGGAGCTTCGGCCACTGGTCGTAGCGGTAGCTCAGCGGCAGCCCGACGGACTCCAGGATCGTGCGGTGCCGGTCCGCGGTGATGTCGTCGAGCCGCCCCGCGAGGCGGCCCAGTTCGGCCGCGAAGTGCATACCGACCGCGACCGCCGCGCCGTGCCGCCACTCGTAGCGCTCGTTCTTCTCGATGGCGTGGGCGAGGGTGTGCCCGTAGTTGAGGATCTCGCGCAGCCCGGACTCCTTCAGGTCGGACGAGACGACCTCGGCCTTGACCCTGATGGAGCGTTCGATCAGCTCGGCGGTGTGCGGCCCGGCGGGTGTACGGGCGCCCTGCGGGTCGGCCTCGATGAGCCCGAGGATCTCCGGGTCGGCGATGAAACCGGCCTTGATGATCTCGGCGAGCCCCGACACGAAGTCATGGACCGGCAGCGAGTCGAGCGCGGCGAGGTCGCACAGCACACCCGCGGGCGGGTGGAAGGCGCCGACCAGGTTCTTGCCCTCGGCGGTGTTGATGCCGGTCTTCCCGCCGACCGCCGCGTCCACCATGGCCAGCACGGTGGTGGGGATGGCGATCCAGCGCACCCCGCGCAGCCAGGTCGCCGCGACGAACCCCGCCAGGTCGGTGGTGGACCCGCCGCCGACACCGATGATCACGTCGGTGCGGGTGAAGCCGGACTGCCCGAGCGCCTTCCAGCAGTACGCGGCGACCTCGGCGGTCTTGGCCTCCTCCGCGTTGGGTACCTGGATGGCGACCGCCTCGAAGCCCTGTCCGGCCAGGTCGGCGCGGAGCGCGTCACCGGTCTCCGCGAGCGCCTCGGGGTGGATCACCGCGACCCGCTTGGTCCTCTCCCCCACCAACTGGCCCAGCTCACCGAGCAGTTGGCGGCCGACCAGGACCTCGTACGGCTCGCTGCCCGCCGTGCCGCCGACGTGGATCCTTGTCACCTGGTCCGCCATGTGTCCTCCTGCCGGGGGTCCGGGGATTCTTCCCCGGAAGATGCGGTCTTCAACTCCAGTGCGTCGAGGACCGCTCGGGTGACCTCTTCGGGAGTACGGCCGTCGGTGGCCACCACGGCGCTCGCGACCTCGCCGTACAAGGGCCGGCGGGCGTCCATCAACTCACGCCACGTCCGGCGCGGGTTGACCGCGAGCAGCGGGCGGGCCGCGTTCAGACCGGTGCGCTGTACCGCTTCCTCGACGTCCATCGAGAGGTACACGACGGGCTGTCCGGCGAGCAGCGCCCGGGTGTCCGCGTCGAGGACGGAACCGCCGCCCAGTGCCAGGACGCCGTCGTGTTCCGCGAGTGCCCGCCGCACGGCCTGCTTCTCGATGGCGCGGAAGACCGGTTCACCCTCGTCCACGAAGATGTCCGCGATGGTGCGGCCCTGCTCGGCCACGATGTTCTCGTCGGTGTCCCGGAAGCGGCAGCCGAGCCGCTCCGCGAGCAGCGCGCCGACGGTGGACTTGCCGACCCCCATCGGGCCGACCAGGACGACCCTGGGGCCGGTCACCGTACGACCAGGTGCTTGAGGTAGGACTCGACGTTGCGCCGGGTCTCGGGCACGCTGTCGCCGCCGAACTTCTCCGCCACGGCGTCCGCCAGGACCAGCGCGACCATCGCCTCGGCGACGATCCCCGCCGCCGGCACCGCGCACACGTCCGAGCGCTGGTGATGAGCCTTGGTCGCCTCGCCGGTCGCCACGTCGATGGTCGCCAGGGCACGCGGCACCGTGGCGATGGGCTTCATCGCCGCTCGCACACGCAGCAGTTCACCCGTCGTCAGACCGCCCTCGGTGCCACCGGAGCGGCCCGAGGTGCGCCGGATGCCCTCGTCGGTGTGGACGATCTCGTCGTGCGCCTTGGAACCCGGCACCCGCGCGAGGTCGAAGCCGTCGCCGACCTCCACGCCCTTGATCGCCTGGATGCCCATCAGCGCCGCCGCCAGCCGGGCGTCGAGGCGGCGGTCCCAGTGCACGTGCGAGCCCAGTCCCACGGGCACGCCGTACGCCAGGACCTCGACCACTCCGCCGAGCGTGTCGCCGTCCTTGTGGGCCTGGTCGATCTCCGCGACCATCGCCTTCGAGGCGTCCGCGTCCAGGCAGCGCACCGGGTCCGCGTCCAGCTTCCCGACATCGGCGGGCGTCGGGAGGACGCCGTACGGGGCCTTCGCCGCCGCCAGCTCCACCACGTGCGAGAGCACCTCGATACCGGCGGTCTCCTTCAGGTACGAACGGGCCACCGCGCCCAGCGCCACCCGCGCCGCCGTCTCCCGCGCGGACGCCCGCTCCAGGATCGGCCGCGCCTCGTCGAACCCGTACTTCTGCATTCCGGCGAGGTCGGCGTGGCCGGGCCTCGGCCGGGTCAGCGGGGCGTTGCGCGCCAGTTCACCGAGGATCTTCGGATCGACCGGGTCGGCCGCCATCACCTGTTCCCACTTGGGCCACTCCGTGTTGCCGACCATCACCGCGACCGGCGATCCGAGGGTGAGACCGTGACGGACCCCGCCCAGGAAGGTGACCTCGTCCCGCTCGAACTTCATCCGCGCACCGCGCCCGTAGCCCAGACGCCGCCGGGCCAGGTGGTCCGCCACCATGTCCGTGGTGATCGGCACGCCGGCGGGAAGACCCTCCAACGTCGCCACCAGTGCGGGACCGTGGGACTCCCCGGCGGTCAGCCAGCGCAACCTGCTCAACGGTGCTCCTCATGCTCGCGCCCTGGTGCTGCGTGCTCCTTCGCGTACGCGCGTCCTCGCGTACGGCGGCGGCGCGACCGGGTGCGCGGCCCTGGCCCGCCGCCTCGGATTGTCCCACGTCCGCGTTCTCTGCCCGGCCCCAGGTCCACCAGGCGGACGCGGGCCCCGGCGCGCTCGCGTCACGCCGAGGTGTCGTCCGGCCGGGGCTGTGGGGCGTACGAGCCCAGATAGTCGGTGCCGCGGCCCTGCGCGTACCGTGCCGCCGCGGGAATGGGCTGCCCCGAGCGCACCGCCCGGTGGTAGGCGAGCTTGCGCTTCAGCTTGACGGTCCAGAGCGTGAGGAACCCGAGCGCCACGAGTCCGAGCGCGGTGCCCTTCGCCCAGTCCGGCAGGAACCCGACCGTCACCTGGAAGATCTCCGACTTCCAGCCCGCCTGTGTCACGTACATGGATCAGTCCCCCCGATTCCCCCGACGCCGCCCCCTGCGGAATCGAAAACCGGATCCTAGCTGTCGGCCCTACCTGGCCGCGAGGGACTTCTCCCCCGCTGTTCGCATGGTGCCGATCGGGGCCGGAGTCAGGCCCGTCATCTGCTCGACTTGGAGGACCGCCTGGTGTACAAGCAGGTCGAGGCCGCTGACGACGGCGCCTCCGTAGGCGGACCAGCGTGCCGCCAGGTCGGTCGGCCACGGGTCGTACAGGACGTCGAAGAGGGTGGCGGGCCGCTCGGGGACGGACGAGGCGAGTGCGTCGGTGGTGCCCGCCGGGGTGGTCGCGATCACCAGTGGGGCGCTCAGCGCCCGCCCGGCGTCCGCCCAGTCGGCCGTACGCACCTCGATGTCGAGCCGCTCGCCCCATTGCCGCATCTCGGCGGCGCGCGCCGCACTGCGGACGTACGCGACGACCTCGCCCGTGCAGACACGGGCGAGCGCGGCCAGCGCGGAGGAGGCGGTGGCGCCCGCGCCGAGAATCGCCGCGGAGTCCACTTGCTCGATGCCCGTCTCGCGCAGGGCGGCGACGATCCCGGGGATGTCGGTGTTGTCGCCGACGCGGCGCCCGTCCTCGGTGAACACCACCGTGTTCACGGCCTCGACGGAGGCCGCGGTGTCACTGATCCTGTCGAGCAGCGGAATCACCGACCGCTTCAGCGGCATCGTCAGCGAGAGTCCGGCCCACTCGGGACCGAGTTTCCCGACGAATTCGGGCAGCGCCGCCTCGTCGATGTCGAAGCGGTCGTACGACCAATTGTCCAGACCCAGTTCCTCGTACGCGGCGCGATGCAGTACCGGGGAAAGGGAATGGTCGATCGGGGAGCCGAGAACGGCGGCTCGGCACCGCCGGCCCCCGTCAGTCCTTGTTGCGCCGTTCATTGAATTTCTGAACCAACTTCTCGTGATCGGCCAAGGTCTTGGTGAAGTCCGTCTTCTTGCCGTCGATGGAGATGAAGAAAATCCACGCACCGTCGTCCGGTTTCAGCGCCGCCTTCAGCGCGTCGTCGCCCGGATTTCCGATCGGACCGGGCGGAAGACCCTTGTAGAAGTACGTGTTGTAGGGGTCGTCGAAGTTGCGAATCTCGTCGACGGAGATATCGATCTTGCTCTGACCCTTGAGGTAGTTGTACGTCGAGTCGAACTCGAGTTTCTGGTTGGTGACGTTGTTCGTCGTCTTCAGCCGGTTGTAGACGACGGATGCCATCTTCTTGAAGTCGTCGTGCGTGATGCCCTCGGCCTGGACGAGGCTCGCCACCGTGACGACCTGCAGCGGGTCGTCGAGACCGAGACCCTCGGCCTTCGCCTCCACGTCGTACTCGGCGTACTTCTCCTTGGCCTGCGACACCATTTGCTTCAGGACGGCCTCGGGCTTCATATCCTTGTCCGCGGGGTAGGTCGCCGGATAGAGGAATCCTTCCAGCGGATCCTTGATGTCACTGTCGTCGTTCGCCCAGTCCGGAAGCCCGAGGCTGTTGTACTTCTTTTTGGCGACGTCCGCGGTACTGCCCTTGGAAAGCCCCAGCTGCTTGTCGATCGCCGCGTACACCGTGACGTTGCGCTGCCCCTCCCTGACCACCAGCTTGTTCTGGCTCTTGGGGTCGAGCATCAACGAGACAGCGCTTTCTGCGGACATCTGCTTCTTCAGCAGATAGGAACCCGCCTGAATCTTGTCCCCGTCCGAGTTCTGCGACTGCGCCGTCACGAAAGCGTCCACACTTCTTACGACGCCGGCCGCCTTCAGCCGCTGGCCGATCACAGATCCGAAGGCGCCCTTGGGAATCACGACGGTCACCTGTTCGCCCGTACCGTCGCCCGCATAGTCCGGGGCCGAGCCGAAACGGCTCTGGTAGAACTGGTAGCCGAAATATCCGGCGCCGCCGATCACCGAGGTGAGGACGAGGGAAACGACCAGACAGGCACAGCCGCTCCGGCGCTTCTTCTCGCCCTCGCCCTTGCCTTTACTCTTTCCCTTACTCTTGCCTTTGCCCTTGCTCCCTTTACCGCCTTTGCCACGCCGCCCGTCCTGCGGGTCGTCGCCGGTGTCGTCGCCGGTGTCGTCCTCGTCGTCGTCACCGCCCGCGAAGAACGCGTGCTCGCCCTGGTCCGGGCCCGGGTCCCAGTCGGTCCGCTGCGGTTCCGGTTCGGCACCGCGGCGACTCGGCGGTTCCGGCGGCGGATACGCGTCGGGGGTCCCGTAGTAGTCGGCCTGCTGACCGCCGTACGCCGCGGCCTGGCCGCCGTAGGGGTCGTTCGGGTCACCGCTGTACGGGACCTGCTGCTGCGGCTGGTACTGCTGGCCAGGGTTCCAGCCGCCGCCGTCGTACGGCTGACCGTTCTGGTCGTACTGCTGGCCGCCCTGGTTGTGGTAGCCCTGCCCACCCTGGCCGTTGTACTGCTGCGGAGAATGACCGTCGTACTGCTGCTGGCCCTGGACGTACTGTTGTTGCTCATGGTCGTAGCCGGGCTGCCCGCCCGTGCCCCAGTCGCCGTACTGCTGCTGCTCCGGATGGTGCTGCGGCTGGCCGCCGTAGGGGGACTGGGCCGCCTGGGCCTCCTGTCCTCCCCATCCGCCGTCCCCGTACAACGGGTCCTCGGGATGCCACGGTTCGGAGCCAGGGCCCCGGCCATACTCGGTCATCGATCCCCTAGAGCCGCGAGACGGCGGTGGCTGAGCTCGGCTACCGTCCGCCTCTCTTCTGTGCGGAGGCTATTCGAACACCACCGCATCGCGCGGAACGTTACCGTACCGCGATCAGATGACCACTTCGACGCCCTCGCCCGGGGAGGTACCTGACGCCCGTTCGGACTCCAGTGCCTGCTGGAGGATGATCACGGCCGCCACCTGGTCGATGACCGATCTGCCCTTCTTGGTCTTCACGCCCGAGGCGCGCAGTCCCTGACTGGCCGTCACTGTGGTCATCCTCTCGTCCACGAGCCGCACCGGAACGGGGGCGATGCCCCGAGCGAGGTCCTGCGCGAAGGCCCGGACCTTGACGGCGGCCGGGCCCTCGCCCCCCTTGAGTGAACGCGGGAGACCGACGACGACCTCGATCGGTTCGTACTCCTCGACGAGTTGCCGCAGCCGCCGATGGGCGGCCGGGACGTCCCGCCCCGGCACGGTCTCCACCGGGGTGGCGAGGATCCCGTCGGGGTCGCACGAGGCGACCCCGATCCGGGCGTCCCCGACGTCGACGGCGAGACGGCGACCGCGGCGCATGACCCGCTCGCCGTCGCTCACTTGGCGGTCTCGGCCACGAGGCGCTCGACGGCGTCGGTGGCCTCACCGATGGCGGCCGGGTTCTGGCCGCCGCCCTGGGCGACGTCGGGCTTGCCGCCACCGCCGCCGCCGAGGGTCTTGGCAGCCGTACGCACCAGGTCACCGGCCTTGAGACCGCGCTCGCGGGCGGCCTCGTTGGTGGCGATGACCGTCAGCGGCTTGCCGCCCACCGTGCTGAACAGGGCTACCACGGCAGCACGTCCGCCCTGGATGCGGCCGCGCACGTCGAGGACCAGCCTGCGCAGGTCGTCGGCGCTCGTGCCGTCCGGCACCTGGCCGGTGACCAGCGCGATGCCCCGTACGTCCTTGGCGGACCCGGCGAGACCGGCGGCGGCCTGGAGGACCTTTTCCGCGCGGAACTTCTCGATCTCCTTCTCGGCGTCCTTCAGCTTGCCGAGCATGGCCGAGACCTTCTCGGGAAGCTCCTCCGGACGGCCCTTGATCAGCTCCTGGAGCTGGGCGACGACCGTGTGCTCGCGGGCGAGGAAGTTGTAGGCGTCGACACCGACCAGCGCCTCGATACGGCGTACACCCGAACCGATCGACGACTCGCCGAGCAGCTTCACCAGGCCGAGCTGGGAGGTGTTGTGCACGTGCGTGCCGCCGCACAGCTCCTTGGAGAAGTCGCCGATGGTGACGACCCGGACGCGCTCGCCGTACTTCTCGCCGAACTCGGCGATGGCGCCCTGCTTCTTGGCCTCGTCGATGCTCAGGATCTCGGCGTGGACGTCCAGGTCGCGGGTGAGCACCTCGTTGATCTTCTGCTCGACGTCCGTCATCACGGCCGTGGGTACGGCGGCCGGGGAGCCGAAGTCGAAGCGGAAGCGGCCGGGCTGGTTCTCGGAACCGGCCTGGGCGGCCGTCGGGCCGAGGGCGTCGCGCAGGGCCTGGTGGGTGAGGTGCGTGGCCGAGTGGGCGCGGGCGATGGCGGTGCGGCGGCGCACGTCGATGACGGCCTGGGCCTTGGCACCGACGGTCACCTCGCCGACCTGGACGACGCCCTTGTGGACGTACACCCCGGGGACCGGCTTCTGGCAGTCGCGGATCTCGATCACGGCGCCGGTGTCGATCCTGATGCGGCCGGTGTCACCGATCTGGCCACCGCCCTCGGCGTAGAACGGGGTGCGGTCGAGGACGATCTCGACCTCGTCGCCCTCGGTGGCGGCGGGCGAGGCGGCGCCGTCGACGAGGATGCCGACGACCGTGGACTCACCCTCGGTGCTCGCGTAGCCGATGAAGTCGGTCTCGCCGGCGGCGTCGGCGATCTCGCGGTACGCGCCCATGTCGGCGTGGCCGGTCTTCTTGGCCCGGGCGTCGGCCTTGGCGCGCTCCCGCTGCTCCTTCATGAGGCGCCGGAAACCGTCCTCGTCCACGGAAAGGCCCTGTTCGGCGGCCATCTCCAGGGTGAGGTCGATGGGGAAGCCCCAGGTGTCGTGGAGCAGGAAGGCCTTGTCGCCGGACAGGACCTGGCCGCCGGCGGCCCTGGTCTCCGTGACGGCGGTGTCGAGGATGTTGGTGCCGCCCTTGAGGGCCTTGAGGAAGGCGGCCTCCTCGGCGAGGGCCACGGTCTCGATGCGCCGCCGGTCGCTGACGAGCTCGGGGTACTGCCGGCCCATCATCTCGATCACGACGTCGACGAGGTCCTGGACGACCGGGCCGGTGGCGCCGAGCAGGCGCATGTTGCGGATGGCGCGGCGCATGATGCGGCGCAGCACATAGCCGCGGCCCTCGTTGCCCGGCGAGACGCCGTCGCCGATGAGCATCACGGACGTCCGCATGTGGTCGGTGACCACGCGCAGCGAGACGTCGGAGCCCTGGGCGGCGCCGTACTCGATGCCGGTCAGCTCGGTGGCCTTCTTGATGACGGCCATGGAGGTGTCGATCTCGTACAGGTTCTGCACGTCCTGCAGGATCATGGCGAGGCGTTCCAGGCCGAGGCCGGTGTCGATGTTCTGGCTCGGCAGGTCGCCGAGGATCTCGAAGTCCTCCTTCGAGGTGCCCTCGCCGCGCTCGTACTGCATGAAGACGAGGTTCCAGATCTCCACGTACCGCTCGTCGTTGACGGCGGGGCCGCCCTCGACTCCGAACTCGGGGCCGCGGTCGTAGTTGATCTCGGAACACGGACCGCAGGGGCCCGGGACGCCCATGGACCAGTAGTTGTCCTTCTTGCCGAGGCGCTGGATGCGCTCCTTGGGGACGCCGACGACCTCGTGCCAGATGCGCTCGGCCTCGTCGTCCTCCAGGTACACGGTGATCCAGAGCTTCTCGGGCTCCAGGCCGTAACCGCCCTTGTCCTGGGGGCTGGTGAGCAGCTCCCAGGCGTACTTGATGGCGCCTTCCTTGAAGTAGTCGCCGAAGGAGAAGTTGCCGCACATCTGGAAGAACGTGCCGTGCCGGGTGGTCTTGCCGACCTCCTCGATGTCCGGCGTCCGGACACACTTCTGCACGCTGGTGGCACGGGCGAACGGGGGCTTGACCTCACCGAGGAAGTAGGGCTTGAAGGGCACCATGCCGGCCGGGACCAGGAGCAGGGTCGGATCGTCCGCGATGAGCGACGCCGAAGGGACGACGGTGTGCCCGCGCTCCTCGAAGAAGCTCAACCAGCGGCGACGAATCTCGGCCGACTCCATCAGTGGTCCTCATTCCGGTTGTGCGAGTACGTCGACCCCTCGACGTACTTCGGGTTCTTGCGGTACTTCGGGTCGTTGCTGTACTTCGCGTCGTCGCTGTTCTCGATGGCGGCGACGCGGCGCGCGGAGGGCGGTTCGGGATCGGCGTTCAGTCCGAGCACCTCGCCCAGTTCCGCCTCGCGCTGGGCCATGCCGTGGCGGACGTCGAGCGCGAAGTCCTTGACGCGGTGGCCCGCTTCGAGCGCCTTGTTGGCGGCCTGGGCCGCGAGGCTCTCGGGCGTCAGCTGCCTGATCTTGCGGTTGACCTTGGTGGTGGCCCACACACCGGCGGCTGCGCCCGCGGTGAACCAGAACGTACGGCGGAACATCGCTGCGTCAGTCCTTCTTCCGCTTTCCCCGTCGCGCCGACGGGACGGTGCGGCCCACGATCACGGTACGACGCGCGGGCTTGGCGGGCTCGTCCTCGCGGCGGCCGCCCATGGCCCGGCGCACGCCGTAGCCGAACGCCGCCACCTTGACCAGTGGGCCGCCGAAGGTCGATGCGACGGTCGTGGAGAGCGCCGACGCGTTCGACGTGACCTCCTGGACGTCGGAGGCGATGGCGTCGACCCGGTCGATCTGGGTCTGCGCGGAGCGCACGGCGGCGGAAGCGTCCGCGAGGAGCGGGACCGTCTGTTCGGTCACGTCCGCGACGAGCTTGGTGGTCGCCCTGAGCGTCTGGGCCAGCCTCGCGAGTGCCACCGCGAGGAAGGAGACCAGGATCGCCCAGAAGACGGCCACCAGAATCCCGGCCACCTCACCACCGGACACTGCGCACCCGCTCCCTGGATTCGTGCCTCACCATCGAAAAATTCGTCCCCCGACCCTATCGCGCCGGAGCTGCCGCCTCGTACCGGATTACCACCCGCCGGGACCGCACCCGGCAGCGAATCCCCGGGCGCCCCCGGACATGCGAGAACCCGCCGCCTCGCCCACCCGGAAGGGCGGCGGGGCGACGGGCCGGAGCAGGCGCGAAGCCGGTGGTGCGGTGTACGCCGAATCAGCGGGCGTAGTACTCGACGACCAGCTGCTCGTCGCAGATCACCGGGATCTCCTTGCGGTTCGGCTCGCGGTCCAGGCGGAACGCCAGGGCGCCGAGGTTCACCTGGAGGTAGCGCGGGGTCTCGCCGTCGGGGGCGAAGCCACCGGCGCGGGAAACCTCGAACAGCGTCTTGCTGCGGCTGCGCTCGCGGACCATCACGACGTCGTCGGGCCTGACGCGGAAGGACGGCTTGTCGACCTTGCCACCGTTGACCTCGATGTGGCCGTGCACGACCATCTGGCGGGCCTGGTAGATCGTGCGGGCGATGCCCGAACGCAGGACCAGCGCGTCGAGACGCCGCTCCAGCTCGATGACCAGGGCCTCACCGGTCTTGCCCTGCGTCTTGGCGGCACGCTCGTAGGCGCGGACGAGCTGGCGCTCGGACACGTCGTACTGCGCGCGCAGACGCTGCTTCTCCAGCAGACGGACCTTGTAGTCCGAGTTCTGCTTGCGGCCACGGCCGTGCTCACCGGGCGGGTAAGGGCGGGCCTCGAAGTACTTGACGGCCTTCGGGGTCAGCGCGATGCCGAGGGCACGCGACTTCTTGACCTTGGGGCGGGGCTGGTTCGCCACTTCTTTTCCTTCTTCTCTTCGGCTGCCTCAGGGTTACGGGAGGTCGCATCCGCAGCCGGGGATTCCCGTCAGGTCCGCGAGGGACATGTCGGGCAGCCGCTCCCCTGTGCTGGGCACATACGTGCAGCACACGAACGGCCCACCGGCCGGTCCCGGAACTCCGGGTGGTGGTGGGCTGCCCGCGACACCTACAACGGTGCGCGACGCTCCTGGATCGAAAGATCCGGCTGGATGTCCCGCCTGAGGCGCCGACCGGAGTCGGACACGGGACTCAGCACTGCGGGCGAGTCTACAGGGTGCTCAGGACCGCTCTCGACCGAGATCCCTCGGATGCCCTCAGGTGTTTCCTGTGCCCTTCAGGTGTTTCCTGGTCCACGCGACCGCGTCCGCGTAGCGCGCCTCGGCGCCGTGCCGGGTCGGCGTGTAGTACTCGCGGTCCTTGAGCTCCTCGGGCGCGTACTGCTGGGCGGCGATGCCTTCGGGCAGGTCGTGCGGATACACGTACCCCTGCGCGTGGCCGAGCTTGGCCGCGCCCTTGTAGTGCCCGTCGCGCAGATGCATCGGCACGGGGCCGGCGTGGCCCTTGCGTACGTCCTCCATGGCGGCGCCGATCGCTGTCGTCGCGGCGTTCGACTTCGGGGCCAGGGCGAGGGCGATGGTGGCGTGGCTGAGGGTGAGCGCGGCCTCGGGGAAGCCGATCATGGCGACGGCCTGAGCGGCCGCGACGGCTGTCGGCAAGGCGTTCGGATCGGCGAGGCCGATGTCCTCGCTGGCGGAGATCATCAGCCGGCGGGCGATGAACCGTGGATCCTCGCCGGCCTCGATCATCCGGGCCAGGTAGTGCAACGCCGCGTCGACGTCCGAGCCCCGGATGGACTTGATCAGGGCGCTGGCCACGTCGTAGTGCTGGTCGCCGTCGCGGTCGTACTTCACCGCGGCCCGGTCGACGGTCTCCTCCAGGGTCTGGAGGGTGATCTCGGCGTCGCCCTTGTCGAGTGCGGCCCCGGCGGCAGCCTCCAGAGCGGTGAGGGCACGCCGGGCGTCGCCGCCGGCGATCCGCAGGAGGTGCTCCTCGCTGGCCTCGGGGAGGGCGAGGGCGCCCTTGAGGCCACGCTCGTCGGTGAGCGCCCGGCGCAGCAGCCCCCGCAGGTCGTCGTCCGTGAGCGGTTCGAGCGTGAGGAGGAGCGAGCGGGACAGCAGAGGAGAAATGATGGAGAAGTACGGGTTCTCCGTCGTCGCCGCGATCAACGTCACCCAGCGGTTCTCCACGGCCGGGAGCAGGGAGTCCTGCTGGGCCTTGCTGAAGCGGTGGATCTCGTCGAGGAAGAGGACGGTCTCCTTGCCGAAGCCTCCCGTGGCCCGGCGGGCGCTCTCGATGACCGCGCGCACCTCCTTGACGCCCGCGGTGATCGCGGAGAGCTCCACGAAGCGCTTGTTCGTCGCCTTGGAGACCACGTACGCCAGGGTCGTCTTACCGGTGCCCGGCGGACCCCAGAGGATCACCGAGGAGGGTCCGGCCGGGCCTCCGCCGCCCTCGCCGACGAGTCTGCGCAGGGGTGAGCCCGGCTTCAGCAGATGCTGCTGGCCCTCGACCTCGTCGAGGGTGCGCGGGCGCATCCGTACGGCCAGGGGACTGCTGGACGGGTCCTTCTCCTGGCGTTCTTCGGCTGCGGCGGTAAACAGGTCGGGCTCCACGTGCGAAACCCTATGTCACGCCACTGACAGAGCGGCCCCGCCCTTGTCCCGCAAGGGATCTGCCGGGAATCTGCCCGGGATCCCCCCTGCGGGGCTCCGCCGGTCGCGCGTCAGCTGGTCCAGAAGTCCCACCAGCGCGTGAGGATCAGCATGCCGATGATCCCGATGTGCATGACCGGCAGCACCCAGGCGAACTCGGCGAGGAACCCCTTCAGCCAGCCGGGCGCGGGCAGGAGGCCGTTTCGGACGTTGTGCGAGGTCACGGTCCAGAACATGATGATCGTCGCGGCCCAGGCGAGGCAGCACCACAGGCACAGCGAGTTGATGTTGTACAGCGACTGGTACTGCAGCCAGGTCACGAATCCGACGCCGAACAACGTGCCCGCGTTGAGGGTCAGCCAGTACCAGCGCGGGAAGGCGGCCCGGCCGAACAGGCTCATGCCGACGCAGATCACCATGCCGTAGGCGACGAGGCCCAGCATCGGGTTGGGGAATCCGAAGACGGAGGCCTGGTCGCTCTTCATGATGTTGCCGCAGGAAACGACCGGGTTCAGGCTGCAGCCCGGCGTGAAGTTCGGGTCCTCCAGCAGCTTGAACTTGTCGATGGTGATGACCCAGGAGGCCAGCAGCCCGGCCGCACCGGTGATCACCAGCAGAAGCGCGAGGAAACGGCCGCCGCCCACGGCTCGCGGGGCTCCGGCGGCGTCCTGGCCGTTGGAGACGCCTTCCCTGACTGTCGTCTTGCTCATCACGCCGTTTCCGTAGCTTGAGAGGGCCTTCCGGGCACGGTCATTGTGCCGCACACGCGCGTGTGTCCACCGTTCGATGGACATAAGGAAGTACGTGCGGTCGTCCCGGAACGCTCGCTTCGGCGGGAGGCTCGTTCACATGACAGCACACGCGAACGAACTCGCGGTGGACGTACGGGGGCTGCGCAAGCAGTACGGGGACGTCACCGCCGTCGACGGCATCGACCTCGGCATCCGGCAGGGCGAGGTGTTCGGCCTGCTCGGACCCAACGGCGCGGGCAAGAGCACCACGGTGGAGATCCTTCAGGGCAACCGCTCCCGCGACGCCGGCGAGGTCTCGGTGCTCGGCACGGACCCGGCGCGCGCCACGCGCGCGTGGCGCTCACGTGTCGGCATCGTCTGGCAGGACGAATCGGCGCCCGCGGAGTTGACGGTGGGCGAGACGGTCCGGCATTTCGCGCGCTACTACCCGAAGCCGCGCGACCCCGCCGAGGTCATCGGCCTGGTGGGCCTGGAGGAGAAGACGGGCAGCCGGATCAAGGCGCTCTCGGGCGGGCAGCGGCGCCGGCTCGACGTGGCGCTCGGTGTGATCGGCGGCCCCGACCTGCTGCTCCTGGACGAGCCGACGACCGGTTTCGACCCGGCGGCCCGCCGGCAGTTCTGGGAGCTGATCCGGAAGCTGGCGGACGAGGGCACGACGATCCTGCTGACCACGCACTATCTGGAGGAGGCGGAGGCGCTCACGGACCGGCTCGCGGTGATCGCGCGCGGGCAGGTCGTGGCGGAGGGCGAACCCGCGGCGCTGCGCGACCGGTACGGCACCGGGGCCACCGTCGAGTGGACGGAGTCCGACGGCTCTCCTCGCACGGAGCACACCGGGACGCCCACGCGTACGGTCGCCGAACTCATGCACCGTTTCGACGGGGAGATTCCGGGGCTGCGGGTGAGCCGCCCGACCCTGGAGGACGTCTATCTGCGGCTCACGGGGCTGGAGGACGCGCGATGACCACGACGACGACACGGGTGCGTACGGACGAGAGCGGCACGCAGCGGCTCCCGGCGGCCTGGCGGCTCGGACTTCACCGGGGCGCCCTGGAGATCAAACAGTTCTTCCGGCTGCGCGACCAGGTGGTCTTCACCTTCGCCTTTCCCATCGTGTTCCTCTTCCTCTTCGCGTCGATCTTCAGCGACGACGTGACGGGCGCGGGCGTCACCGCCTCGCAGCTGTACGTGCCGGCGATGATGGCCGCCGGCATCATGACCACCAGTTTCCAGTCGCTCGGCATCTCGATCGCGATCGAGCGGGACGAGAAGGTGCTGCGCCGGCTGCGCGGGACTCCGATGCCGCCGGCCGCGTACTTCATCGGGAAGATCTGGCTGGTTCTCGTCACCGGCTTCCTGGAGACGTTGATCCTGCTCGTCGTGGGCATCACGTTCTACGACGTGGAGCTGCCCTCGGACGCCACGAGGTGGCTGAACTTCGGCTGGATCTTCCTGCTGGGCCTGACGGCGTGTGCCCTGCTCGGCATCGCGATCAGCTCGGTTCCGAAGACCGGCAAGAGCGCCACCTCCGTGGTCGTACTGCCCTTCCTGGTGCTGCAGTTCATCTCCGGGGTCTACATCTCCATCGACACCATCCCGGACTGGATGCTCAACATCAGCGCGGTGTTCCCGCTGAAGTGGATGTGCCAGGGACTGCGCGGAGTGTTCCTGCCGGAGTCGGCGCAGGTCCTGGAGCAGGCGGGGAGCTGGGAGTACGGCCGGATCGCCCTGGTGCTCGGGGCCTGGTGTGTCGGAGGATTGCTGCTGTGTCTGCTGACCTTCCGCTGGAAGAACCGTCGCGACGGATGACCGGCGTGTCCATGGGTCACGGCGACGGTGCCTACACCTGGGACCGCTCCTTCAGGCTCTGGGACTCGTACTTCGCCGTCGTGTGGGCGGCCACCCTGGTGTTCGTGCTCGGCACGGACTTTCCGGGGTGGCACACCCGCCTGGCCGCCGCGGCCCTGCTCGTCCCGCTGGTTCCCTGGTACTTGGCGGTGGGGCGCCCGGTCCTGAGGAGCGAACCGCCCGGCGAACGGCGTGCCCTCGTCTATCTGAGCGGGTCGGTGGCGCTGTTCCTGCCGTCGGCGATCCTGGTCGGCGAGACGCGTCTGATGACCTTCGCGCTCGTTCCGCCGTGTTTCATGGCGCTGCGCCTGCGCCGGGCCCTGGTGGCGGTGACCGTCATCAATCTCGCGCCGGTGGTGGGCTGGGCGCTGCTGTGGTGGCCCAGCGACCACGCCGTCTTCTTCAACTCGGTGTTCGCCGTGGTCACCCTCGTCTTCTCGATGGCCGTGGGCAGCTGGTTCATCCGGGTCGTCGAGCAAAGTCAGGAGCGGGCCGTTCTGATCGCCGAGCTGGACGCCAGCCGCCACGAGCTCTCGCGGCTCTCGGCCGCGCACGGCGCGCTGGCCGAGCGGGAGCGGCTGTCCCGGGAGATCCACGACACCCTCGCGCAGGGCTTCACCAGTCTGCTGATGCTCACGCAGGCGGTCGAGGCGGAGCTGGACCGCGCCGACGTGACCGAGGCCCGCAGGCATCTGGCCCTGATGGACGGGACCGCGCGGCAGAACCTCGCCGAGGCGCGGGCCCTGGTCACCGGCGGTACGCCCGCCGACCTCCACGGGGCGTCGCTGCCCGACGCGTTGCGCCGGCTCGCCGCGCGGCACGAGGCGTCGGTGGCCGTGTCCGGCTCCGTGCGCGCACTGCCCGCCGGGGCGGAGGTCGTGGTCCTGCGCGCCTGCCAGGAGTCACTGTCCAACGCCCGCAAGCACGCGGGGGGTTCGGCCGACGTGAGTGTCGTGCTCGCCTACGCCGACGAGGCGCTCACGGTGTCCGTGCGTGACGACGGGTGCGGCTTCGATCCGTCGGCGCCGTCCGACGGTTACGGGCTGGTGGGGCTGCGGGCCCGCGCCGCCGAGGTGGGCGGGACGGCTCTGGTCCGCAGCACGCCCGGCGACGGAACGACGGTCACCGTCCGGCTTCCCGTACCGCCCGAGCCGTACGAACCGCACGAACCGCCTGTACCACCGGTACTGCCTGTACCACCGGTACTGCCTGTACCGCCCGTACCACTCGAAAGGAGTGCCCCGTGATCCGGATCGTCCTCGCCGACGATCACCCCGTCGTGCGCGAGGGGCTGCGCGCGATGCTCAGCGCCGAACCCGATCTCGACGTCGTGGCCGACGCCTCCAGTGGCCCCCAGGCGGAGGCCCTCGCGGCCGAACTGCGGCCCGACATCGTGCTGATGGATCTGCGGATGCCCGGTGGCGGGGGTGTCGACTCGATCGTCCGGATGACCGAGGCGGGACTGCCGTGCCGGATCGTGGTGCTCACCACGTACGAGACCGACCGCGACATCCTGCGGGCCGTCGAGGCCGGGGCCGCGGGATATCTGCTCAAGGACATGCCGCGCGGAGAACTGGCGGACGCGGTGCGGGCCGCCGCGCGCGGGGAGACGGTGCTGGCGCCCTCGGTCGCCGCACGGCTGGTGGACCAGCTGCGTACGAAGCCGGAGCGGCCGCGGCTCTCCGCGCGGGAGGTCGCGGTGCTGCGGCTGGTCGCGGACGGCTGCACGAACGCGGAGATCGGCCGGCGGCTGTTCATCGGCGAGTCCACGGTGAAGACGCATCTGCTGCGGGCGTTCGGGAAGCTGGGGGTCGACGACCGGACGGCGGCGGTGACGAGTGCGATGCGGTTCGGCTTGCTGGAGTGAGTTTTCCGCCCCCGCCGCCCCTTCCCGTCCCGTACCTGGGGGCTGCCGCCCCCAGACCCCCGCAATCGCGCTGAACGCGCTCGTCCTCAAACGCCGGACGGGCTGGTGTCTCATCCCCTCCGGCGTTTGAGGAGCGGGGGTTCGGGGGCCGGCCCCCGAGACGGGACGGGAAGGGGCGGCGGGGGCGAAAACAGGCTCACGCCTCAGCTCAGTCGGGACTCCAGCTCGGCCACGATCTCGTTCACGCCCACGGCCACCTGCTCCCCGGACTCCATGTCCTTGAGCTGGACGACCCCCTCGGCGAGGTCACGCTCACCGGCGACGACGGTGTACCGCGCGCCACTGCGGTTGGCGTTCTTCATGGCGCCCTTGAGCCCCTTCGCGCCGTACGAGAAGTCGGCCGCGACCCCGTTCCTGCGCAGCTCGGTGACCACACCGAAGAGCACCCGGCGTGCCTCGTCCCCGAGCGGCACCGCGAACACGCTGGTGGCCGAGGGCAGTTGGAGCGACACGCCCTCCGCTTCGAGCGCGAGAACCGTACGGTCGACGCCCAGGGCCCAGCCGACGGACGGCAGGGCGGGCCCGCCGATCATCTCGGACAGGCCGTCGTAGCGTCCCCCACCGCCGACCGCGGACTGCGATCCCAGGCCGTCGTGCACGAACTCGAAGGTCGTCCGGGTGTAGTAGTCAAGCCCCCGGACGAGCTTCGCGTCGTCCTCGAAGGAGACACCCGCGGCCGTGATCAGCTCGCGCACCTCCTCGTGGTACGCCTTGCACGCGTCGCAGAGGTAGTCCCGCAGGAGCGGGGCGCCGACCAGCTGCTTCTGGACGTCGTCCCGCTTGTCGTCGAGGACGCGCAGCGGGTTGATGTCGGCGCGGCGCAGGGTCTCCTCGTCCAGGTCGAGACCTCGCAGGAAGTCCTGGAGCGCGGCCCGGTAGACGGGACGGCACTCCTTGTCGCCCAGCGAGTTGAGGAGGATCCGGAAGTCGCGCAGCCCGAGCGAGCGGTACGCCTGGTCGGCCAGGATGATCAACTCTGCGTCCAGAGCCGGGTCCTCGGCCCCGATCGCCTCCGCGCCGACCTGGGAGAAGTGCCTGTACCGGCCCTTCTGCGGGCGCTCGTAGCGGTAGTAGGAGCCCGAGTACCAGAGCTTGACGGGGAGGTTGCCCGCCTTGTGGAGGTTAGCTTCGAGCGCGGCGCGCAGCACGGAAGCGGTGCCTTCGGGGCGCAGGGCCAGCTTGTCGCCGCCCTTGGTCTCGAAGGCGTACATCTCCTTGGTCACGATGTCGGTGGACTCACCGACCCCGCGCGCGAACAGCTCGACGCTCTCGAAGCCGGGGGTCTCGATGTATCCGTACCCGGAGCTGCGCAGCGGAGCGGCGATCGCCTCACGCACCGCGAGGTACTTCGCGCTGTCGGGCGGAATCAGGTCGTACGTGCCCTTGGGGGCCTTGAACGTGTTCAACGGAAGTCTCTCGTCACATTCCTCGTCGAGGAGCGGAGGTCGGGTCCGCTCCCGGGCCGGCCGCCGCCACCTGTCGCAAGTACGGGTTGGTGGCGCGCTCCTGGCCGATGGTCGTCTGGGCGCCGTGGCCGGACAGCACCACGGTCGAGTCGTCGAGCGGCAGGCACACACGCGCCAGCGAGCCGAGCATCTCGTCCATGTCACCGCCGGGCAGGTCGGTGCGTCCGATGGAGCCGGCGAACAGCAGATCCCCGGAGAAGAACACGGACGGGATCTCCGTGTTCTCGGGCATCTGGAAGGTCACCGACCCCTTCGTATGGCCTGGCGCGTGGGCGACCGAGAAGTCGAGGCCGGCGAGCCTCAGCTCGGCGCCGTCCGTCAGTTCCCTCACGTCGTCCGGTTCACCGATCGTCAGCTCGCCCATCAGCGGCATCCCGATCGAGCGGCCGAGCGCCCGCTCCGGGTCGCTCATCATGTACCGGTCGTCGGGGTGGATCCACGCGGGTACGTCGTGCGCGCCGCACACCGGGACCACCGAGGCGACATGGTCGATGTGGCCGTGCGTGAGAACGACCGCGACGGGCTTGAGCCGATGCTTGGCGAGCGCGTCCTCGACCCCCTGGGCGGCCTGGTGGCCCGGGTCGATGATCACGCACTCCTCACCTGCGGCGGGGGCGACCAGATAACAGTTGGTGCCCCAGGCCCCGGCGGGGAACCCGGCAATGAGCACGTTCGTCCTTCGGTATGCCGTACGGCGGTATCCCGTACGGACGGTACGTCGTACGGGCGGTATGTCGTACGAGGGAATGGCTTCGCTGCGGTTCAGAGCCTACCGGCGCTGCCGGAACCACAGCGAACCCATATACGGTACGGGGCACACGCAGGCGGTCGGCTCACAAGACGCACGCGTCCCACCTGACGTACGAGACGCATGAGGAGATAACCCGGTGGTCACCCAGGAACAGCGGCGGCGTCAGCTCGCCCGGGAGAAGTTCTTGCGGCAACAGCAGCGGCGTACGTCCGCTCGACGCAAGGCCCATGCTCGTAACGCGGTGATCGCGTCGGTCCTCGGCGTGGTCGTCGTGGGCAGCGTGGTGTCGTACGCGACCGGTGTGTTCAAGCAGGACGACGACAAGTCCGACGCGGCCGCGGAGGCCACTCCGAGCGCCTCCGCCCCCAGCAAGGCTCCGGACCCCTGCGACAAGGCCGCCAAGGGCAAGGTGAAGTCGCTGAGCTACAAGAAGGAGCCGGCGATGACCATCGACAAGTCGGCGGACTACACGATGAAGCTGCAGACGACGTGCGGCGCGATAGACATCGACATGCCGGCCTCGAAGGCTCCGCACACCGTGAACTCGTTCAGCTTCCTGACGGGCAAGGGCTACCTGGATCACACCAAGTGCCACCGCCTGACCACGAACGGCATCTACGTGCTCCAGTGCGGTGACCCGAAGGGCACCGGCATGGGCGATCCCGGCTACACCATTCCCGACGAGAACCTCAAGGACAAGCGCCTCAAGGGCAACGTGTATCCGGCGGGCACGGTGGCCATGGCCAACCAGTACAACGCGGAGACGAAGAAGGGCCGCAACACCGGCGGCAGCCAGTTCTTCCTCGTGTACCAGGACAGCCAGTTGCCGGCCAACTACACACCGTTCGGC
Source organism: Streptomyces sp. NPDC048484 (assembly GCF_040651415.1). Classification (NCBI taxonomy): domain Bacteria; kingdom Bacillati; phylum Actinomycetota; class Actinomycetes; order Kitasatosporales; family Streptomycetaceae; genus Streptomyces; species Streptomyces sp. NPDC048484. Next base: position 23,789 of record NZ_JBEZJY010000030.1, read on the forward strand.
ACGATTTCCAAGTCGGGCATGAAGGTGCTGAAGAAAATCGCGACCGCCGGTGAGAGCACTGGCCAGGGCGACGGCGCACCCAATGCGACGGTCGTGATCGACAAGGCGACCGTGACGAAATCCTGACCTCCAGCAGCGAAATTTCGGTCGCGCGGGATGCGGACAGCCGCCCCGCCGGTCGCCTATGTTGGCCGTGACGAAACTGTGGACGATGCCCGGGGGTAAACCTGCCCCACGCAGGCATCATGTGGAGGAGGCGCTGTGAGCAGCGACCCGTGGGGCCGCGTCGACGAGACGGGGACCGTGTACGTGCGTACGGCCGACGGAGAGCAGGTCGTCGGTTCCTGGCAGGCCGGAACTCCCGACGAGGCACTGGCCTACTTCGAGCGCAAGTACGAGGGTCTGGTCGTGGAGATCGGCCTCCTCGAACGACGAGTGAAGACCACCGACCTGTCCTCGAAGGACGCCCAGATCGCCATCGATCACATCCGCGAGCAGGTGGACGCCCACCACGCGGTCGGCGATCTGGCCGCGCTGCGGACGCGGTTGGACAAGCTCGTCGAGACGGTCGACGCACGCCGTGAGGAGCGCAAGGCGCAGCGGGCCAAGCAGTCCGACGAGGCCCGGCACTCCAAGGAGGCGCTGGTCGTCGAGGCGGAGGAGCTGGCCCAGTCCGACCAGTGGCGGGCGGCGGGTGAGCGGCTGCGCGCCCTTGTGGACACCTGGAAGGGCCTGCCTCGGCTCGACCGGAAGTCCGACGACGAGCTCTGGCACCGCTTCTCGCACGCGCGCTCGGCGTTCTCCAAGCGCCGCAAGGCGCACTTCGCGTCGTTGGACGCGCAGCGCGAGGAGGCCCGCAAGACCAAGGAGAAGCTGGTCGCTGAGGCCGAGTCGCTCTCCGCTTCGGCCGACTGGGGCCCGACGGCGGCCCGTTACCGCGAGCTGATGGCGGACTGGAAGGCCGCGGGCCGTGCCCAGCGCGAGCACGAGGACGACCTGTGGAACCGCTTTCGCGGCGCCCAGGACGTGTTCTTCGCGGCGCGCAGCTCGGTCTTCGCCGAGCGGGACGCGGAGCAGTCGGAGAACCTGAAGCTCAAGGAGGAGCTGGCCGAGGAGGCCGAGAAGCTCGTCCCCGTGCAGGATCTGAAGGCGGCCAGGGCCGCCTTCCGCTCGATCAACGAGCGCTGGGAGGCCATCGGTCACGTACCGCGGGACGCCCGCCCGAAGGTCGAGGGGCGGATGCACGCGGTGGAGCGGGCTCTTCAGGAGTCCGAGGAGACCGAGTGGCGCCGGACGAACCCGGAGGCACGCGCGCGTGCCGAGGGTCTGACCGGTCAGCTCCAGGCCGCCGTGGACAAGCTCCAGGGCCAGATCGAGACCGCGCGCTCCGGGGGCAACAACGCGAAGGCCGACAAGCTCCAGCGGGAGCTCGACGGCCGTCAGGCGCTGCTGGAGCAAGCGCTGAAGGGGTTGCACGAGTTCGGCGGTTAGCTCCGCCGACAGCCCGGTTTGTTGTCCGCGGGTGCGTCGTGGCTGGTCGCGCCCACGCGGCGGAGCCGCAGATCGACACAGCCCCGCGCCCCTGAAGGGGTGCTGCCCAGCCAATGCAGGAGGGGCTCCCGGACATTCGTCCGGGAGCCCCTCCTGCATTGTTTGCTAGGCGTCCGACGGCCTGCGTGCCGACGTCACCCGGTACACGTCGTACACGCCCTCCACTCCCCTGACCGCCTTCAGGACGTGGCCCAGGTGTTTCGGGTCGCCCATCTCGAAGGTGAAGCGGGAGGTGGCCACCCGGTCGCGGGACGTCTGGACGGCGGCCGACAGGATGTTGACGTGCTGGTCGGACAGGATCCTCGTGACGTCCGACAGGAGCCGTGAGCGGTCCAGGGCCTCGACCTGGATGGCAACCAGGAAGACCGAGGACTGGGTGGGGGCCCACTCGACTTCGAGGATGCGCTCGGGCTCGCGGGACAGCGAGTCGACGTTGACGCAGTCGGTGCGGTGGACCGACACTCCGCTGCCGCGCGTGACGAAGCCCATGATGGGGTCGCCGGGTACGGGCGTACAGCAGCGGGCCAGCTTGACCCACACGTCGTCGACGCCCTTGACGACGACACCCGGGTCGGCGTTGGAGCGGCGCTTGCGGCCCCGGCCCCGCGCGGGCGGGACGCTCTCGTCGATCTCCTCGGTGGCGGCCTCCTCGCCGCCGAGCCCCTGGACGAGCTTCTGCACGACGCCCTGCGCCGCCACGTGGCCCTCGCCGATCGCCGCGTACAGGGACGAGATGTCGGGGTAGCGCATCTCGTGCGCGAGCGTGACCAGCGAGTCACCGGTGAGGATGCGCTGGATCGGCAGGTTCTGCTTGCGCATGGCCCGCGCCATGGCGTCCTTGCCCTGCTCGATGGCCTCGTCGCGGCGCTCCTTGGAGAACCAGGCGCGGATCTTGTTGCGGGCGCGCGGCGACTTGACGAAGCCCAGCCAGTCCCGGGACGGTCCGGCACCGGCCGCCTTGGAGGTGAAGACCTCCACCAGGTCGCCGTTGTCGAGGGTCGATTCGAGCGGTACGAGGCGACCGTTGACGCGTGCGCCTATGGTGCGGTGGCCCACCTCGGTGTGCACCGCGTAGGAGAAGTCCACGGGCGTGGCACCGGCCGGCAGCGCTATCACGTCGCCCTTCGGCGTGAAGACGAAGACCTCGTTGCGCGACAGGTCGAAGCGCAGGGACTCCAGGAACTCGCCGGGGTCCTCGGTCTCCTTCTGCCAGTCGAGGAGCTGGCGCAGCCACGCCATGTCGTTGAGGTGGTCGTCCTTGCCCGTGGTCCTCGGCTGGTCCGAGCGCACCTTGGAGGCGCCGGCGACGGCCACCTGCTTGTACTTCCAGTGGGCGGCGATGCCGTACTCGGCGCGGCGGTGCATGTCGAACGTACGGATCTGGAGTTCGACCGGTTTGCCGTTGGGGCCGATCACCGTGGTGTGCAGCGACTGGTACATGTTGAACTTGGGCATCGCGATGTAGTCCTTGAACCGGCCGGGAACCGGGTTCCATCGCGCGTGCACGGTGCCGAGGGCCGCGTAACAGTCGCGGACCGTGTCGACCAGTACGCGGATGCCCACCAGGTCGTAGATCTCCGCGAAGTCACGGCCGCGGACGATCATCTTCTGGTAGACGCTGTAGTAGTGCTTCGGGCGGCCGGTGACGGTCGCCTTGATACGGGCCGCGCGCAGGTCGGACTGGACCTCGTCGGTCACTATGGCGAGGTACTCGTCGCGCTTGGGGGCGCGCTCGGCGACCAGGCGCACGATCTCGTCGTACATCTTGGGGTAGAGGATCGCGAAGGCGAGGTCCTCCAGCTCCCACTTGATGGTGTTCATGCCCAGGCGGTGGGCGAGCGGCGCGTAGATCTCCAGGGTCTCGCGCGCCTTCTTCTCCTGCTTCTCGCGCTTGAGGTACCGCATGGTGCGCATGTTGTGCAGCCGGTCGGCGAGCTTGATGACCAGGACGCGCGGGTCCTTGGCCATGGCGACGACCATCTTGCGGACGGTCTCGGCCTGTGCGGCCTCGCCGAACTTGACCTTGTCGAGCTTGGTGACGCCGTCGACGAGCAGGGCGACCTGGTCGCCGAAGTCCTTGCGGAGGGTGTCGAGGCCGTACTCCGTGTCCTCGACCGTGTCGTGCAGCAGACCCGCCATCAGAGTGGCCGGGTCCATGCCCAGCTCGGCGAGGATCGTGGTCACCGCGAGCGGGTGCGTGATGTACGGGTCGCCGCTCTTGCGCTTCTGGCCGCGGTGCCAGCGCTCGGCGACCTGGTAGGCGCGCTCGACCTGGCGGAGCGTGGACGTCTCGATCTTCGGGTCGTTGCTGCGCACTATCCGCAGCAGCGGCTCCAGGACCGGGTTGTACGGGTTGGAGCGCTGGACGCCGAGACGGGCGAGCCGGGCCCGTACGCGGTTGGAGGAACCACCGGAGCGCGCGGGCTGGCCGGCCGCGGGACGAGCGGCGGGAGCAGGACGGGCGGCGGACGCGGGGGCCTGACGCTCGGAGGTCTGGCGCTCGGGGACCTGCCGCTCGGAGGCCACCGGCTCAGGGCGTGGCTGCTCGGCCGCCTTGGCCCCGGCCGCCCGGTCGGCCGACCCGTTCTTGGCGGGCGCGGCCGGCGTGGGCGTGCCTGCGGGCGCCGCGGACTGGGCGGGCTCGGCGGCTGGGGCTGCCCCCGGGCGTTCGGCCCCGGGGGCGAGTGGCTGGGCCTCGTCTGGCAAGAGGGCTCCTCGTGCGCGATCCGGATCCCCGGTCAGGTTCCGGAAACCCCATGGTAGCGATCCTGGGCTCGGGTCTCGCCTTCGGCCGGTGAGACAGCCTTCCACGGGTGGAACACGAGAGGCGGGTCCCGGATTCCTCCGGGACCCGCCTGCGCGGCCTTGTACGGGGTTCTGAGCGGCTGCGGGCGGGTGACCGTCCCGTGAGTCGCTCAGACCTTGAGCAGTGCCTCCAGCGGGGCGCCGTCCAGAGCCGGCTCCAGGCGGGCGCGGCCGCCCAGGAAGCCGAGTTCCATGAGGACGGCGACACCGGCGATCTCGGCGCCCGCCCGGCGGAGCAGCCGGAGGGAGGCCTCCGCGGTGCCACCGGTGGCGAGGACGTCGTCGATGACCATGACGCGGTCGCTCGCGTTCAGGTCCTCGGCGTGCACCTCGATCTCGGCGGAACCGTACTCCAGGTCGTACGCCTGGCTGAGGGTCGCTCCGGGGAGCTTGCCCGCCTTGCGTACGGGGATGAAGCCCAGTCCGGCGCGGACCGCGACGGGAGCGCCCAGGATGAAGCCACGGGCCTCCAGACCGACGATCTTCGTGGCGCCGTGGCGCACGCTGATCTCGGCCAGCGCGTCCGTGAGCGCCGTGAACGCCACCGGGTCCGCCAGGAGCGGGGTGATGTCCTTGAACATCACTCCCGGCTCCGGGTGGTCCGGTACGTCACGGATCCGGCTGAGCAGCAGCGCCGTGGCGTCCGCGAGTCCGTTCATCGGCGCTTGCCCGACGGACGGCCGCGGCCCCTGCCACGGGACGACGGCTGAGCGCGCTGCGGACGGGGCCCGACGACGGCGGGCGCCGCGTCCTCCGGCTCCTCGTCGTACGTCCGGGCGACGGCCGGCGCCTCCTGGGACTCGCCCTTCGCGGCGGCGGCCCGCTTGGCCAGGACGCGCTTCCTCAGTGCCTTTATCTGCGGCTCGCGCTCCTTGAGGTCGGCGACGAGCGGCGTGGCGATGAAGATCGAGGAGTACGCACCGGCCGCGAGGCCGACGAACAGCGACAGCGAGATGTCGTTGAGCATGCCCGCGCCGAGGACACCGCCGCCGATGAACAGCAGTCCTCCCACCGGGAGCAGCGCGACCACCGTGGTGTTGATGGAGCGCACCAGGGTGCCGTTGATCGAGCGGTCGGCGATCTCGCTGTAGGTCCAGCGGGTCTGCTTGGTGATGTCCTTCGTCTGTTCCTTGAGGCTGTCGAAGACGACCACCGTGTCGTAGAGCGAGTAACCGAGGATCGTGAGCAGACCGATCACGGTGCCCGGTGTGACTTCGAAGCCGACCAGGGCGTAGACCCCGACCGTGATGGTGATGTCGTGGATGAGTGCCACGAGCGCGGCCGCGGCCATCCGCCATTCGAAGGCGATCGCCAGATAGATCACGACAAGGACCATGAAGATCGCCAGGCCCTGCCAGGCCTTGTTGGCGACCTGCTCACCCCAACTGGGGCCGACCAGGTCGGCGTTGATCTTCTCCGCGTCGACCTTCAGGTCCTTGGCGAGCTCTTCCTTGACCTGGTCGGACTTGCTGGTGTCGACCCCGGCGACCTGGATGCGCAGTCCGCCGTTGCCGAGTTCCTGGACGATCGCGTCGTGGCCGGAGGCCTCTTCCGCGTACGTCTCGGCCTGGCTCACCGAGACGCTGGTCCGCTCGGTGGTGAAGACGGCGCCGCCCTGGAACTCGATGCCCATGTTCAGGCCGCGCACCGCCAGGCCGGCGATGGCCAGGATGGTGATCAGGATCGAGACGCCGTACCAGATCTTGCGCTTGCCGACGAAGTCGTAGCCGATCTCGCCGCGGTGGAGCCGGGCGCCGAGGGTGCCGAGTTTCGACATCTCACGCCTCCTTCGTGTCGACGGGGGCGGAGACACTACGGGTGCGGCGCAGCGGGGGCTCGACGCCCAGTCGCTTCGGGTCGAGGCCGGACCAGCTGTGGCCCTCCGCGAAGAACTTCTTGCGGGCCAGGATCGTCATCAGCGGCTTGGTGAAGAAGAAGACGACGACCACGTCGAGCAGGGTGGTCAGCCCCAGGGTGAAGGCGAAGCCCTGGACCTTGCCGACGGTGACGGCGAAGAGCACGGCGGCGGCGAGGAACGACACGAAGTCGGAGACCAGGATGGTGCGCCGGGCGCGCGGCCAGGCACGCTCGACCGCGGGACGCATCGAACGGCCTTCGCGGATCTCGTCCCGGATGCGTTCGAAGAACACGATGAACGAGTCCGCCGTGATGCCGATGGCCACGATGGCGCCGCAGACCGCCGGCAGGTTCAGCGCGAACCCGATGGTCGGGCCGAGCAGCGACATGATCACGTATGTCATGACCGCGGAGACCAGCAGCGAGACGATGGCGACGACCGACAGGCCCCGGTAGTAGACCACCAGGTAGATGATGACCAGGGCCAGGCCGATGGCGCCGGCGATCAGACCGGCCTCCAGCTGCTCGCCGCCGAGCGCGGCGGTGACGGTGGTGACGCTCGCCTCCGTGAAGGTGAGCGGCAGTGCGCCGTAGGACAGCATGTTGGCGAGGTCCTGGGCCTCCTGCTGGTCGAAGCTGCCGGAGATCTCCGCGGTGCCGCCGGTCAGTGCCTGGCTGACGTACGGGTCGGAGACGACCTCACCGTCGAGGACGATGGCGAACTGGTTCTGCGGGGACTGGTTCTTCGCCAGCTTGCCCGTGATGCTCGCGAACTTCTTGCCACCCTTGTCCGTGAAGTCCATGGTGACTTTCCAGCCCGCGGCACCCTGGGTGTCGAACACGGCCGAGGCCTTGTCGACGTCCGTGCCCTCGACCTCGGCCGGGCCGAGGATGTACTTCTGCCACTGGCCCTGGGAGTTCTGACCGCAGGCCACGGTCGGGTCCGCGGCGTTGACGCCGTCGCCGGCCTTCGCGCGGGCCGTCTTCTTGCTGCAGTCCAGCGCGGTGTACTGCGCCTGGAGCTTGGCGGTGGCCGGGTCGACGCTCGCGGACGGCGAGGCGGCCGGGTCGGAGGGGGCAGAAGCGCTGCCCGAGGGGGTGGGGGCGGCCTTCAGCGCGTCGGTGACCGCCCGACCCTGCGAGGTGGCGGAGGCGGAGGGCGACGAGGTGGCCTTCTCGCTCTCCTTGTCCGAGCCGGCGGACGGGCTGCCGGAGGGACTGCCGGAAGAGTTGCCGGAGGCGCTCGGTGAAGGGCTGGCCGCGGGGTCGCCGCCCGAGACCTCGGTGGTCAGGACGGGACGGAAGTAGAGCTTGGCGGTGGTACCGACCTGTTCCCGGGCCTGCTGGGAGTTCGTGCCCTTGGGAATGTTGACGATGATGTTGCTCGCGCCCTGGGTCTGCACCTCCGCCTCGGAGACGCCCAGACCGTTGACACGGCGGTTCATGATGTCGACCGCGGTGTCCATGTTGGTCTTGTTGATCGCGTTCTTCTGACCGGGCTCGTTCTTCGCCTGGAGCGTGATGCTCGTACCGCCGGCGAGGTCGATGCCCAGTCGCGGTGTCGCGTGCCCTGAGGCGAACATGCCGCCGGTGAGCGCCACGATGGCGATCATCATCAGGGCCAAGGTGCGCCCCGGCCTGCCCTGGGTGCCCTGTCGGCCCTTCTTAGGTGCTGCCACCTTCTCGTTCTCCCTCTTCGTCCGCCCGGTCACTCGGTACCTTCGCGGACGGGCATCAAATAGTGTCGAGGTTTCGAGCGAAGCCAGACGTTCCGGGGACCGCGGCGCGCGAACGGCGCACTTCGCGGTCCCCGGTCGTGACTACTTCGCGTCGGACTCGCCGTCGGACTTCTTCAGGTCTGCGGCATCGGCCTTCTTCGGCTCCGCGACGGCGGACTCGTCGACCGACTCGTCGGCGGGCTTGTCGGCGGGTTCGGCGATGGCCTCGTCGACGGGCTTGTCGTCCGCGTCCTTCTTGCCGAGGTCGATGGGCTTGTCGTCGGAAGCGTCGGCCGGCTCGCCCGTCTCGGTGAGGGAGGAGGCATCGTCCGGCACGACCGACTCGTCGGACTTCAGGTCGTGCTCGATGCCGTGGACGATGCGGTTGTACTCGTCGTCGCCGAGGATCGCGCCGATGGCGTTCTTCGCGAAGAGCAGGTCGACGCCCGGGCCCGCGTCAAGAAGGACCGTCTCCTCGTTGACCTCCTTGACCGTTGCGTACATGCCACCGATCGTGCGGACACCGGAGCCGGGCTGCATGTCATTGCGCATCTGCGCAGCCGCATTCTGCTTCTTCTTGGCCGACCGGGTCATCAGGAACATGGCCCCGATGAGCACGACGAACGGGAGGAGGGTCACGAGACTCACGGGACGGAACTTCCTTCATTCGGCCGCGATGGTGAGCGGCCTGATGGATGGGGGTATGTGCGCCGTCGACAAGGGCGGCACCGGCGGAGTCTAGGCGAGTCCGCCGTCAAGGAACAACGCTCAGCATGGCACCGGGGTTCCTGACCTTGCGAGCCTCCTCGCCGTCACGCCCCGAACAGGTCCTGTTGTCCGTTTCCACCGGTTGACGACCGGGGTGGCGTGAGGCCGAGATGTGCCCATGCCGCCGGGGTCGCCACGCGCCCGCGGGGCGTACGCGCCAGCAGTCCCTCGCGTACGAGGAAGGGCTCGGCCACCTCTTCGACGGTCTCCCGCTCCTCCCCCACGGCCACGGCGAGCGTGGAGAGGCCGACCGGCCCGCCGCCGAAGAGCTTGATCAGGGCTTCCAGGACACCTCGGTCGAGGCGGTCGAGGCCGCGGCTGTCCACCTCGTACACGGCGAGGGCGGCCCTGGCGATGTCCTGGGTGATGATGCCGTCGGCCTTGACCTGGGCGTAGTCGCGGACACGGCGCAGCAGGCGGTTGGCGATACGGGGCGTGCCGCGGGAGCGGCCGGCGATCTCGGCGGCTCCCTCCGCACCGATCTCCAGGTCGAGCAGGTGTGCGGAGCGGTGGATGACGCGCTCCAGCTCGGCGGGCTCGTAGAACTCCATGTGGGCGGTGAAGCCGAAGCGGTCGCGCAGCGGTGGCGGCAGCAGGCCCGCGCGCGTGGTGGCGCCGACGAGCGTGAAGGGCGGCAGTTCGAGCGGAATGGCGGTGGCGCCGGGCCCCTTGCCGACGATGACGTCGACGCGGAAGTCCTCCATCGCCATGTAGAGCATCTCCTCGGCGGGCCGCGACATGCGGTGGATCTCGTCGAGGAAGAGGACCTCGCCCTCCTGGAGGGAGGAGAGGATCGCCGCGAGGTCGCCGGCGTGCTGGATGGCGGGGCCGCTGGTGATGCGGATCGGGGCTTCCATCTCGGCGGCGATGATCATCGAGAGGGTGGTCTTGCCCAGGCCGGGGGCTCCGGAGAGCAGCACATGGTCCGCGGTGGCGCCCCGCGCGCGTGCGGCGCGCAGGACGAGGTCGAGCTGTTCGCGGACCTTCTCCTGACCGATGAACTCGCCGAGGTCCTTGGGGCGCAGGGCAGCCTCGACCGCCTGCTCCTCACCGTCGGTGGACGCGCCGACGAGCCGCTCGGCGGTGGCGTCGTCGGTCGTGTCGTCCCAGTTCATTCGGTGTGCCTCGCGATGTAGGGGTTCCGGGTCGTACGGGTGTGGATCGTTTTTACGGGGGCGCGACCCGTGAGGGCGCGGCCCCGTAGGGGCGCGGGGCTCTATACATGTGCGGCTACGCCGCGTGGGCGCGACCAGCCACAACGGACCTGCAGCTTCACGACAGCCTCCCGCGGAGTTCAGCGAGCCCGGTTGAGCGTCTGCAGCGCGGCCTTCAACAACTGACCGACCTGCGGCGCCCCGCCGGAGGCCTCCGCCTGCGGAGCAACCGCGGACACCGCCTCGTCCGCCTCCCGGGTCGCGTACCCCAGCCCGATCAGCGCGGCATGCAGCTGCTCGCGCCAGCCGGTGGCGACGGGCCTGCCGATGGCCGGGCCGCCGGTGCCGAGGGGCTCGCCGAGTCGGTCCTTGAGTTCGAGGAGCAACTTCTGGGCGCCCTTCTTGCCGATGCCCGGGACGGCCGTGAGGGCCTTCTCGTCGCCGGTGGACACCGCGCGGCGCAGGGCGTCGGGGCTGTGCACGCCGAGCATGGCCAGGGCAAGGCGCGGACCCACGCCGCTCGCGGTCTGCAGCAGCACGAAGGTCTGGCGCTCGTCGTCGTCCACGAAGCCGTACAGCGTCAGCGAGTCCTCACGGACGACCAGGGAGGTGGCGAGCCGGGCCTCCTTGCCCATGCGCAGACCGGAGAGCGTGCCCGGCGTGCACTGGACGGCGATGCCGATGCCGCCCACTTCGACCACCGCGGAGTCGGGGGCGAGGGCGGCGACCTGGCCGCTGACGAAGGCGATCATCGGGTGACCTTCCGGGGGGAGACCTGGGCCTGGCGGTGCGCGGCCTGTGCCTGCTGGAGGCGGTTCATGGCCGGGGCGCGCCAGATGTGACAGATGGCGAGGGCGAGGGCGTCGGCGGCGTCGGCGGGCTTCGGGGGCGCGTCCAGCCTGAGCAGCCGGGTGACCATGGCACCGACCTGGGCCTTGTCCGCGCGACCGCTGCCGGTGACGGCGGCCTTGACCTCGCTGGGCGTGTGCAGGGTGACGGGGATGCCGCGCCGGGCCGCACAGAGCATCGCGACGGCGCTGGCCTGGGCCGTGCCCATCACCGTACGGACGTTGTGCTGGCTGAACACCCGCTCCACGGCGACGGATTCGGGCCGGTGCTCGTCGAGCCACTGCTCGATGCCCTGTTCGATGGCGACGAGGCGCTGCCCCAACCCCGAGTCCGCGGAGGTGCGGACGACACCGACGGCGACCATGGTGAGCGCCCGGCCCGCCACGCCCTCGACGACACCGACACCGCACCGGGTCAACCCGGGGTCAACGCCCAGTACCCGCACCCGGCCCCCTCCTTCGATTCCTTCGGTCCCGCCCGGCCTCCGCTGGGAGGTCCCCCGGTTCGTGCAGGTTATCGGGTGGCACCGACAACGCCAGGCGGCGACTCCCCGACAGAGCGACGGGCCGACGGGCGTGTCCCGTCGGCCCGTTGAGCGGGTGCCGCTCGCGGCGGTGTTACGCGTCGACCTTCTCCATGACCTCGTCGCTCACGTCGAAGTTGGCGAAGACGTTCTGCACGTCGTCGCTGTCCTCAAGGGCGTCGATGAGCTTGAAGATCTTCCTGGCGCCCTCCTCGTCCAGCTCGACCTGCATGGTCGGGACGAAGTTGGCGTCGGCGGAGTCGTAGTCGATGCCGGCTTCCTGGAGCGCGGTGCGCACCGCGACCAGGTCGGTGGCCTCGGAGAGGACCTCGAAGGACTCACCGAGGTCGTTGACCTCCTCGGCACCCGCGTCGAGCACGGCGCCCAGGATGTCGTCCTCGGACAGCTCGCCCTTGGGGACGATGACGACGCCCTTGCGGTGGAAGAGGTACGAGACGGAGCCCGGGTCGGCCATGTTGCCGCCGTTGCGGGTCATGGCGACGCGTACGTCCGAGGCGGCGCGGTTGCGGTTGTCTGTGAGGCACTCGATGAGCACCGCGACACCGCTCGGACCGTAACCCTCGTACATGATCGTCTCGTAGTCGGCGCCACCGGCTTCGAGACCGCCGCCGCGCTTGACCGCGGAGTCGATGTTCTTGTTCGGGACCGAGGACTTCTTGGCCTTCTGTACGGCGTCGAACAGCGTCGGATTGCCGTCCAGGTCCACGCCGCCCATGCGCGCCGCGACCTCGATGTTCTTGATCAGCTTCGCGAAGAGCTTGCCGCGTTTGGCGTCGATCACGGCCTTCTTGTGCTTCGTCGTAGCCCATTTAGAGTGGCCGGACATCTGCCTGTCTCCTTCGCGTAACCCATCCCGTACGAACCCCCCCGGACTTGCAGAGCCGGGGACCCCCAGATCCTACAAGGACTCCGATGTCCGGTCCGCGCGCACCATGTCGACAAAAAGGCCGTGCACGCGGTGGTCGCCGGTCAGTTCCGGGTGGAACGACGTGGCGAGCGCGTTGCCCTGACGTACGGCGACGATGTGACCGCCGTACTCCGCCAGCACCTCGGCCTCCGCGCCCACCGACTCGACCCAGGGGGCGCGGATGAAGAGGCCCTCCACAGCATCGCCCTCGATGCCCTTCACGTCGACCTTCGCCTCGAAGGATTCGTTCTGCCGTCCGAAGGCGTTGCGGCGCACGATCATGTCGATGCCGCCGATGGTCTCCTGGCCCGAGCGCGGGTCGAGGATCTTGTCGGCGAGCATGATCATGCCCGCGCAGGTGCCGTAGACGGGCAGGCCGGCCCGCACGCGCGCGCGGAGGGGTTCCATCAGGCCGAAGAGGACGGCCAGTTTGGAGATGGTGGTGGACTCGCCGCCGGGGACGACCAGTCCGTCCACGTCCGCGAGTTCCTCGGGGCGCCGCACCGGCCTGGCCACGGCGTCCGCCGCGGCGAGGGCGATGAGGTGCTCCCGTACGTCGCCCTGAAGGGCAAGAACACCTATGACGGGGGTGTTGCTCATCTACGGAATGCCTGCCTTGTGTACGTGGTGCCCTGGAGAGGGGTGTACGTGACGCGCTCGCAGCGGGTGGTCACCAGCCGCGGTTCGCGTACCGCTCGGACTCGGGGAGGGTGTCGCAGTTGATGCCGACCATGGCCTCGCCCAGGTCGCGGGACGCCTCCGCGATGGTCTTCGGGTCGTCGTAGAAGGTGGTGGCCTTCACGATGGCGGCGGCCCGCCTGGCCGGGTCGCCGGACTTGAAGATGCCCGAGCCTACGAAGACGCCCTCGGCACCGAGCTGACGCATCAGGGCGGCGTCCGCGGGGGTGGCGACGCCACCGGCGGAGAAGAGGACGACCGGGAGCTTGCCCAGCTCGGCGACCTCCCTGACGATCTCGTACGGGGCGCGCAGCTCCTTGGCGGCGGCGTACAGCTCGTTGTTGTCGTAGCCGCGCAGCCGGGCGATCTCGTTCTTGATCTGGCGCAGGTGGCGGACGGCCTCGACGACGTTGCCGGTGCCGGCCTCGCCCTTGGAGCGGATCATGGCGGCGCCCTCGGCTATGCGGCGCAGGGCCTCGCCCAGGTTGGTGGCGCCACAGACGAAGGGGGTCGTGAAGGCCCACTTGTCGGAGTGGTTGACCTCGTCGGCGGGGGTGAGGACCTCGGACTCGTCGATGTAGTCGACGCCGAGGGACTGCAGCACCTGGGCCTCCACGAAGTGGCCGATGCGCGACTTGGCCATCACCGGGATGGAGACGGCCTCGATGATGCCCTCGATCATGTCCGGGTCGGACATGCGCGCCACGCCTCCGTCCTTGCGGATGTCGGCCGGGACCCGCTCCAGGGCCATGACGGCCACGGCGCCCGCGTCCTCGGCGATCTTCGCCTGCTCGGGCGTGACAACGTCCATGATCACGCCGCCCTTGAGCTGCTCGGCCATGCCGCGCTTCACGCGCGCGGTGCCGGTGGCCGGGGTGTCGGTGGGCTGGACGGGGTGGGAGAGCGTGCTGGACACGGGTTGACCTCACTCGGTGAAAGAGGGTTTCTGCAGACACCGAGCAAACGCCCGGGGACCAGGCCACAGCAAGGGCCAATGAGGAGGCGGTGGCTCATTCTCCGTGCCACCGTGCGCGTTTCTCCTGATCAGCGGCCTGTCAGGGCTGTCAGGGCTGTCAGGGCTGTCAGCAGCTGGCTGTCAGCAGCTGTACGGAGCCGTGAGGAGCTGTCAGGGGGCTTGTACGGGGACCACGCGCGCGCGGGCTACGTTCCGGGGCGGTCCGCCAGAGCCGTCGGCGGCTCGTCGTCCATCTCGAAGGCCAGGGAGAACGGCGCGTGTCCGGCCAGCCGGAACCAGCGCACCGTGCGGTGGCGGCGCAGCGCGCGGGCCGCCCGTACGGCGTCGTTGTGGAAGCGCCGGGCCATCGGCACCCGGCGGACCGCCTGGGCGAGTTCGCGCGCCGCGTCCTCGCCGCCCGGGGCCGCCTGCACCGCCTCGACCTGTTCGGTCTCTCCGAAGACGGCCCGCAGCGCCTGGCTGAGGTCGCTCTCGGCTACCTCTCTGTGGTCCTCCTCGGCCTGCCGGGCCGCGTGTGCCGCCTCGTAGAGCACCATCGACGCGGCCGGGTCGAGCACTCCGGCGGTGGCCAGTTCCTGTGCCACCGAGGCGCGCCGGAGGAGCTGTGCGTCGAGCGCGGCGCGCGCGGCGTCGATCCGCGAGTGCAGCCGGTCGAGACGGCCCGCGGTCCAGCTCAGGTAGAGGCCGATCGCCACGAGGGCGACCACGATCCAGATCAGTGTGGAGGTCACGGGCGCACACGCTACCGGTGCGGCCGCCGCCGTCTGACGCGGCGTCGCCCCCGGTACGGCGTCCGCCCCCGGGGGCTGCCGCCCCCAGACCCCCGCATCGGCCTGAACGGCCTCGTCCTCAAACGCCGGACGGGCTGAAGGGCAGGGGCGCAGCCCCGCCCGTCAGGGGCGCGGGGAACTGCGCGACCAGCCCCCAGATGCCCGCAGCCGACGTCATCCACCCGAGACACGGACCCGGGCGGCAGCAGCCCGCCACCCCGGCCCAGCCGCGCAGCGCCCTCTCAGTCCCGGGCCAGTCCAAAGCGTGCCAGCAGTCCCCCCGGCTCCGCCGGTTCGGCGGCGGCCACCGCCGCGGCGCCGTCGGTGACCGTCTCGTACACGGACAGGATGTCCGCCCCGACCGTCGACCAGTCGAAGCGCCGTACGTGCGCGCTCCCCCGCGCGCGGAGCTCCGCGCGGCGCCCCGGATCACCGAGGAGCCCTACCGCCGCGAGAGCCAGCGCGTCCGCGTCCCCGTTGGCGAACAGCTTGCCCGCCGCGCCCTGGTCGAGGACCTGGGCGAACGCGTCCAGGTCGGAGGCGAGCACGGGCGCGCCCGCCGACATGGCCTCGACCAGGATGATCCCGAAACTCTCGCCGCCGGTGTTGGGCGCGACGTACACGTCCACGCTGCGCAGCAACCGCGCCTTGTCCTCGTCGCTGACCATGCCGAGGAACTCGACGCGTGACCGCAGCTCCGCGGGAAGCTTCTCGACGGCTTCCTTCTCGTCACCGCGTCCGGCGACCAGGAGCCGTGTCCCCGGCCGCTCGGCGAGGATCTTCGGCAGTGCCTTCATGAGGACCGGCAGGCCCTTGCGGGGCTCGTCGATACGGCCCACGAAGCCGATCGTCCCGCCCTGCCACTCGGGCTTGGGTTCGACCTTCGCGAAGAAGTCCACGTCGACGCCGTTCGGGATGACCACGGCGTCACCGCCCAGATGCTCGACGAGCGTGCGCCGGGCGTACTCGCTCACCGCGATCCGCGCGCTGATCTTCTCCAGGGCGGGCTGCAGAATCGGATACGCGGCGATCATCGCCCGGGACCGCGGGTTCGACGTGTGGAAGGTGGCGACGATCGGTCCCTGCGCCGCCCAGCAGGCCAGCAGGCCGAGGGAGGGCGAGGCGGGCTCGTGGATGTGGATC
This sequence comes from Streptomyces sp. NPDC048484, assembly GCF_040651415.1. Classification (NCBI taxonomy): domain Bacteria; kingdom Bacillati; phylum Actinomycetota; class Actinomycetes; order Kitasatosporales; family Streptomycetaceae; genus Streptomyces; species Streptomyces sp. NPDC048484. The sequence goes on from NZ_JBEZJY010000030.1 coordinate 39,509, forward strand.
ACGTCGAACGTGCCGTCGTGCAGCCAGCGGCGTACCCGCGCGGCCGACAGGAACCCGAAGTTGAGACGCGCGACCGAGCCGTTGTACGGCACCGGCACGGCACGGCCCGCCGAGACGACGTACGGCGGGAGCGGTGTCTCGTCGTCGGCGGGAGCGAGGACGGACACGTGGTGCCCGAGCGCGATGAGGTGGTCCGCGAGGTCGCGGATGTGGAACTGGACTCCCCCGGGGACGTCCCAGGAGTACGGGCAGACGATGCCGATTCTCAACGCCGCTCCCCGGGCCGGACCTGTCCCTCGCGCGCTCCGGACGGGGACTCCCCGCCGGACGGCTCCACAACAGCGGACTCCGCGGCAGTGGACTCCGCGCCGGACGGACCGGGGCGGGGCTCCAGGTCGGCGAGCCACAGACGTTGCAGCATGTGCCAGTCCTCCGGATGGTCGGCGATCCCCGTGGCGAAGGCATCGGCCAGCGCCTGCACCATGGCAGACGTCTTCTCGGCCCGGGTACCTGACTCGGGGACGTCGACAGGGGGATGGATCCGGCCGCGCATCACGGGCGAGTCGTCGTACCAGAGTGTCACCGGCAGCAGCAGAGCGCCCGTCTGCTGGGCGAGCAGGGCCGGGCCCGCGGGCATCCGGGTCGCGTCCCCGAAGAAGGTGACCTCGACCCCGGAGGCGGACAGGTCGCGCTCGGCGACCAGGCAGACCAGGCCGCCGTCGCGCAGCCGCCGGGCCAGCGTGCCGAACGCGGTGCCGCCACTGTGCGGCAGCACCTCCATGCCGAGGCCTTCCCGGTACGCCACGAACCGGTCGTACAGCTTCTCCGGCTTGAGTCGCTCGGCGACCGTCGTGAACGGCGTCCGGAGTTCGGTGGTGACCCACGCGCCCGCGAGGTCCCAGTTGCCCAGGTGCGGCAGCGCGAGGATGACGCCTTTGCCCGCCGCGAGCCCATCGGTCAGATGGTGGAGGTCCTTCGGTTCGAAACCGCCCCTGATGCGGTCCTTGCTCCAGGCGGGCAGCCGGAAGGACTCCATCCAGTAGCGCAGGTACGAGCGCATGCCCGCGCGGGACAGCTCCGCGAGCCGCTCCGGGGACGCGTCGGGCAGCACGCGCGCGTAGTTCGATTCGAGGCGGCGTACGCCCTTGCCGCGCCGCTTCCAGGCGATGTCGGCGATGGTTCGGCCGAGGCGCACGGCCACCGGCTCGGGGAGCTTCTTGACGGCTCCCCAGCCCGCCGCGTACGCCCCGTACGTCAGCTGGTCCCGCAGACCGCTCACGAGGTGGCCTCACTGCTCCGGGAGGTGTTCTCCGGCGTGTTCTCCGGCGGGGCGGCGTCCGCCGCGTCGGCTTCGGCGGCCTCACGGCGCACCGTGACGACGCGCTGGACCAGCGTGACGACACTGCCGACGGCGACGACCCACAGCGCGATGGGCAGCAGGATCTCGATACCGGGCACACCGAACGTCTTGTGGAAGCCCGCCAGACCGGCCGCGACCAGCGAGATCACCAGCCGTTCGGCCCGCTCGACGAGGCCGTTGACGGCGACGGGCAGGCCGATCGACTCGCCCCTGGCCTTGGTGTACGACACCACCTGACCGCTGGCCAGGCAGAAGATCGAGACGGCGCACAGGACGATGTTGTCGCCGCCGCCCGCGTACCAGAGAGCGAAGCCGCCGAAGATCGCGCTGTCGGCGACCCGGTCGAGCGTCGAGTCGAGGAAGGCGCCCCAGCGGCTGGAGCGGCCCAGCTGGCGTGCCATGTTGCCGTCGACCATGTCCGAGAACACGAAGAGCGTGATGACGATCGTGCCCCAGAAGAGCTCTCCCCGGGGGAAGAAGACCAGCGCTCCCGCCATCACTCCGACCGTGCCCAGGATCGTGACCGTGTCGGGGCTCACCCCCCGGCGGATGAGAAACGCGGCGAACGGCGTGAGGACACGCGTGAAGAATGCACGCGCGTACTTGTTCAGCATGGCCTTCCCGAGGGTCGGTGTGGCCGGGCGGCCCCTGCTGGCCACCGGCTGGCCCATCGTAGTCACGCGTGCGCGTGTGCGACGGTCGGGCACCCGCGCCCCGGGTCACGTCCTGGTGACATCCGGCCGACGCGCGTGATCGCGACGGCCTGCATCCGGGCGGGGCGCACGATCGCGTCCGGTGTATGGACGCACCGTGACACGAGTGCAAAGCTCGATGACACCGCGGGCGTCACCGGAGCCGCCATACGCGGATCCGCCTGCCCGCGCCCACAGTGACCTCACCGTGTACGGGAGGCAAGGCCATGGGCGACAAGGCGAACGCACACCCCGGAGCCGCCGGCAGGGCTACGGCGGCCGACCACCCCGCGTCCGTACGGAATGTGGTGCTGGTCGGCCACAGCGGATCGGGCAAGACAACTCTGGTGGAGGCTCTCGCGCTGACGGCGGGAGCGGTGAACAGGGCGGGCCGCGTGGAGGACGGCGGCACGATATCCGACTACGACGAGATCGAGCACCGGCAGCAGCGCTCGGTGCAGCTCTCCCTGGTCCCCATCGACTGGGACGGGTACAAGGTAAATGTTCTGGACACTCCCGGATACGCCGATTTCGTCGGCGAGCTGAGGGCCGGTCTGCGAGCGGCGGACGCGGCCCTTTTCGTCGTCTCGGCCTCCGACTGGGTGGACGGCTCGACGCGCATGGTGTGGGAGGAGTGCGCGGCGGTCGGCATGCCGCGGGCCATCGTGGTGACGCACCTGGAGTCGGCCCGGGCCGACTTCGACGACATGACACGGATCTGCGCGGAGGCCTTCGGCGCGGACGACCCCGACGCCGTACTGCCGCTGTACCTGCCGTTGCACGGGCCCCAGGGACCCGACGGACACACGGCGGTGACGGGACTGATCGGCCTGCTCTCGCAGCGGCTGTTCGACTACGCCTCCGGGGAGCGCAAGGAGTCCGAGCCCGGCCCCGAGCAGTTGCCGCTCATCGAGACGGCCCGCAACCGGCTGATCGAAGGGATCATCTCGGAGAGCGAGGACGAGACCCTCATGGACCGCTATCTCGGCGGCGAGGAGATCGATGTCAGCACACTCGTGCGGGACCTGGAGCGGGCCGTCGCGCGCGGGGTCTTCCACCCGGTGCTGGCCGCCGCGCCCGCCGCCGAGGGCGCCCGTCAGGGGCTGGGCACGGTGGAGCTGCTCGAACTGATCACGGGCGGCTTCCCGACCCCGCTGGAGCGCGAGGCCCCGGCGGTCACCACCCCGGACGGCCGGGCCCGCCTGGTCAAGGCCTGCGACCCGAACGGGCCGCTGGTCGCCGAGGTGGTGAAGACCGCCTCCGACCCGTACGTGGGCCGGGTCTCGTTGGTGCGGGTGTTCTCCGGGACGCTGCGCCCCGACGAGACGGTGCACGTCTCCGGGCACGGGCTGGCCGACCGCGGCCACGAGGCCCGTGCCCTCCACGAGGCGGACGAACGCATCGGCGCCCTCTCCGCTCCCTTCGGCAAACAGCAACGCGTCCTCACCCACGCGATCGCGGGCGATCTGGCCTGCGTGGCCAAGCTGAACCGGGCCGAGACCGGTGACACGCTCTCCGCCAAGGACGAACCGCTCCTCATGGAGCCGTGGGAGATGCCCGACCCGCTGCTGCCACTCGCCATCCAGGCGCACAGCAACGCCGACGAGGACAAGCTCTCGCAGGGCCTGGGCCGGCTCGTCGCCGAGGACCCGACGATGCGCCTGGAACAGAACCAGGACACCCACCAGCTCGTGCTCTGGTGCCTGGGCGAGGCCCACGCGGACGTCGCCCTGGAACGGCTGCGCAACCGGTACGGCGTCCAGGTCGATGTCATACCGCACAAGGTGTCCCTCCGGGAGACGTTCGCCGCCAGGTCGGCGGGACGCGGGCGCCATGTGAAGCAGTCGGGCGGACACGGGCAGTACGCGATCTGCGAGATCGAGGTGGAGCCGCTGCCCGGCGGCTCCGGCATCGAGTTCGTCGACAAGGTGGTGGGCGGGGCCGTGCCCCGACAGTTCATCCCATCCGTGGAGAAGGGCGTGCGCGCCCAGGCCGCCAGGGGTGTGACCGCGGGCTACCCCCTCATCGACGTGCGGATCACGCTGCTCGACGGCAAGGCGCACTCCGTGGACTCGTCGGACGCGGCGTTCCAGACCGCCGGCGGACTGGCGCTGCGGGAGGCCGCGGCCGACGCGCGGATCCACCTCCTGGAGCCGGTCGCCGAAGTGACCGTCCTGGTGGGCGACGCGTACGTGGGACCCGTGATGAGTGACCTGTCGGGCCGGCGCGGACGGGTGGTCGGCACCGAGCAGGCGGCCGGCGGCCGAACCCTCGTACGGGCCGAGGTGCCCGAGATCGAGATCGGGCGGTACGCGGTCGATCTGCGCTCCGTCTCGCACGGCACCGCACGTTTCAACCGGACCTACGCCCGACACGAGCCGATGCCACCGCAGTTGACCGACAGGATTCGCGAACAGGCGCAGGGCAATCCCTGATTGACGCCCCCTTCGGACCGGCGGACGGCTGTGGCCGTCCGCCGACGATTGTCGGTCCCTGCCGATACTCTGGGAAACTGATCAAGACGATGACCTGATCAACAGGTGTGCGGGGCACCGAAGTCGGGAAGAGCCGCAGCAGCGGGGCACGGCGATGGGGGGCGGCAATGGCGGACGACGGATTCGATTTCAGGCCCGGGGCACAGGTTCCGCTCTCGGGTTCCGCGGGACAGACGGCGGCGACGTTCGCGCTGGCCTCCGCGGCCTACCGGGACAGTCCCGTCGAAGTGATCCTCGACGCCAACAGTGAGTGGCACAAGTCGAGTGTCTCGCCGGGCCGCAAATGGGCGTCGATCTTCAAGCCGAATCTGGGCGAGGCGTTCTCCCGAGCCGTGCAGGTACGGATGCTGGGCGGCGGCCGCAGCCCGCTCATCCAGTCCTTCGGTACGGAACCGCAGGTGGTCGTGGAGCACTGCCTGGCGGCGAACCGCATCCGCAAGGAGCGGGACAGCTGGCTGACGGCCGTGATGGTGCTGACCGGCCTGATCTTCCTGCCGGGTCTGCTCGTCTGGCTGCTGGTCTTCCAGATCCGCAGGTCGGTCGCCAAGGCCGAGGACAAGCGGGCCGGCGCCCTCGCCACCACGATCCTGGTCGGGGTGGGCGCCCTGGCGGTCCTCTTCCTGGTGAAGATGCCGTTCACCGGCTTCTGGGCCTGGTACGCGCGTGGGGCGATCGTCGCACCCGTCCTCGGCTGGGTCTGGGCGAAGCAGATCTGCGAGCGCACCGCGCATGATCTTCGGGATCGCTGGAGCAGCCTGCTGGCGGGCGGCGGCATCGGCGCCAAGATCCCCGAGGCGGTGCCCGGCAGCCCCGGCGAGACGGCGGCCGAGACGCTGCGCCAGGGCCTGGCCCGGCTCAGCGCCGAGCAGCAGTCCAACGCGGTCTTCTACGCGGGCCCCAAGGGAATACTGGGTATGGGCACGCGCTGGGGCAGCTGGCAGCTCGCCGAGGACCTGGTGTCGGCCGATCCCACCAAGGAGATCCATCCGTTCCGCAGCTGGGACGTCATCCGGTCGATCCACGACCAGCTGCGCATGCTGGAGCGCGGTCCGCTCAACACCGGCGGTTTCCCGGCCCCCTTGATAAAGCACTGGGTGGTCACGCCGATCAACGAGAACGCCGGCTCGGTCTCCCGCCCGGGCGGCACCGATGTGGACGCGTACCAGGTCAAGGCGCACAAAATACAGGAGATCTGCAACAAGCAGCAGTTCGGCAGCGGCGACCGCCACTACCTCGGGGTCCAGTGGACGCTCTGGGACGGCCAGCTGATCATCACCATGCTGATCACCGTGACCGTGCTGCACGAGACGCTGCGTATCGAGGTCACGGGGCATGCTCTCGGGCCCGTGCACTCGCTCTTCACCAGCGGGCCCGCCGCCAAGACGAAGACCGTCGCGAAGACCGTCAGGTTCTGGGAGACCAAGACACAGAAGCTGCCGCTGATCGACGCCGACGAGGTCGTACGGCTCGCGGTGCGCGCCCCGTTCACCTGGTATCCGCCGATCCTGGACTGGCTCGGCGGCAAGCTGACCCTGCCCGAGCCCTTCGGCCTGCGCCACGCGTGGGCTGCCAAGCCCTGGCGGCACCGCTTCATGGCCGACGACGCCCTGCGCGCCGCGACGCCCGTGCTGCGCGTGGTGCACGCGGCCGCGATCCGCGTGCTGAACGACAACGGCGTGGACACCGAGAAGTTCGGCAGCCGCTCGTCGTCCCTCAGCACGGCCGTCCAGGATGTCTCCCCCAGGAAGGCGGACCTGTACGACGCGTAGACGTCCACGCCGCGCGGACACACCGCCGCGCGGCGGACACTCCATGGGCTCAGGCCGAGGGCCAGGCCTCCGCGAGCATCTTCCGCGTGTCCGCGAGGAGTTGCGGCAGCACCCTGGTGTGCCCGACCACCGGCATGAAGTTCGTGTCGCCGCCCCATCGGGGCACGAGATGCTGGTGGAGGTGGGCGGCGATACCGGCCCCCGCGACCGAGCCCTGGTTCATACCGATGTTGAAGCCGTGCGCGCCGGAGGCGGTCCGCAGCGCGGTCATCGCCTGCTTGGTCAGCTCACCGAGCTCGGCGGTCTCCGTGACGGTCAGATCGGTGTAGTCCGCGACATGCCGGTAGGGCACGACCATCAGGTGGCCGCCGTTGTACGGGTACAGGTTGAGCACCGCGTAGACCTGCTCGCCGCGCTTGATGACGAGGCCGTCCTCGTCGGATTTCGCCGGAATCGAGCAGAAGGGGCAGCCGTCGTCGGCCCCGGGGCCGGTGGGCTTGTTCTCACCCTGGATGTACGCCATCCGGTGGGGCGTCCACAGGCGCTGGAACGCGTCCTGTGTGCCGACTCCGATCTGCTGCTCCGGCTCACTCGTCATGTGATGCAGCATATGGCTTCGCCCGCTCGCGGCATGTCGCCGGGTCGAGCCAAGGGATGACGGTCCCCGGGGAGCAAAAGGCCCCCGGGGAGCTGAGCTTCCCGGGGGCCTTCAGGCGCATCAGATCTGCGACCGCTCCTCGACGACCTTCGCGATCTTCGCGATGGCCTCGTCGAGCGGGATGCCGTTCTCCTGGGAGCCGTCGCGGTAGCGGAAGGAGACGGCGCCGGCCGCCATGTCCTCGTCGCCCGCGATGACCATGAAGGGCACCTTCTGCTTCTGCGCGTTGCGGATCTTCTTCTGCATACGGTCGGAGGACGAGTCGACCTCGACCCGCAGCCCCTTCTTCTTCGCCTCGGCGGCGAACTTGTGCAGATAGTCGATGTGCGCGTCGCCGATCGGGATGCCGACCGCCTGGACGGGCGCGAGCCACGCCGGGAACGCACCCGCGTAGTGCTCGAGCAGGACCGCGAAGAAACGCTCGATCGAGCCGAACAGCGCACGGTGGATCATGACCGGCCGCTGCTTGGAGCCGTCGGGGCTGGTGTACTCCAGGTCGAACCGCTCCGGCAGGTTGAAGTCGAGCTGCACGGTCGACATCTGCCAGGTCCGGCCGATCGCGTCCTTGGTCTGGACGGAGATCTTCGGGCCGTAGAAGGCGGCGCCGCCCGGGTCCGGGACGAGCGGGAGGCCCTGCTTCTCGGCCACCTGCCGCAGCGTCTCGGTGGCCTCCTCCCACACCTCGTCCGAGCCGACGAACTTCTCCGGGTCCTTGGTGGACAGCTCCAGGTAGAAGTCGGTCAGACCGTAGTCCCGCAGCAGGCCGAGGACGAAGGTGAGCGTCTTGTCGAGCTCCTCCGCCATCTGCTCCTTGGTGCAGTAGATGTGCGCGTCGTCCTGCGTGAACCCGCGGGCCCGGGTCAGGCCGTGCACGACGCCCGACTTCTCGTACCGGTACACGGTTCCGAACTCGAAGAGCCGCAGCGGCAGTTCACGGTAGGACCGGCCGCGCGCGTCGAAGATCAGGTTGTGCATCGGGCAGTTCATGGGCTTGAGGTAGTAGTCCACGCCCTCGTCGAGCTGCATGGGCGGGTACATGCCGTCGGCGTACCAGTCCAGGTGGCCCGAGGTCTCGAAGAGCTTCCCCTTGGTGGCATGCGGGGTGTAGACGAACTCGTAGCCCTCCTCCTCGTGCCGGCGGCGCGAGTAGTCCTCCATGACCCGGCGGACGACGCCGCCCTTGGGGTGGAAGACGGCCAGGCCGGAGCCGATCTGCTCCGGGATGGAGAACAGGTCCAGCTCGCTGCCCAGCTTGCGGTGGTCGCGCTTCTCGGCCTCGGCGAGGAAGTCGAGGTGCGCCTTCAGCTCGTCCTTGGTCGGCCAGGCGGTGCCGTAGATGCGCTGGAGCATCGGGTTCTTCTCGCTGCCCCGCCAGTACGCGGCGGCGTTGCGCATCAGCTTGAACGCCGGGATGTTACGGGTGGTGGGCAGGTGGGGACCACGGCAGAGGTCCTTCCAGCACAGGTCGCCGGTCTTGGCGTCGAGGTTGTCGTAGATGGTCAGCTCGCCGCCGCCCACCTCGACGTCCGCGCCGTCGTCCGAGGAGGCGGAACCCTTGATGCCGATGAGCTCCAGCTTGTACGGCTCCGACGCCAGCTCCTCGCGGGCGGCCTCGTCGGTGACCACGCGGCGGGAGAACCGCTGGCCGCGCTTCTGGATCTCCTGCATCTTCTTCTCGACGGCCTTGAGGTCCTCGGGCGTGAACGGCCTCGCCACGTCGAAGTCGTAGTAGAAGCCGTCCTTGACCGGCGGGCCGATGCCCAGCTTGGCCTCGGGGAACAGCTCCTGCACGGCCTGTGCCATCACGTGCGCGGTGGAGTGGCGCAGGATGTCGAGGCCGTCCGCGGAGGAGATCTCCACGGCCTCCACGGTCTCGCCGTCCTGCACCTCGTACGCGAGGTCCTTCAGCTCACCGGCCACCCGGGCCGCGATGATGGTGCGCTCACCGGTGAAGAGCTCGGCCGCCGTAGTGCCCGTCGTCACCACGCGCTCTTCCCGCTCGGAATCGCGTTGGATGACCACACGGACGTCTGACACCGGACTCTCCTGACTGAGGGGGTAACGCGAGCAGCATGGCGCTGCCATGCTGCTCGCGATACTACCGAGCCCTGGGCACCCCTCGCGAAACAGTCGTCCTCAGTCCCCGCCGCACGCCTCCTCGACGAAGGCCGCGATCTCGGCGGTCTCCTGCAGCGACTTCATCAGCCGGTCCCGCTCCGCCTCGTCGACCTGTACGGGTGTCACCCCGGCCGCCCCGGTCAGCCGCCGGAATCCGCCGCGGCTCTCCAGGCGCCCGTGCACCCGCACCGGCAGCCCGACCAGATGGGCGTGCCCCGCGATCCGGTAGGCCTCCTCGTCGAGGGTCATCCGGATGTGCGGCACCTCGGCTCCCGCGATGACCCTCAGCCGTACGCTTCCCTCGCCGCGTGGCCCGGACCTGCGCATCCGCACCACGGTTCCGGTGACGCGCACGGGCACGGGCGGCTCCTCGCGCAGATAGCGGGCTCCCGCCGCACGCAGCGCGGGCAGATCTCCGGGCGAGAACTCGACGGGTTCCGCAAGCGCCGCGCACCCTTCGGGAATCCCGGCGGCGGGCGCCCACTCGACGGCGATCCTGGCCCCTTCCGTACCCCTGACCAGCGCCACGAGCGCCTCGGTGAGTTCATGGCTCACTCCCGCCTCGACCGCACCGTCGAAAGCGTCCATGCCACCGGTGGCGCGCTGGTAGTCGATCGCTTCCCGGGCCGCGTACAACGCGTGGTGGAACCGGACAGCGAGCGGTCGGCCGGTGGCGACCGGCACGAAGGCGGTGAGCTGACGGCCGCCGGGAGCGGCTCCGACGAGCACGTTCTCCAGGGCCGCGGCGGCGGGCCTGCGGTGCCGGGCGCCGTAGTAGCCCGCACGCGCGCGTGCGGCGAGGGCGCCCGCGAGCAGCATCTGCCGCGCCGCCGTGCGCAACTGCTCCTCGACGGTCCACGGCGAGACGCCGACAGGGCCCGTCGGCACATCGCGCCACCAGCGGATCTCGTCGCTGGGCACGGCGAGTCCGACCAGCACGTCACGGGCGGAGGGCGACCCGCTGCGGAACAGCGCGACGAGGGCCTCCCCGAGGAGGTCCTCACTGTCGGGGAAGGCCCGGCTCTCCGGCACGAGCAGGCTGGTGCCGGAGCCGCCGGGCCCGGGTGGGGTCCAGCGGCCGTACCGTCCGGGCGCTCCGCCGCGGCGCTGCCAGCCGTGCCGGTGAAGGAGCGCGCCGAGGACGGCCGGGTCCACCTGCTCGGGCCGGGGAGGCTGTTCCCACAGGCCCGGCGGCTCGACGGGGTGAGGCCTGACGGAGCGTAGGGGCTCGTCGATGGGGCGGTGCGTCACGGTCTGCCTCCCGTACCGACCCGCGTCATGATCTCGCAGAGCGCCCGGTCGTCGAAGACGCGGGAGGTCGGTATCCGCACGGTGGTCCTGCGCCGGCCGGTGATCCGGTGTCCGGCGAGGTTGATCCAGTAGCAGCAGTGGCGCAGGTCGAGGCGGTCGTGGCCGGCACGCAGCCAGTCGTCCTGTGACCTGGGCACGAGCATCACGACCAGTATTTTGTGCACCGAGACCGGGGTCCGGGCCAGCTTCTCCAGGTGGGCGTTGTCGAGCGTGAAGGAGAAGGCGGAGCCCGGCGGGTTCGGCGGGATCTGGTACGTGCACTTGAGCTGCACCTTGATGGTGACTTCGTCGTCGACCGTGTGCCCGGGGGCGCTGTGGCTGACGTGCCAGTCGATGCCGTTGTCCGGAAAGGGCTGGGACAGGGAGCAGCCCGAGGCGGCCGCCACCGCGTGCAGATAACCGACCTGCAGTGTCTCCATGCATGCCGTGGTGGCCAGTGAGCCGCGATGCGGTGCCGTCCGCCGGGGCAGCAGCCCGCCCTGCTCGGGCTGCGCGAGCGCCATGTCCAACAGCCTTCCGAATCCGGTGAATTCCTGCGACGAGTCGCTGAACTGCAAAGACTCGTACCTCTGTTGTCTCCTTTCGGCGTACAGCGCAAACAGCCCGGGTATCACAAAAAGGGCAGGGGACGGCGCGTCAACTGCCGAACGTGAACGAGGAGGCGTGTGCGTATGACGTGCTGGTACGAAGGACCCCTGACCGCGTTCGACACCGAGACGACCGGTGTCGACGTGGAGAACGACCGGATCGTGTCGGCCGCCGTAGTCGTCCAGGACGCTCCCGGCAGCCGCCCGCGAGTGCGCCGCTGGCTGGTGAATCCGGGAGTCCCGGTGCCCCAGGAAGCCACCGGGATCCACGGTCTGACGGATGAGCACCTGCGGTGCAACGGCCGCTGGCCGTCGCCGGTGATGGACGAGATAGTCAGGGAACTGGCCGAACAGAGCGCGGCGGGACGGCCGCTCGTGGTGATGAACGCGCCCTTCGATCTGACGCTCCTGGACCGGGAGCTGCGCAGGCACCGGGCATCGTCGCTGGACCGCTGGTTCGAGTCCGTGCCCCTGCGCGTCCTCGATCCGCGGGTCCTCGACAAACACCTGGACCGCTACCGCAAGGGCCGCCGTACGCTCACGGACCTGTGCGCGCACTACGAAGTGGAGCTGCAGGAGGCCCATGACGCGGCGGCCGACGCACTGGCGTCCCTGGAGGTCGTACGGGCGGTCGGGCGTCGTTTCGCGCTCCGCCTGGAGCGGCTCTCGCCGGCCGAACTGCACACGCTGCAGACCGCCTGGCACGCCGCGCAGGCCCGCGGCCTCCAGGCGTGGTTCGCCCGCAGCGGTGTGGAGGAGGCGGTCGATCCGTCCTGGCCCATGCGGCCCGAACTCCGGGCGGCGGCGGCCTGAGGACAAGGCCACGGAGCCATGGGGTCACGGGCGATACAAAAAGCCGGTCCGTCTGTGACGGACCGGCCTTTCCCGGTGGGCGATACTGGGTTCGAACCAGTGACCTCTTCGGTGTGAACGAAGCGCTCTCCCACTGAGCTAATCGCCCGGGAACGCACCGAACAATACAGGCCCCCGTGCGTTTCCTTCAAACCGCTTCACGGCCCCCGCTTCCCGCTTCCCGGTTCCCGGTTTCGCGAAGGTGGCCGGCCAGCCCCCGCCGTCCCGCCCGCATCATCAGCGCGTGGTTGGCGCGGAAGACGAGCCGTCCCGGTACGGCGAGCCGCCGCAGCAGGGGCTTGGTCACCTGGACCTCCTGGTCGTAGCGGGCGCGTGTGCCCGGTCCTTCGGGGGCGAGGGTCCACCGCGCCCAGCCGTCGACGTCACCCGTCATCGTGATCTCCAGGATTCCGGCGGCCCGGTCGCGGCGCACTTCCCGGGCGGTGAACACCAGGTCGTACGGCAGCACCGAGCGGATACGGACGACGCCGCTGAGCTCGTCGACGGGTGTCACCTCGCGCACCTGCGGCCACCAACGCGGATAACGTTCGGCGTCGGCCAGCGCGCCGTAGACGTCGTCGAGCGGGGCGGCAAGGCTCCACAGGCTGCGGAAGCGGTAGTGCGTCCAGTCCATGCGCTTCATGGTCCGAGTCTGCCCGCCCGCGGCAAGAAGCCCCCCTGCCTCACGGACAGCCCACGGACGGCCCATGAATCCAAGGATGACCCACGGATGCCCCACGGAGGATCTGAGTACGTCCTGAGTACGTTCGCTCATGTCCTGCGGCGTGACCAGGACCACACTCCGGGACATGACGAACATTCCGCCACCGGCTGAGGAGTTGCGGATCCTCGACCACGAGCTGCTGCAACTGGACGCCCGTAAGGCCCAGTTGCTGGCCCGCAGGGCCTGGCTGCTCGATGTGCTTCGGTCGGCCGGGTCCCAGGCGACCCCGGCCCAGGTCCCTGTCATCTGGCCCGCCCACACGCCCCGCCCCCGACGGGAGGAGGCCTCGGCCCCCGGTGTGCAGAACGTGCTGCTCGTACTGGGCGGCGTCCTGCTGACCGTCGCGGCGATCGCGTTCACACTGGTGAGCTGGGGGGACATGGGCATCGCCGGGCGGGCGGCGGTCCTCGGCGCGGTCACGGTGGCCGCGCTCGCCGCGCCCGTGCCGCTGCTGAAGCGCGGGCTCCGCTCGACGGCGGAGTCGGTGGCGGGTCTCGGTCTCGCACTGACGGTGCTCGACGCCTACGCCCTGCACGAGGCCGCCCTCTCCGGGGTGGACGGCACCGGCTACGCGGCGGCGGCATCCGCCCTCCTGGCCGCGCTGTGGACGGCGTACGGACGCGTCCTCGGTGACCTGCGCCCACCGCTCCCGGCGGCCATGGCGGCCGCTCAACTCCCGCTGCTGCTCTGGGTGCTCGCGGCCGACGCGGGCGACTACACGATCACAGCAGCGATGCTGGCGACGGCCTCGTTCGACACGGCCGTCGCGCTCTCGGTGTCCGTGCGGTCCGTACGGGTCGTGGCCGCAGTCGGCGCGTACGGGGCGGGCGCCTGGGGCGCCCTGTCGGCCGGTCTCCTCTCGTGGGGGGCCACCGGTCCGAGCGCCGCCACCCGTGCGGCGGCGCTCCTCGCCCTCGCCGCGGCGATCGCGCTGGGGGCGGCATGGCGTGCCCCCGCCGCGCGGGCCGCGCTCTCTCTGGCGTCGGCCGGCGGTCTGATCGCCGTCGCCGCGGCGGGTGGCGCGCTGCACTCGGTACTGCCCGACGTGTGGACGGTCCCGGCCTGCCTGGCCTGCGCGATCGCGCTGCCTGCCGTACGGGGCGCCTGGCTGCCCGGGACCGTACGCAGTGGTCTGGGGTGGGCCTCCGTGACGGTGCAGGCCCTCGCCGTGGCGTGGACCCTGCCCCTGCTCGGCCTGGTGCTTCTCGGCCCGGCCGGCTGGGCGGGGCGGGTGTGGTCCGGTGCGCCGTCGGACGCCCGTGACGCGGTGACGGTCTCCGCGCCCTGGCCACCCGGCATGGAGACGGCCGCGCTGGTACTGGCCGCGGTCGCGGTCGTCCTGGCCCTGGCGTTGCGAGGCGGCCCGCACCGGTCCCGCGCCCTGGGCGGGGCACTGGCCCTGGCCTGGGCCACCGCCCTCGTCCTGCCCGCCACGTTGGAACTCCCCTACCCGGCCACCTTGTCGGCGCTGGGAGTGACCACGGTGGCGGCGCTGGCAGCGGCGGCGTACACGAGTCCGACGAACGACCGGCCCTCGCCACTCCCCTCCCCTACCGCAGGTCGGCTGTCGCCCCTGGCCACGACCGCGCTCTGTCTGGCCCTGCTCGGCTCACTCCACCTCGTCGCCCTCTCCCTCGCCGCCGAGGCCGCCACACTCGCCGTCCTCGGGAGCCTGACGGTCCTGTTCGCGACGGCCGCCGCCCGGCGTGGGCAGGAGAGGTTCCGGGCCGTCTGCGCTGCCGCCTCCCTGGCGTACGCCACCGCGCTCGCCTGTGCCACCGGCGCGTCTCTCGACTGGCAGCCGCATCACATCGGGCTGCTCGTCCTGGTGGTGCCCGCCGCGGCCGCGGTGCTGGCGCCCCGGCTCGGTGACGCCACGCTGAAGGCGTCCGTCGAGATCACGGGAGCCGTCGCGGGGCCGGCGGCGATCGTCCTCGCACTCGGCGAACCGCCCACGCTCGCCCTCGTCCTGTCCCTGTGCGGCGTGATCGCCGCGGGCACGGCCGTACGCCCGGACCGCAGGCGGGTCGGCCATGCCGCGGCCGTACTGTTCGTGCTGGCCGCCTGGGTCCGGCTGGGCGCCTGGGAGGTCGGCTCCCCGGAGGCGTACACGCTGCCGGTGACCGTGCCCGCGCTGCTCGTCGGGTACCTCCGCCGGAGCCGTGACGCGCAGGCCTCGTCCTGGATCGCGTACGGGCCCGGCCTGTCGGTGACGCTCGTGCCGAGTCTCCTGGCGGTGTGGGGTGACGCGGACTGGCCGCGCCCCCTGCTGCTGGGCGCCGCGGCGCTCGCCGTCACCCTCGTCGGCGTCCGGCACCGCCTCCGGGCACCGCTCGTCCTCGGTGGCGGCACGCTCGTCCTGGTCGCGCTGCACGAACTCGCCCCGTACATCGCCCAGGCCATGGGCGCGGTACCGCGCTGGGCGCCTCCCGCACTCGCCGGTCTGCTGCTGCTCGCGCTGGGCGCCACGTACGAACAACGCCTGCGAGACGCCCGCCGCGTCCGAGAGATTCTGGAAAAGATGCGCTGACGGGGCGCCCGTCGGGGGCAGCCCCGTCAGGGGCGGGGAGTGACCGCACGGCCGGCCCCGGCGGGCCCGCGGTCGCTCCCCCGCCCCTGACGGATGCGTCACGGCATCTTGTCGCCGATCAGCGCCAGATTCTGGATCGCGGCCAACCCGTACAGCGCCGTCGTGTTGGTCGACACCCACGACGCCTCACTTCCGGCGACCAGGCCGACCGGCCCCTCGACCTTCTTCGTGGACCAGTCCGTCGACTCCTTGTAGTCCCACGTGTCGGCGCTGTTGTAGAACTGCCGCCACGCCCGCGCGGCCAGCGCGTCGTCGCCCAGCTCGACCGCGGCGTAGGCGTCCTGGCGCGAGTGGCCCTGGAAGAGCAGCAGGGAGCCGAAGTCGGAGCCGTAGCGTGCCTTCTGCTCGGCCTTCGTGGCATTGAAGTAGCGGCAGTAGTCGAGCCACGCCTCCTTGAACTCCGGCATGTCGATCTGGTCGAGGAGTTCGGCGTTCAGCTCGACCAGCCCGAACATCGCCGAGAGGTGCGAGACCCCGACCACGGCCTTCCCCGCGACGGCGAACTTCCCGGTGTCCAGGTCGTACAGGGCGCTGCCCTGGACGAACCCGTTGGGCTGGGCGGCGATGGTCTCCATCGTCGACAGGACCCGCGCCTTCGCCTTCTCCCACTTGGGGCCGCGCCGCTCCCACTCGGTGAGCCAGGCGGAGACCAGGCCGCTCCAGTCGGTGCCGAAGCCGATCGAGAGCGCGTTCCTGTCCGGCTCGTACGGCTCGGTGCGGATCTTGCGGATCGGGTCGAGGACGAGGAACGTCTCGTCGGAGTCGACGTTGGCGTGCATGAGGTCGCCGACGCGTTCGTCTCCGGTGAGGAAGTAGTAGTAGCGGCGGTAGGTGGTGTTGGCGATGCGCTGTTGCTTGGCGCTGTCGGCGTAGTGCTGGACGCCGTGGCGGGTACCGAGGCCCGCCCACTTGCCCAGGTGGTAGACGTCGACCTCGCCGGTGTGCCGCGTCATGGCCTCCGCGAAGCGGAAGATGTCGGCGCGCCCGGAGCGCATGTAGGCGAACCAGAGCCACAGGTCGGGCGAGAGCTCGGAGTTGTCCCAGGCGTAGCCGCCCACGTCGTAGCACCACTGGTGCCGGCTGGGGTCGTACGAGTGCATGATGTCGCCGTAGTCCCAGAAGCCGTACCAACGACGCATCTCCACCTGGTCCTTGTAATACGTGAAGAGGAAGTCGAGGTGGTCCTCGATCTTCGCCTTGGCGGCGGTGGAGCGGTCGGGCTCGGAGAACAGCCCGCCGAAGACGCCTGCCTCGACGAGCTGCCGGGGCGGGGCGGCGAGCTGCGCCGGGGTGCGTACGGCGTCCACCTGCCTGGCCATCGCCTCGGCGCTCGGCGTCGACTCGTGCGCCCAGAACAGGAGTTCGCTGGTGCGGGCGATGCCGTAGGGGGTGCCGAAGCCGGGCTCGTAGTCCTCGTAGGTGATGTTGAGGCCTTCGAGCTGTTCGGGGTAGGTGTCCTGGCCCATGCCGTCGTGGTAGAAGCGCAGGTCCATCGGCTGCGACTCGGGCGACCAGAGCCACAGGGTGACCTCGGCCTCGTCGGTCTGGGCGTCGCGGATGTCGAGCTGGGCAGGGAACTTCTCCCAGAAGTCCCGGAGCCCGAAGGCCAGTCCGCCGCTCGCGCCGCCGACGTAACCGAAGCCGCTCGCCCGCCGGCCACCGCCGGCGCCGATCCAGCCGTGCCCCTTCTTCGTCCGCTTGCGGACCGTGAAGCCGTCGGCGGAGAGCTGCGAGAGGGTGTAGTCGCCCCACTCGGGGATGTACTGGAGCCGCGTGGTCACCCGCTGGTCCCAGGTCGACGGATCGGGCAGCTTCTCGCCCTCGAACTGGGCCGTCCGCACGGCCGCGCCCGGGTCCCGGCGCAGACCGGTGACGCCCTTCACCGCCTCGCGCAGCAGACCGGTCCCCTCACCGCCGATGCGGATGTGCCGGTCGTACGCGGCGTCGCGCATGGGCACCTTGAAGCGGACGCCGATGCCGCGAATGAAGTCGCCACTGGCCTTGCCCGGCTCCTGCGTGCCGTCGAAGGTGATCGTGTGCACCATGCGGAACGACTCGGCGCCCGCGTAGAAGTAGAGCCGCACCGAGAAGGGCAGCCAGCTCCTGCTTCCCTTACGGTGCTTGCCGTCGATGCGGACGACGGCGCGGACCGGGCCGTCCTGCTCGACCTCGGCCTCCGAGACGACGCTCTCGAACCGCTCGTACCTCTCGGCGCCCTGGTCGCCGTCCTCGATCTCGGGCTGGCGCAGCAGCACGAGACGGCCGTCCTTGGCGATCTCCGTCGAGCCGCGCAGTACGGACTTCACGAGGGTTGACCCGCTCTTGCCGATCTTCGCGGTGATGACACCGGTGGACACCTCGATGGAGCCGCCGCGCCTGTCGACGGTCACCTTCTTCGCGGGCGCGGCGGGCGAACCCGCGTCGAGGGTGAGCTTTCCGCTTCCTGCCCCTGGCCCGACGGCGTGCGCGGTCCACTTCAGGGAGCCGTCCGGCCAGTAGCCGATCGGCCAGGACTGGACGGGCACCTCCTTGCCGTCGGCGTCGGTCAGCGCGAACGTCTGGTCCTTCTCGTACGTGCCCTTCGGCCAGGGGACGCCCACGGTCGAGCCGGGGGCCTTGCCGAGGCCGCCGTCCTCCAGCCAGTCCAGGCTCACCGGGTCCGCGTCGGCGGCCTCGGTTCCCGGGGCGGCCTGCGCCTCCTTCGCGCCCAAGGCCCAGCTGAACTGGGCGGCGGCTCCGGCGACGGCGGCCGCCTTGAGGAGGGACCTGCGGGGGATGGGAGCCATCAGAATTCAGCCTTTCCTTTCCTTACGAGGAAGTCAGGGGCATGACAGAGCGCGGTACGACGCCGGGCGCCGACCTTGTTCGGAGCAGCCGGAGCAGCCGACTCAGCGGCGGCGGCCGCGCTCCTCCACGGCGAGGGCGGCCGCCGCGACGGCTCCCAGGACGGGAATCGCCAGCGGCGGCACGAACCAGGCGGACACAGCCACGACGGCCAGTCCACAGACGAGCAGGAAGGACCCGGCGGGGTCGAGGACGGTACGGCGCCCGGCGGCGCCGAGCAGCTCGCGCCAGGAGGCACCCGGCTCCCAGACCGCTGCCGCGCGCAGCCCGGCGACAGCCAGCCCGATCAGCGCGAACAACCCCACGGCCCCGACGACCGGGCCGCCGGGGATCCCGGCGCGTACGGCCTGGACGTCCACCCACACCGCGAGGACCGCGGCCCACCCGGCCAGTCCCGCGACCCACCCACCGCGCACGGCCAGACGGAAGTCCGCGACGAACTCCCGCCAGCCGCCGGCCTCATGGCCCGTACGCCGTCGAAGGTGCCGCGACCCGGCGGCGAACGCGGCGGGGTAGGTGACCACGGGCAGCGAGGCCACCGCGATCCACACCCCGGTGAGCAGACACTCGGCGAAGAGTCCGAACCGCTCGGCGAAAGCGGACTCCCGCCCGGCGGCGGCCGTACGAGCCTTCGTGCGCGTCTGGGTCATGACCGGTTCAGCCCTTCAGCCCTGAGGTCGCCATACCGTCGATCAGGTAGCGCTGGAAGGCGAGGAAGAAGGCCAGCACGGGCAGCAGCGCCACCAGTGACATGGCGATCATGCCGCCGTAGTTGGAGGCGACGCCGTCCGAGTCGCGGAACAGCATCAGGCCGAGCGACACGGTGTACTTGCTGGGCTCGTTGAGATAGATCAGCGGGCCCATGAAGTCGTTCCAGGCGTTGATGAAGGTGAAGATCGCGCTGGTGATGAGGGCCGGCCGGCACAGCGGCAGCACGATCGACCAGTAGATCCTCAGATGCCCGCACCCGTCCAGGCGGGCCGCCTCGTCCAGTTCCTTGGGCAGGTTCCGCATGAACTGCACCATGAGGAAGACGAAGAACGCCTCGGTGGCCAGATACTTGCCGATCAGCAGCGGAACGTACGTATTGATGAGTTCCAGCTTCTGGAACATCACGTACTGCGGGATGAGCAGCACGTGGTACGGCAGCAGCAGCGTGCCGATCATCAGCGAGAACATGAGGTTCCGCCCGGTGAACCGGATACGGGCGAACGCGTACGCGGTCAGCGAGCAGGAGATGACGATGCCGACGACGGACCCGAGGGCGTAGTAGAGGGAGTTGCCGAAGAAGGTCGCGATCGAGACGTCGGCGATACCGTCCGCGAGCCCCTTGAAGTTGGCGATGATCGGCTCTGTCGGGAACAGCTGAAGACTGCCGACGATCTCCTTGCTGGGCTTGAACGAGGCGCCGAGGACCCAGACGACGGGATAGAGAACGACGGCGAGAACGAGCAGGGCGCCGATGTGCCAGGCGAGCGATCCGCTGCGTCTGCGCCCGAGTTCCAGGGGCTTGCGCGGCGGGGTCGTGGTCGTGGTGGAACCCATCGTGCTCATCGGGAGGCCTCCTCGTAGTGCACCCATCGCTTCTGGGACCAGAAGAGGACCACCGTCACCAGCGCCACGGCGAGCAGCAGCATCCAGGCCATCGCCGAGGCGAAGCCCATCTGTGCCTCCTTGAAGCCCTTCTGGTACAGGTAACAGGTGTAGACGAGTGTGGAGTCGGCGGGTCCGCAGTATCCGTTGGAGACGACGTAGGCCGAGCTGAAGATCTGGAAGGAGTGGATCGTCTCCAGCAGAATGTTGAAGAACAGCACCGGCGATATCATCGGCAGGGTGATGCTCCAGAACCGCCGGAAAGGTCCGGCGCCGTCGACCTCCGCCGCCTCGTACAACTCCCGTGGCACCTGCTTGAGGCCGGCGAGGAAGATGACCATGGGCGCGCCGAACTGCCAGACGGTGAGCGCCACCAGGCTGTAGAGCACCCAGTCCGGGTTGCCGACCCAGCCTCCGACGTCGACTCCGAAGAACGACTGCGTACGGTCCACGGCGGCGTCGTCGGAGAACAGCGCCCGCCACACGAAGCCGACGGACACACTCGCGCCGATCAGCGAGGGCGCGTAGAACGCGGCCCGGTAGAAGGCCTGCCCGCGCCGGCTCTGGGCGAGCAGCAGGGCGACCCCCAGCGCGAGCAGCAGCTTCAACGGGGTGCCGATGAGGACGTACTTCGCCGTCACCTCCACCGACTTCTGCCACCGTGGATCGTCGAGCATCCTGGTGAAGTTGTCGAAACCGATCCACTTCGGGGAGTTGAAGAGGTTGTAGTCGGTGAACGCGAAGTAGAGCGATGCGGCCATCGGCCCCGCGGTCAGGAGCAGAAAGCCCGCGATCCAGGGGGACATGAAGAAGTAGCCGACCAGGTTCTCCCGGCGGCCCCGCCGCCGCACGGCGGCGGGGGGACCGAGACGCTCCTTGGGGGCATCCGGCGGAGAGTCCTTGATGAGCGTTGTCACTGCTGTTCCCATCAGGCGGCGAGGGCGGTCTTCGCCTCGGAGAAGAACTGCTTGACCGCGTCGGAGACCTTGGTCTTGCCCTGGGACATGTCACCGGAGATGCGCAGGAACGCGGATTCCACAGTGTCCGCGCCCGACGGGTGCGGAGTGATGGTCCCGAGCACTCCGGCCGCGGCGACGTCCTCCTCGTACTTCGCGATCGCCTGGTTGGGGGCGTCGGCCGGCTTGTACGCCTCGAACTGCTCCGTGGTGGCGAGGATGCCCCGGTCGTAGCCCATGATCTTGCCGACCTCGGGGTCGTGCACCATGAAGGAGATGAACTGGGCGACTTCCTTGGGGTGCTCGGTCCGCGCGGAACCGCTCAGCATGAGCGAGCCGAGGTACTGGCCGGTGTCCTTGCCGTCGGTGGTGGGGATCGGCGCCAGCCCGTAGGTGCTGTCGCCCTCCGTGCTGTAGCGGACGGTGAAGTTGTCCCAGGTGAACTCGGACGCCCCGTCACCGGAGGCCAGGGCCGACTTGGGCTTGAGCTGCTCGACCTTCTTCGGGTCGGTGACGATCCCGGCCTTCACGCGGTTGTAGCCGTCCTGCCACCACTCCGTCAGGTCGGCTTCCCCGAAGCCGAGTCCGTCCTCGGTGAAGAACGCCTTGCCGTTCTGCCGCAGATAGAGGTCGTAGAGATACATGACTCCGAAGTAGCCGGTGTCGCCCGCAACCTTCTGGGTGTCATGGATCTTCTTGAGCGCGCCGAAGTACTCGTCCCAGGTCCAGCCCTGCTTGGGCTTGACACCGGCCTTTTCGAAGACCTTCTCGTCGATGACGAGCGACATGGTGTTGGAGCCGACGGGTATGCCGAGCAGCTTTCCGTCGACCTCGCCGACCTTCTCGACCCCGGCACGGAAACCCTTGAGGTTCAGATTTCCCGCGTCCACCTGCGACTTGAGGTCGAGCAGAACACTTCTCTTGTCGTACTTCCGCAGATAGGCGACCGCGTTCTGGAATACGTCCGGCGGATTTCCGCCGGCGGCCTGGGTCTGGAACTTCTCCCAGAATGCCACGTAGTCCTGGAAGTCCGTCTTCACCTTGATCTTCGGGTACTTCTTCTCGAAGAGCTTGATGGACTGGTTGATGCGCTTGGCCCGCTCCTCCGCACCCCACCAGGCGAAGCGGATCTCGACCGTCCCGTCCCCCGACCCACCGCCGTCTCCCCCGCAGCCGGTTGTCGCGGCCAGCCCCACCGTCGCCAGTGACGCCCCGGCCGCCTTGAGAACCGTCCGCCTCTCGACACTCCCGTTTTTACCCACAGTCGGGCCTCCCCGCGACGTCACTGTCCGCTGCCATGAATCGTTTCAAGTAAGCGCTTGCTGGCACAAGCTACGGAGGCCCTCAGCGGGCGTCAATGATTCGGACAGGAATTGATATGAACGGGGCCGCTCGCGCGACGGCGTGAACTGGGGCGAACCGACTGAGGAGTTTGGCGGCTTCGCAGGTGGAGCGGGGTGGGTCGGGTGGCCGAACGGGAATATTGAGGGCGACAGTTGAACGGTGGAGGGCTGAAACAGGGGGCGGGAGTGGCGGAGCGTGGCAGTGGAGTGGCAGCGGGGTGGCAGTGACAGGCGGGGCGGCAGGGCGGTGGGCCGGGTCTCGGAGTTCGGGGCGGGGTTCGGGATGGGGTTCGGGATGGGGCGGTGAACTCCCCGCGACCCGCCCCGCCCCGCGGTCACGCCACACAGAACGACGAAAGGCGGCTTGGTTCCACGAGTTCTGTGGAACCAAGCCGCCTATCGGCAACGTGGGCGATACTGGGATCGAACCAGTGACCTCTTCGGTGTGAACGAAGCGCTCTCCCGCTGAGCTAATCGCCCGGGCGCAGGAAGTAGATTACCCCATGTCAGGGGGTGCTTCCGACCGGCCCGTAAGTGCGCGGAGCGCCGCTACTCCTTGATCTTCCAAGGCATCTCGAAGCCGAACTTCCAGACGTACACCCCGACCAGCACCGCGATGATCACCAGCCCGATGGCCGTGAGGATGATGTTGCGTCGCCGGACCTTCGGGTCGAGAGCCTTCTGTGTCGCTTCGGTGACTTTACGTTTCGTCCACCGGAGCACCAGCTGCGCCCAGACGAACTCGGTCGCCCAGATCGCCATGCCGCCGAAGATCACCAGCCAGCCCGGGCCGGGCAGAGGCAGCATGATCACGCCGGCCACGACGACCGCGAGGCCGACGACGAACACACCCACCTGCCAGCTCAGATGCAGCATGCGGCGTGCCTTGATGAATTGCGGCGCACGGGATCCGAGCGCCGGCTCGCCCTTGGTTTCGTCGGTCACCATGGCGACCTCCCCCGCTCCGTCACTCCCCGTATTCATACGGCCAAACCCTACCGGACGGAATCCGGTCACCGGAATGGGCGTAAGAGGCGAACAGGGACTCGGCCGGATGAGGTACCTAAAGGCACGCAAAACGCTCAGAGGGGTTTACAACGACACCGTAGGTGGCATGTCGATTTCGCCGACGTGCGAATCCCCGAGCGCACACTGAGCGAAAGGCCCTGGCGCTTATGAACACCACGGTCAGCTGCGAGCTGCACCTGCGCCTCGTTGTGTCGAGCGAGTCCTCACTGCCCGTTCCCGCAGGACTGCGGTATGACACGGGCGATCCCTACGCCGTGCACGCCACCTTCCACACCGGAGCCGAGGAGACTGTCGAGTGGGTGTTCGCCCGCGACCTTCTCGCCGAGGGCCTGCACCGGCCCACCGGCACCGGCGACGTCCGAGTCTGGCCCTCCCGCAGTCACGGTCAGGGCGTCGTGTGCATCGCCCTGAGCTCTCCGGAGGGCGAAGCACTGCTCGAGGCCCCGGCGCGGGCCCTGGAGTCGTTCCTGAAGCGAACCGACGCCGCCGTGCCCCCTGGCACGGAACACCGGCACTTCGATCTCGATACGGAGCTCTCACACATCCTGGCCGAGAGCTAGGACGGGTCTCCGCACCAAGCCGCCCGGCGCCGTCCACTCGGGGAGACGGCTCGGGCTCAGACAACTACATAGGGAACACACGGGCGCCGTCTTCACGTGACCACGCGAAGACGGCGCCCGTGCGTGCGCCCCGCGGCACGGTCCACGCTCCAGGCACCTCCGCACCCGCTCCGCACGGACAGCTACGGGGACAGCTTCGGTCCCGCACGCCGGAGAGCCGCTAGCATCGGCCAGCATCGACGGGCGTCCGCCCGACCCCCAGGCCAGGGAGCGAAACGTGCTGATCACCCACGACACCCGGTGCGCCCTAGACACCGTGGTCGATCTGGTGAACACCGCACCGGAGGACGACACCACGGACGGACTCGCGAACCTTGCGGCGCTGCTCGATTTCGTACGAAAGCACGACATGAGCGATGTCGGAGCCCTGTCCGAGCTGGATCTGTCGGGGGTGCGCAGGATCCGAGGACGCTTCGCCGCCGTCTTCGCGGCTCCCGACCCCCGGTCCGCCGCGATGCTGATCAACGAGCTGGTCGCTGCCGCGGGCACCACGCCCCGTCTCACGAACCACGACGGTTACGACTGGCACGTGCACTACTTCGCGCCTGGCGCGTCCGTCGCCGACCACCTCGCCGCGGACTGCGGCATGGCGCTGGCCTTCTTCGTGGTGGCGGGGGAAGAGGAGCGGCTGCGCCGCTGTGAGGCACCGGACTGCCGACGCGCCTTCGTCGACCTCTCCCGCAACCGCTCCCGTCGCTACTGCGACAGTCGCACCTGCGGAAACCGCCTGCATGTGGCCGCCTACCGGGCACGGCGCAAGGAAGCGGCGGGCTGACGGAGTCCTCAGCGGGTGACGCCAGGGACTCCGCGTACGGCTCAGAGCAGCAGCAGATCGTGCAGCGAAGCCATGAGCAGCAGACAGCCGATCACCGCAAGGAAGATCATCAGCGGTGGCTGAGAAAGCGCGAAGAGACAACCCCGCCGCTCCTCGGAAGGAGCTGCGGTGTCGCTCTGGGTTGTGTCCAGCATCTCGCGGCGATGATGACGCAGCCGGGACTCCCGACGCGATCAACACGCCAGACTTGTGGGGGAGTTAGCCGAAATCCGTGACACGGCGTTCCACGATCTGGGATACGGGCGTCCGCCGCGACCGGTCGTGTGTTCACCCCGGCCCGCCTGGGTGAACACAGAAAGCCGTCACGTACTGCGGTTTCCAGGCTTCCTGTGGTCCTGCCGTTCTTGCGGTTCCTGCGGTTCCTACCGCTCCTGCGGTTCCTGCGGTTTCTTCATATTCCGTGCTTCTTCAGGATGGCCTCGATGTCGCTGAAGTCCTCCGCCGACTCGGCCTTGCGGGGCTTGGCCGCGGGGCGGGCCGCCGGGCGTGAGGCCGCCCCCGGGCCCAGCGAGGGCGCCGAGGCGGCCGGCGCCACCGCCTCGCGCTGCGCGGCCCGGGCCGCCTTTCGCTCCTTGCGGGTCCCGCCGGTACGCCGCTCCACGGCTCGCGCGGTCATGAACAGCAGCCAGGCCGCCCCGAGCACGCCGAAGCCGGCCCAGGCCGTCGGACTGAAGGCGGTATCGGCCGCCCACCCGACGACCCCGGTCATCACCAGCCCCAGCGGGACCAACGAGTAGGCGGCAAAGCGGGCCGCCGCGAGGAAACGCTTGCGGTACGCGGTGACCGCGGCGATGCCCAGGCCTGCCGCGGCGACGGCGGAACAGACGGTCTCGGCAATCATCCGGTCCTCCAGGCAGGGCGGGCGAGGTCGGGCAGGGGCACTTCGTCCCTTCCATCCTGCACCGTCGCATGCCCGGTATGCCATGGTCCGGGGAGACCTCAGGGACATCTCCGGGTCGGGTCCTCCTGAGGTGCCGGTCGAACCGAGCCGTCCCGAGGCCCCCATCGGAACCGGTCAGACCCAAACGGAACCGATCCGAACCGATCCGAACCTCTCGGGCCCGATCCGCCCGAGGTCCCGGTTGGGTCACACCTGCCCCGGCTGGGAGACTGGCCCCATGAGCGACTCCTCCTCCGCCCGCCCCGCCGTCCCCGTCCTGGACATCTGGTGCGAGCTCCAGTGCCCGGACTGCCGCAGTGCCCTCGACGACCTGCGCGCGCTGCGGGCCCGCTACGGCGACCGGCTGGAGCTGCGGCTGCGGCACTTCCCGCTGGAGAAGCACAAGCACGCGTTCGCGGCGGCGCAGGCCGCCGAGGAGGCAGCGGAACAGGGCAGGGCCTGGCCGTACGTCGAGGCGGTGCTGGAGCGCGTGGCGGAGCTGGACCGTGAGGGGGAAGCGCTCCTCGTCGAGGTGGCCCGGGAGCTCGGTCTGGACGCCGAGGAGTTCGACACGGCCCTCATCGACGGCCGGCACATCCTGATCGTCGACGCCGACCAGGCCGAGGGCAAGGCCATCGGCGTGACCGGCACCCCGACGTACGTCGTCGACGGTGAGCTCCTCGACGGCGGCAAGAGCCAGGAAGGGCTGCGCGAGCGCGTCGAGAAGATCGTGGACCGGCTGCTGGCCGAGCCGGAGGCCTGACGGTTACGGGCCTGAGCCCCTGCGGCAGGTCCTCACAACAGGGCAGAGTCCGTCCAACGGGCCCGTACAGCAAGCTTGTACAGCAAGCCCGTACAGCAAGCCCGTACAGCAGGCCCGTACAGCAGATCCTTACAGCAGGCCTTTGTAGAAGTGGTACGCGGTCGTCTCGTAGCCGAGTGACTCGTAGAGCCGCTCGGCCGGTGTGTTGCCGGCGAATACGTTGAGGCGGACACCGGTGTGCCCGGCGGCGACCGCCCGCGACTCCGCAAGGAGCATCAGTGAACGGCCGTGCCCCCGGCCCCGGTGTCTCTCGTCGGCCTCGACGTCGTAGACGAACGTCCAGCCGTCGCCGGATTTCAGCCACAGGATGCCCACCGGAGCCCCCTCGTGTTCCAGGACGCTGAAGTCCATGCCCTCGCTGGCCAGTCCGTCGGGCAGCGAAGTGGCCTGGTCCCGTCGGACCTTGGCAACGGCCTCGGCCTCGGGCACTCCCCGGGTGATCCAGTCCTGGGCGTACTCCTCCTGGGCCCGCTCCGCCCAGGCCCCGTACTCGGCCTCCGTCATGGGCCGCCCCCGGCTGCCGGCGGGCAGTTCGGGCGGGCTGTCGCCGAGCCGCTTCTCCATGGCACTGTTGCGCACCACGTACCCGAGGGCGGTCGCCAGCCGCAGGGCCCGCGCCGCGTCGGCGGGTACCGACACCTCGATCCGCCTGCAACCCCAGCCGCGCGCCACCTCCTCCGCGGCGAGCGCGGCCACGGTGCCCCGGCCACGCCCCCGGTCCGGCTCCTCGATGCCCAGATCACGGATCTGGGCGACGGACGCCCCGAAGGCGGGGTGGGTGGCCAGGTGTATCGCGCCCACGGGACGGCTGTTCACGCACACCGTGTAGTGGCGTGACAGCGCCCCGTCGGCGGCGCGCTGAAGCGGCTCGGTCGGCCGCAGAGTGGTGGTCATCAGGGGTGTTGTACCCATCCGGACGGCCTCGCGCCATCCAATTTCAACCGACGGGCTCGTCGGGCCCGACGAGCCCGGCAGGCCATCGCCTCAGGGGTCGAGGTCGTCGGCCGCCCGCTCGTCGAAGATCCGCATGGCCTTCGCGGTCACCGGGCCCGGCGCGCCGGGCAGTTCACGGCCGTCGATCCGGTGCACGGCCTGCACATCGCGCAGCGTCGAGGTCAGGAAGACCTCCTCGGCCCGCGCCAGGACGTCCAGCGGGAGGTCGGTCTCCTTGGCGCCCGTCCACTCGACGGTGAGGGCGCGCGTGATGCCCGCGAGGCACCCGGAGGCGACGGGCGGGGTGTGGATCTCGCCGTCGAGGACGACGAAGACGTTGGAGCCCGTGCCCTCGCAGAGCTGCCCGACCGTGTTCGCGAACAGCGCCTCGGACCCGCCGTGTTCGCGCGCGCGGGCGAGGGCGACGACGTTCTCGGCGTACGACGTCGTCTTGAGGCCCGTCAGCGCGCCGCGCTCGTTGCGGGTCCAGGGCACGGTGATCACGGCGGTGGAGTCGGGGCGGCGGCCCGACTCCCCCAGGGCCACGACCAGGGTCGGTCCGTGCTCCCCGCGGTCCGAGCCGAGCGGCCCGTGACCTCCGGTGTACGTGATCCGCAGGCGGCCGAGCGGCATCGGGTTGGCGTCCAGGACGGCCGCGCACGCCCCGCGCACCTCGTCGCGGTCGGGCTCGGGCAGTCCGAGACCCCTTGCCGAGCGCGCCAGCCGGTCGAGGTGGCGGGTGAGCGCGAACGGACGGCGGTCGACCGCCTTCACGGTCTCGAAAACGCCGTCGCCCACGGTCAGCCCGTGATCGAAGACGGAGACACGGGCCGACTCGCTGTCCTGCAGCCCGCCGTCAAGCCAGATCTTCACTGAACCTCACCTCACGAGAACGTGCCGGGTTCCCGACCCGACGTGCTTTTCCGGCCGGGGCCCCCGGGGCCGTCCACAGGCGTTCCCCCTCCCGTGTCGTACGCCCCTGGGTGCTCCCCCGACGCTACAGCGAGCAGCCTGGCGGCCTTCAGCTCGGTCTCCTCCCACTCCCGCAGGGGATCCGAGCCCCAGGTGATGCCCGCGCCGGAGCCGAAGCACAGCACGCCCTCGGTCCGGTCGATCCAGAACGTGCGGATACCGACGGCCAGCTCCCCGGTGCCGCGGTCGGCGTCGACCCAGCCGATGCCGCCGCAGTACGGTCCCCGCGGCGCCGTCTCCAGGGCCGCGATGATCCGCAGCGCGCTGGACTTGGGGGCGCCGGTGACGGATCCGGGCGGGAAGGTCGCGCTCAGCAGCTCCGGCCAGCCCACGTCCTCGCCCAGTTCGCCGCGGACGGTGGAGACAAGATGGACGAGCCCGGGGTGCTTCTCGACGACGCACAGGTCGGGCACGGTCACGGAGCCGGTGGCGCACACCCGGCCCAGGTCGTTGCGCACCAGGTCGACGATCATCACGTTCTCGGCGTAATCCTTGTCGAGCAGGTCCGCCTCGGTCCGCCCCGTGCCCTTGATCGGACCCGACTCGACAACACGCCCGCCACGGCGCAGGAAGAGTTCCGGGGAAGCGGTGGCTGTCTCCACCCCGTGGCCAGGCAGGCGAATCGTTCCGGCATACGGGGCCGGGTTGCCGCGCGCCAGCAGGGCGGTCAACGCGTCCACGTCGGCGTCCGGCGCGACAGGCGCGGTCAGGATCCGGCAGAGGTTCGCCTGGTACACCTCGCCGGCCGCGATGTGCTCACGGATGCGGCGCACACCCGCCAGGTATGCGGCGCGGTCGAGCGACGACGTCCAGTCGTCGGCCGTGGGCCCCCGCCACTCCCCCGGCACCGGCGCGGGAACGCTCTCGCGTCGCACGTCCGCGAAACGGGCACAGACCACTCGCCCCTCGAAGTCGGCACTCACGGCCCAGAAGCCACTGGAGTCCAGGGCCGCGGGATCGCTGGTGACATCGAGAAGGCCGGTCGCGACAAGGCCGCCGAAGCGGGCGAGAGCTGGAAGGTCCTGCACGGCTGTGAGTCTATGGTGGGTGACCTGCGGGTGCCCCGACCGTGTCCTGGAGCGGGCGTAGTGCAGCACGCTGCGCAAACGTGTTTTTGTGCTGGCCCCGGTATCCGCTAGAGTTCAACACGTCACCGGGGCGCGAGAGCGGACCGGAAACGACAAGCGGACGTAGCTCAGTTGGTAGAGCGCAACCTTGCCAAGGTTGAGGTCGCCAGTTCGAACCTGGTCGTCCGCTCGCAGGAAGTGGGGATCTTCCCGACCCCCGCACTCCTGGTGGAGTGGCCGAGAGGCGAGGCAACGGCCTGCAAAGCCGTCTACACGGGTTCAAATCCCGTCTCCACCTCCAAGGACGATTAGCTCAGCGGGAGAGCGCTTCCCTGACACGGAAGAGGTCACTGGTTCAATCCCAGTATCGTCCACTGGATCTGCCGGTAGGGACGTCCGGCGAGATCCTGTTCCCGCGCGATTAGCTCAGCGGGAGAGCGCTTCCCTGACACGGAAGAGGTCACTGGTTCAATCCCAGTATCGCGCACGCAGTACGCGTCACCAGCTTCACGAGGTACGCACCACCAGCAGGTCCCACAGGTCCCACCCGCGCGATTAGCTCAGCGGGAGAGCGCTTCCCTGACACGGAAGAGGTCACTGGTTCAATCCCAGTATCGCGCACCAGCCGAAGCCCCCGGCCGTCTCGTACGGTCGGGGGCTTCGTCGTTCCTCGGGGCCGGTCAGGAGGAGAAGAGCATGTGGCCGAAGCTCTTCTGACGCTGGTGGCCGTAGTGACCGCCGTGCCCACCATGACCGCCGTGCCCGCCGTGCTGCGGAGCGCCCCAGGCGGGGGCGGGGGCGGACGGGTAGGCCTGCGGGGCGGACGGGTAGGCCTGCTGGGCGCCCGGGGGCGGCGGCGGGCCGGGCTGCGACCACTGGCCCTCCATGCGGGTCAGCGACTCCAGCTCGCCGTAGTCGAGAAAAATCCCGCGGCAGCCGCTGCACTGCTCGATCTGGACACCATTGCGGTTGTACGTCTGCATCGGCGCATGGCACTTCGGACACTGCATGCTCGGCTCAACTCCTCGCCGGTCGGTACTGCTTCCACCAGGACAGACTCCGCCCGGCTTCGGTCGGTTGCACCCTACGTCGCCAATCCTCCCGCCAACTCGGGCGGGTGCGCGGCCATTCGGTCACATGCGTCGATCACGGACGTCTCGGCCTCGTCCAACGGGCGCTCGCCCGCGACCGACTTGGCGATCGCCAGGGCCGCGGTCTGCGCGGTGAGGGCGCGGGCCGTCACATCGAGAGCCGGCCAGGGGTCACCGTCCGCGGGGACGGCCGGGCCCCCGGCCCTCCGGTACGCGGTGAGGAAGCGGGCCCACTCGTCGGGAGGGAGGAGGCCACAGGCGAACCAGGCCGCGGGGCGGGCCAGGTCCCAGGCGGGGTCGCCCCCTCCCAGGTCGTCGATGTCGATGAGCAGCCAGTCGCCGCTCCCCGCCCGCACCAGTTGGCCCAGGTGGAGATCACCGTGGCACAGGGTCCGCGTGTCCGGCATCGGGACCTCGTCCCGCGCCCAGGCCGGGAGGACGGCCCAGGCGCGCAGGACCGCGGAGGCCGCCGGGTGGGGGCCGGCCGCCCGGAGACGGGCGATGGCGCGGGCCGCCTTCGCCGGGCCGCGCATGGGCGGCAGACCGGGCGGGAGTGCCGAGTGCGGCGTCCGGTGGAGCCGCGCGAGGAGGGTCGCGGCCTCCTCCCAGGGAGCGGCATCGGGGTCGTCACGGTCCACGGGGGTGCCGCAGGGCCAGTAGGTGACCGGTCGGCCGTCCAGATCGGCCGCGCCGGGACTGAGCGGCGGCAGGAGGATACCGGCGAGCCCGGGATGTACGGCGACAGCCAGCCGCGCCGCGAGGTCCGTGGGGTCGGTGTCGGCGGCGTGGGCCTTCGCCACCGTGCCGCCGTGCCGGACGACGGTCCCGTCGGGCCGGTCGGCGAGCACGGAGGTGTCCGTACCGCAGACGCAGGCCTCCGCCGCCGGATGGGCGACGGCCCGCACCCTCGCACTGAGCGCGGGCAGTACGTCTGCGGTCACTCGGGTCCCCCTCGGAGTCCGTGTCTGCGCCCCGGCCGGGCACACGTCTCCTCCGGATCCTGCGCCGGAGGGTCACCGGGAGCGTACGCACACAAAGCAATGCGGGCGCAGCTCCCCAGCTGCGCCCGCATTTTTGCCGTCCGCCGCACCCCCGTCCCCACGGGGTTTCATGGCCGGATGTCCCCGCCCGGACCGCTCTTCCGGGCCTGGGGCGCCGCTCAGCGCCCCAGCATCACGCCCACGGACGACGCCTGTGTGACCACTGCTTCCCAGCCGCCGAAGACGACTACGAGCAGGGTGGCCAGAGGAAGGACCATGGCCGTCGCCACCAGGGGGTGGCGTTGGCCGGACCGGCTGGAACCGAACGCGGCGGTGTACGCCTTGCGTCCTTGCGTGCGGATCATGGTCCGCGATGCCGTGTCAGCCATGGTCCCTCTCCTGACCGTTCGGTGGAAAAGCTTCTGGTTCTCTGGCAGCGGCGGGTGTCTGACCTCGGGGGACGAGTGCTGCCACCCGCCGCTTGACAACAAATCTAGGCGGGAGGCGCGTGTGGGTCGTCATGCCCTCGTACCTATTACCGGGCCTCCCGGAGGATGAGCGGTGACCTGCGGAGTACTCCCCTGGGTGGAGAAGCGGTCCTAGGTCTCAGGGGTTTCCCGGAGGGGGCGTCCGGTCTGTTCCGAGCTGTCCTCCCTCGGGACCGGTTGTTCGACCAGGGCGAGCACCCTGGTGGCCATGAAGCGGGCCGTGCGAACAACTGATCCACTTCGGGTGACTTCGCTCACTTCGACCACCCCTCTGCGGACCGCCGTCTCCACCCTGCGACCCGCACGACTGGCCACCACCTCGTACGTACGGGTCGTGTCTCCCGCGTCGACCACTATCTCCACGCGATCACCCTTCACGGGTCCAATCCCCCTTCTGTCATGGATGGTTGGGAATCAGCGCAGCTCAGCGCCGGTCGAGTCCCCCGTCCCCTGACCACCTTTCAAGTTTCCCACCCGGCACTGACAATCGGTCGGGCCGTGAGGGCGCGGCCTCTGCGCGCTCCCGGCCGCGGAAACGTAAGCTGTGGCTCGTCAAACGGACCGGGCAGCGGGGATGGACATGGCGATGATGCGCCTGAGGCGCGAGGACCCGCGTGTCGTCGGCTCGTTCAGGCTTCACCGACGGCTCGGCGCGGGCGGGATGGGTGTCGTCTATCTGGGCTCCGACAGACGTGGGCAGCGGGTCGCGTTGAAGGTGATCCGGCCCGACCTCGCGGAGGACCAGGAGTTCCGGTCGCGCTTCGCCCGCGAGGTGTCGGCGGCACGGAGGATCAGGGGCGGGTGCACCGCGCGGCTCGTCGCCGCGGATCTGGAGGCCGAACGGCCCTGGTTCGCGACGCAGTACGTTCCCGGGCCGTCGCTGCACGACAAGGTCACCGAGGAGGGCCCGCTCTTCGCGTCCGAGGTCGCTGCCGTCGGGGCCGCCCTCTCCGAAGGGCTCGTCGCCGTGCACGAGGCCGGGGTCGTCCACCGTGACCTCAAGCCGTCGAACATCCTGCTGTCCCCCAAGGGACCGCGCATCATCGACTTCGGCATCGCCTGGTCGACGGGCGCGAGTACGCTCACGCACGTCGGCACGGCGGTGGGCTCGCCCGGCTTCCTGGCGCCCGAGCAGGTGCGGGGCGCCGCCGTCACGCCGGCCACGGACGTGTTCGCGCTCGGCGCCACGCTGGCGTACGCCGCGACGCAGGACTCGCCCTTCGGGCACGGCAGTTCCGAAGTGATGCTCTACCGAGTGGTGCACGAGGAACCGCAGCTGCGCGGTGTGCCGGACTCGCTGGCCCCTCTCGTGCGCGCCTGTCTGGCGAAGGATCCCGAGGAGCGGCCCAGCACGCTGCAGTTGTCGTTGCGGCTCAAGGAGATCGCGGCGCGGGAGGCGCAGGGACCCGGCGACGCCCGGCCGCCCGCTCCCCGTGCGCCGGAGGCCGACCGGCCGACCGGGCGCATCGCCGACGGTTACCCGGAGCAGCGCACCCAACGGCGTACGCAGGGCACTCCCCCGCCGCGCGGCAACGGCACCTCGTCGCCGTCACGGTCCGGGGCCCGCCCGGCCCCCTCGCGGGGCAGGTCGACGCGCTCCGGATCCGGCGGCCGGACCGGCCCCCCGCGCAGCGGGACGGGACGCCCGGGCCCGCGGACCACCGGAACCGGGCGGCGGCCCGCCAATCCGCGGCTGCTGAGGCAGCGGCTCTTCGTGTTCGTCGTGGTGACGCTGCTGGTGGCGCTGGCCATCGCGGCGGCGCAGGGCTGCCAGGGACCGGCCCGCGGCCTGGACGGCAACCGCGTACGCGAGCAGGAACAGGGGCAGGGGCAGCAGCGCCTACAGCCGGACCGCGAGCCGCTGAACGGCTCGCGCACATCCGCGCGTTACGAGTAGCCCCGTAACGAGTAGCCCCGCCCCGCAGCGAGTAGACCCCTGGAGCGGGTTCTCAGGACCCGGGCCGGCCCGTCGCCACCGCGTAGAACGCGACCGCCGCGGCCGCGCCCACATTGAGCGAGTCGACGCCGTGGGCCATCGGGATGCGGACCCATTCGTCGGCGGCCACGAGCGCCTGGGTGGACAGGCCGTCGCCCTCTGCGCCGAGCATCAGGGCGACCCGTTCCATCCGGTGCGGGGCCACCTCGTCGAGGGTCTTGGCCTTCTCGTCCGGGGTGAGCGCGAGGAGACCGAAGCCCGCCTCCCGGACGGACTCGAGACTCCTGGGCCAGGAGTCCAGTCGCGCGTACGGGACCGCGAAGACCGCGCCCATGGAGACCTTCACCGACCGCCGGTACAAGGGGTCCGCGCAGTCCGGGGAGAGCAGCACCGCGTCCATGCCGAGGGCCGCCGCGGAGCGGAAGATCGCGCCGATGTTGGTGTGGTCGTTGACCGACTCCATGACGACGACCCGGCGGGCCGTCCGCAGCAGGTCGCCGGGGGTCGGCAGCGGTTTGCGCTGCATGGAGGCGAGCGCGCCGCGGTGCACGTGGTATCCGGTGACCTGTTCGGCGAGGTCCGGGCTGACCGCGTACACCGGGGCCGGGAGTTCGTCGATGACGTCACGCATGACATCGACCCACTTGGCGGACAGCAGCATGGAGCGCATCTCGTACCCTGCGTCCTTGGCCCGTCTGATGACCTTCTCGCCCTCGGCGATGAACAGGCCCTCGGCCGGTTCGCGCTTGCGGCGCAGCTCCACGTCGGTCAGGCCTGTGTAGTCGCGCAGGCAGGGGTCGGCTGGGTCCTCAACGGTGATGAGATCGGCCACAGGGTGATACTGCCTTGTCCTGGGTGCGGTGCCAACGGCTGGGAACGGGTTGGGTTACCCGGGGTTACTCAGAAGTCTCGAACGAGCCGTCCGTTCCCACGGTCACGACCTCCCCGATGACGATGACCGCCGGGGGCCGCACCTCCTCGGCACGGACCGTCTCGGCGACCGTCGCGAGGGTCGCGTCGACGCGGCGCTGCGCCGCGGTCGTGCCCTCCTGGACGAGTGCCACGGGAGTACCGGCCGCCTTGCCGTTGTCCATGAGCGTACGGGCGATGGCGCCGATCTTGTCCACGCCCATCAGGACGACCAGGGTGCCGCGGAGCTTGGCCAGCGCCGCCCAGTCCACCAGGGAGCGTTCGTCGTCGGGGGCGACATGGCCGCTGACGACGGTGAACTCGTGCGCGACTCCGCGGTGCGTGACCGGGATGCCCGCCGCTCCCGGGACCGAGATCGAGCTGGAGATGCCCGGGACGACCGTGCAGGAGATGCCCGCCTCGGCCAGCGCCTGGGCCTCTTCCATCCCGCGCCCGAAGACGAAGGGGTCGCCGCCCTTGAGACGGACCACCGACTTGCCCTGCTGGGCGTGCTCGATGAGCGCGTTGTTGATGGCCTCCTGGGCCATGAACCGTCCGTACGGGATCTTCGCCGCGTCGATCACCTCGACATGGGGCGGGAGTTCGGCGAGCAGGTCGCGAGGGCCGAGGCGGTCGGCGATGACGACGTCCGCCTCGGCGAGGAGACGTCGGCCACGGACCGTGATCAGGTCCGGGTCGCCCGGGCCGCCGCCGACCAGGGCGACACCGGGCGTGCGGGTGCGGTGGTGGGGTGCCACCAGGGTGCCGTCGCGGAGCCCCTCGACCACCGCGTCCCGGACGGCCGCGGTGTGGCGGGGGTCGCGGCCCTTGGCGTTCGTGGTCAGGACGGCCACCGTGACGCCCTCGCTGTGGCCCGTCGCCGGGGTCCAGGCCGTGGCGGCGTCCGCGTCGTCCGAGCGGACGCACCACACACGGTGCGCCTCCGCCTCGGCGGAGGCCGCGGCGTTCGCCGCCGGGTCGGGGGTGGCGATCAGGACGTACCACGCCTCCGCGAGGTCGCCCGGTTCGTACGGGCGCCTGGTCCAGGTCAGCTCGCCCGCGTCCACCATGGCCTCGACCGAGGGGGTCGCGGCCGGGGACACCAGGTGGATGTCCGCGCCCGCCGCGATGAGGGCCGGGAGACGACGCTGGGCGACCTGGCCGCCGCCGAGGACCACTACGCGGCGGCCAAAGAGGCGGAGGCCTACGGGGTAGGCGGGGTTTTCGGCCATGGAGGTGCGGCTCCTCATGCGGGGGGGTGGGGGTCCCCTGTTCGAGCGAAGTCGAGAATGGGGGAGGTGGGCGCGCTGCTGCGTCGGAGCGGCCCTGACGTGCGGATTTTAAGGTGCGGGGTGATGGGCGGATGGGGTGGGTGGGGTTTCTTTCCCCCCGCCCGCCCCATCCTGAAACTGCGGCTGCGCCCCGGGCCCCCGCAGGTGCGGGTCCGTCGTCGCGTCTACTTCTCGGTCACCCCGGCCGAGTCGAACGTCGCCACCTCGTGCATCGCCCTTGCCGCGCTCTGGACCACCGGGAGGGCCAGGAGGGCGCCCGTGCCCTCGCCCAGCCGGAGGTCGAGGTCGACCAGGGGCCGCAGACCCAGCTTGTTCAGTGCGGCCACATGGCCGGGCTCGGCGCTGCGGTGGCCGGCGATGCAGGCCGCGAGGACCTCGGGGGCGATCGCGCGGGCCACCAGTGCGGCGGCGCCGGCGCTGACGCCGTCCAGGATCACCGGCGTACGCAGGGAGGCGCCGCCGAGGAGGAGGCCCACCATCGCGGCGTGCTCCAGGCCGCCGATGGCCGCCAGGACGCCGATCGGGTCGGCCGGGTCCGGCTGGTGGAGTTCCAGGGCACGGCGTACCACCTCGGTCTTGCGGGCCAGGGTCTCGTCGTTGATGCCGGTGCCGCGGCCGGTGACCTCGGAGGGGTCGCTGCCCGTGTAGACGGAGATCAGGGCGGCCGACGCGGTGGTGTTGGCGATGCCCATCTCGCCCGTGATCAGGGCCTTGTTCCCGGCCGCCACCAGGTCGCGGGCGGTCTCGATGCCCACGTCGATGGCCGCCCTGACCTCCTCGCGGGTCAGCGCGGGACCGGTCGTCATGTCGGCGGTGCCCGCCCGGACCTTGCGGGGCAGCAGGCCGGGGGTCGCGGGCAGGTCGGAGGCCACGCCCACGTCGACGACGCAGACCTCGGCGCCGACCTGGTTGGCGAAGGCGTTGCAGACCGCGCCACCGCCGAGGATGTTGGCCACCATCTGGCCCGTGACCTCCTGCGGCCACGGGGTGACGCCCTGGGCGTGTACGCCGTGGTCGCCCGCGAAGATCGCGACGGCGGCCGGTTCCGGGATCGGCGGCGGGCACATCCGGGACAGGCCGGAGAGCTGTGCGGAGATGATCTCCAGCATGCCGAGGGCCCCGGCCGGCTTGGTCATGCGTTTCTGGCGCTCCCACGCTTCGCCGAGCGCCTTGGCGTCCAGCGGGCGGATGTTGGTGATGGTCTCCGCGAGCAGGTCGTGCGGCTCCTCGCCGGGCAGGGCGCGACGGCCGTACGTCTCCTCGTGGACGACCCAGGACAGTGGGCGGCGCTTGGACCAGCCCGCCTGCATCAGCTCGGGCTCCTCCGGGAACTCGTCGACGTATCCGACGCAGAGGTAGGCGACGACGTCGAGATGCTCGGGCAAACCGAGGCCGCGGACCATCTCCCGCTCGTCGAAGAAGCTGACCCAGCCCACGCCCAGGCCCTCGGCGCGGGCCGCGAGCCACAGGTTCTCGACGGCCAGCGCGGAGGAGTACGGGGCCATCTGCGGCTGGGTGTGACGGCCCAGCGTGTGCCGGCCGCCCCGGGTCGAGTCTGCGGTGACGACGATGTTCACCGGGGTGTCGAGGATGGCCTCGATCTTCAGTTCCTTGAACTGCTTCGCGCGTCCCTTGGGCAGCGACTTGGCGTACGCCTCGCGCTGGCGCGCGGCCAGTTCGTGCATCGTGCGCCGGGTCTCCGCCGAGCGGATGACGACGAAGTCCCAGGGCTGGGAGTGGCCGACGGACGGCGCCGTGTGGGCCGCCTCCAGGACGCGCAGCAGCACATCGTGCGGGATGGGGTCGCTGCGGAAGCCGTTGCGGATGTCGCGGCGCTCGCGCATCACGCGCAGGACGGCCTCACGCTCGGCGTCGTTGTAGCCGGGCGCGGCCGGGCCGGTGGACTCTCGTGTCTGCGCCACGGCGGCCGTGCTCTCTTCCTGGTCGGCGGCCCGGGTGTCGAGGTCCTCCGCCTGCTGTGCGGCTACGGGCTCCGAGTTGTCGTCCTCGGCAGGAGCCTCCGGTACGGGGGTCGTCCCGGCCCCGAGTACCTGCTCGGGCTCCCTGGGGGCGGGCAGCACGAGCAGGGGCTCCTCCTCGTCCTCGATGCCGGGCGCCGGATCGGGCGTGGGACCGGGCGCGGGCCGCTGGACGGGCACCGCGGCCTGGCCGGCCGTCTGGTCGGCGGCCTGCTCGGTCCGTTCCTCGGGGAGGGGCGGCACGGTCATGCCGTTGGGCGGGGTGGGAGCCGGCTGCGGGGCGGTCGGCACCAGGCCCTCGGCCGGGACGAACTGGCCGACGGGCTGCTCCGTCTCCGGGGACACGCCCTGGAGCGGCACGTCCTGGAGCGGAGCCGCCTCGCCGTGGGACTCGTCCCCGGCCCCGGGGGTGTGGTCGACCTGTGCCGCGGGCGCCTCGGCGGGCACGGCGGTTTCTGCCGGTGCCACCTGGGACGTGTCGGGGTCCGCGGCGCTCTGGACGGAGACCTCCGCGGGACCGACGGATTCTGCGGGACCGACGGATTCTGCGAGATCGGCGGACTCTTCGGACAGCGGTGCCTCGACTGCCTCGTGGACCTGGGGGGCCTCCGCGACGACGGGGTCTGCTTCCACCGGCTCAGGATCCGCCTGCGGCTGCGGCTGCGGCTGCGGCTCCTGGCCACCTGCGTGCCATCCGGGCTCGGCGAACGCGCCGGCCGCGTCCGGGACCTGCGGCTCCGCCGCGAACGCGGGCTGTGGTTCCGGCGCCGGGTGTCCGGGCTGCGAGGCGTCATCGGCCTGGGGGACCTGGTGTGTCTCGGGCGCCTGCTGCCCTGACTCGTCCGACGGGTGGGCGAAATGGGCGGCGGCGGGTGCGGCCGGGAAGGGCGTGGACTGCGAAACGTGCGCGAACTCCGGGACGGTCTGAGCGAATTCGGGACCCTGACCGCCCTCCGGGGCCTGCGGGAACAACGAACCGTCGGCGAGCTGAGGGGCGTGCGCGTAGTCCTGCACCAGGACGGCTTGCGGTACGGCTTCCGGTACAGCTTGCGGGGCTGCCTGCGGTACTTGAACGGCCTCCGCGGCCGCGGCGATCTCGGTCGGCTGCTCAGGGGACCGAACCGCGTCCGGCTGCGGAGGAACGTACGCGTCCTCCGGGGCCTGCCCGCTCTCCGGAACCTGCCCGGCCGGCTCCACCGACTCAGCCGGGTCCACGACAGCCTCAGCCTGCGCGGCGTCGGGAACCTGCACCTGCGCGGCATCGGGAAGTTGGCCGGCGCCCGGCGCGTCCTGCGGCTGCGGAATCCCGCCCGGCTGCTCCGCCATCGGCGCCTCGGCCGGATCCTGCGGGGCGGGGGCGCCCACGCCTTCGGCGAACGATCCGTCCCCCGCGTCGGGCACCTGCGCGACCGGCTCGGACTCGGCGCCCACCGGGTCCCCTGGGTCCCCTGGGTCGCCCGGGTGGCCCTCCGCACCCTCCGGGAAGACCGTTTCTGCAGGCATGCCCTCGGAACCGACCTGTGCCACCGGTGGCGCGACCTGGACCTGGGCCCCCCAGGGCGCGGCTCCCTGCAGCGCGATCTCGTCACGCGGCACATCGAGGTACTCGGGACCGGAGGTGGGCGGGCCGACCTGCCGTACGGGGATCGGGGTGGCCGACACTCCCGCCGGACCGCGGTCGGCGAGCGAACGCACCGGGCTGCCGGTGCCGTCCGGGGTCGGCGGGCCGAGGTGCAGCGGGCGACGGGCGACGGGCGGCTGCGGCGCGGACGACGACATCCGGACGGCACTGAGGTCGACCGAACCGCTGTCGCGGCCGGACGTCTCGTGCGGACCGGGCTCGTGGACCGCCTCGACGACCGGGGCCGGGGCAGGCGGGGCCACTTCGTTGCCCCACGCACCCTGGGCGCCCGGCAGCAGCAACAGGTCTTCGTCCTCGGCGGTGGGCTCGGAGAGGTAGGTGTACGCACCGGGGGCGGAAACGCCCGGCTGCTCCACCATGCCTGCGTTCTCCGGCAGTCCCTCGCCCGGGACCTGGCCGGTGTCGGTCATGCGTACCCCTCGCCCATCGGTTTAGTGCTCCAACGACCTGCTCGTCCGGAGCGGCACACCGACCGCCCGTCATGAGAACGAGCACACGGGCCGGGCGGCACGAACGACCGGTCGACAAAGCCATTAACTGGCATTGTCGCGGTCGGCCCGCCACCGCGACAGGGTGATCCGTCACGGTCCGCTGTGGACTGCGCCACGTTGCGCGTCCTCCGGTTCTGCCGTACCACACGCACCCCAAAATGGGTGAGTTTCGCGGATATCGACCGGCGAAATACCGGACAACCCGATTGCAGTACAACGATCGGCCAGCCTACCGCGCGCGGTACGACAACAGGATCACAGGGCGCGATCGAACGGTGACGCGCCCGCCGTCGCGTCACGCCTCGGCCACAGGCTCTCAGCGGGGCGCTTCGCGCTGCCGCAGCTCTCCGGAGAGCAGGAAGACGACACTCCGCTCCTTCTCCGTCCAAGCGCGGGTGTCCAGTTCGACGGACTGCAGGAGAGCGCACCCGACGTGGTAGCCGTGCTCCGTCAGGTCCCTGCCGATGAGTTCGGCGGCATCGCGGGTCGCGGCGTGCGTGACGATCCGCTCGGGGCGCCGGTCGGCGACGGCGGAGACCACCGCGGCGCCGCCGCCCCCGACGCGCACGACGTCCGGTTCGGGGAGGTCTTCGAGAATGTGCGGCGCGAGGCCGTGCGAGATCTGGAGCTGGACGCCGAACCGGCGGGCGGTGGCCATGGTGCGGGCGCAGGCGTCGGGGTCACGGTCGACGGCGATGACGGCGGCGCCGCAGCGCGCCGCCTCCGTGGCGAAGGCACCGCTGCCGGAGCCGATGTCCCAGACGAGGTCGCCGGTCCGCGGCCCCAGACGGGCCAGTTGCGCGGCGCGCAGCAGCTCGGTCTCGCCCTCGCCCAGTTCGCCGCCGTACACGTCGTCGCGCAGCGCCCAGCCGCGTGGGCCGGTGCCCGGGTCGCGTCCGGCTGTCCAGCCGCCGCCCTCGGAGGACGTGACCGGGCCGCCCAGGACGATGACGACGTTCGGGTCGCGCCAGGTGTGGTCGGCGACCTTGTCGGAGGTGAGGACCGTGACCCGCTCGCGCTCGGTGCCGAGTTCCTCGCAGATGACGAAGGTGCGGTGGACACCTTCGAGGAGCAGACCGAGTTCCGCGGGGCCGGCGCCGGGTGAGGTGAGGACGGCGACCTTGGTGTGGGCCCGGCACACATTCACCGCGCGTCGCAGGGTACGCCTGTGTGCGACGACCACCTGCGCGTCGTCCCAAGGCATCCCGGCACGGGCGAAGGCCGCGGCCACGGAGGAGACCGCGGGGACGACTTCGACCTCCAGGCCGAACTCGGGGGCGCGCAGGGTGCGTACGACTCCGAAGAAGCCGGGGTCGCCGTCGGCGAGAACGACGGCCGTGCCGCGGTGGGCGGCGACGCGACGGGCCGCGAGGGCGACGCTGCCGAGCCGGATGCGCTCGGCGGCCGGGGGCACCTCGGGGAGGGCCAGGTGATGTCCCGCGCCTGCCACGAGCGTGGCGGCGCCGAGAGCCGAGCGCGCCGCGTCGGTCAACGGCGAGCCGTCCCAGCCGATCACCGTGACCCGGTCGGCCATCGTTGTCAGTCTCCTGGAGTCTTCGCAGGTCGTCGGGTGGGTGTACGGCCGCCAGGCAGGCGTGCGGAGCCCCGTGAGCCTACCTCGTGACGTCCAGGGGTGCGGGCGAGGGCCGTGGCCCTCTTTCGGTTCAGTTCCAGTCGGAGTACGAGGTGAAACCACCGGTGTCGGCGAGCTGCTCGGCGATGCCCTCGATGTCCTCGGGAAGCAGGCCCCACACGATGAAGTCGGTGCGCAGGTCCTCCCAGCGCCCTTCCTCCGTGCGGGTGCGCGCTATACAGGCCCCCCTCAGGACGCCCTCGCTGATGCAGCCGATCTTCTGTGCGACCTGCTGGGAGGCGGTGTTGTCCGCCGCGGTGCGCAGTTCGAGACGCTCGAACTTCTGGTCGTTGAAGAGCCATTGGGCGGTGGCGAGCGACGCCTCGGACGCATAGCCCTCACCACGTGCCCAGGGGGCGATGGTGTAAGAGAGCTCCGTGGAGCGGACATGCCAATCCGTACTGCCCAGCTGGATGATGCCGACCAGACGCTGGGTGAGGAACTCTATGACGGCGAGGTCGAGTCCGCGGCCCGAGGTGCGCGTCGAGGGTGCGTACTCGTCGACCCAGGCGCGGGCGGTGGCCTCGGTGAACGGCTGCGGCACGGACGTCCAGGCCGCGACCTGCTCGTCGTTCATCATTTCCGTGAAGGCAGGAATGTCCTCGTCCTCCAGAGGGCGCAGCACCAACCGCTCCGTGTTCAGGGAGATGTCGGGAAAGGTGTTCGTCATGCGCCGCTCCGTAACCATCAGGAACCAGTCGGGCCTGCTGAACTGCCCAGCATGCAGCATGTGGGTACCGAACCGCACCACGGGGCCGGATCCTTGTCGACTCGTCGACACCGTGATGCGGTGGGACCGGCGTCAGCCGGAGCTGACGGGGAGCACCGATCCCTTGTACTTGTCCTCGATGAACTTCTTGACCTTGTCGGAGGTCAGGAGCTTGGCCAGCTTCTCGACCCGGGGGTCGTCCTCATTGCCCTTCTTCACGGCGAGGAGGTTCGCGTACGGGTTGTTCTTCGTGGATTCCAGCAGGATGGCGTCGTCGGCCGGGCTGAGGCCCGCGTCCTGGGCGTAGTTGTTGTTGATCACCGCGGCGGCCACGTCGTCCAGGGAACGCGGCAGCTGGGCCGGTTCGAGTTCCTTGAACTTGAGGTTCTTCGGGTTCTTCGTGATGTCCGCGGGGGACGCGGTCGTCCCGGCGCCCTCCTTGAGCGTGATGACGCCCTCGGAGGCCAGGAGCTTGAGCGCACGGCCCTCGTTGGTGATGTCGCCCGGCACCGCGACCGTGGCTCCGTCGGGGAGTCCGGCGACGCCCTGGACCTTCTTCGAGTACACGCCCATGGGCGGGAGGTACGCGTCCACGACCGGGACCAGGTCGGTGCCCTTGGACTTGTTGAAGTCGTCGAGGAACGGCTCGTTCTGGTACAGGTTCGCGTCGAGCGAGCCCTCCTGGAGAGCGGTGTTCGGCAGGACGTAGTCCGTGAACTCCTGGATCTCCAGGTCGAGTCCGTTCTTCGCGGCGAGGTTCTTCTTGATGTACGAGAGGACCTCGCCGGCCGGGACGGCGGTGGCGCCGACGACCAGGGCGCCGTCGTCACCTCCGCCGCCGGAGCCCTGGTCCGGTGAACCGCAGGCGGTCAGGGCGAGGCCGAGGGCCAGTGCGGCGGCCGCCGCGGAGGTGACAGGCTTGCGCATCGTCGGTCTTCCTCTGGGTGTTCGGTGCGGTCGGAGCGGCGAGGTCAGAACGAAGCGACGACGGCGCCGTCGTACTTGTCCTCGATGAACTTCTTGACCTTGTCGGAGGTCAGGAGCTTGGCGAGCTTCTTGACGCGCGGGTCGTCCTCGCTGCCCTCCTTGACGGCGAGGAAGTTGCCGTAGGGGTTGTCCTTGGCGGACTCCAGGACGAGCGCGTCGTCGGAGGGCTTGAGGTCGGACTCGATGGCGTAGTTGCCGTTGATCACCGCGGCGTCGACGTCGCCCAGGGAGCGCGGGGTCTGGGCCGCCTCCAGCTCCTTGAACTTGAGGTTCTTCGGGTTCTTCGCGATGTCCTTGGGGGTCGCGTCGTTGCCCGCGCCGTCC
Source organism: Streptomyces sp. NPDC048484 (assembly GCF_040651415.1). Lineage (NCBI taxonomy): Bacteria > Bacillati > Actinomycetota > Actinomycetes > Kitasatosporales > Streptomycetaceae > Streptomyces > Streptomyces sp. NPDC048484. The sequence goes on from NZ_JBEZJY010000030.1 coordinate 83,021, forward strand.
TTCAGCGTGATGATCCCGTTGGCGTCGAGAAGCTTGAGCGCCCGCGCCTCGTTGACCGTGTCGTTCGGGACGGCGACCGTCGCACCGCTCTTCAGCTCGTCGGCCTTCTTGATCTTGCTGGAGTAGAGGCCGAGCGGCTCCAGGTGCACCGTGACGACGGGCACGATGTGGGTACCGTTCTTCTTGTTGAAGTCGTCGAGGTACGGCTGGTTCTGGAAGTAGTTGGCGCCGACGGAGCCGTCCTCGGTCGCGGTGTTCGGCAGGACGTAGTCCGTGAACTCCTTGACCTGCAGGTCGAGTCCCGCATCCTTCGCCAGGTTGTCCTTCACATAGGTGAGGATCTCGGCGTGCGGAACGGGGCTGGCGGCGACGATCAGCGGCCCGCCCGTGTCGGAGCCGGCGCCCTTCTCCGAGCCGCAGGCCGTGAGGCCCAGGGTGAGGGCTCCGACAGCGAGGACAGCAGTGGTGATCTTGGTGGTGTTACGCACGAAAAGTGCCTTTCCTGATGAGCTGGGTGACCCCGCGGAGGGCGTGCGGGGACTTCTGCTGTGGAGGCGGGGACGCTCCCGAAGGGCGTACGGGGGTACGGGGGTATGGGGTACGGGCTATGGCGTACGGGCGTACGGGGCTTCAGGCGACCTTGCCGACGTCGGCCGCCGGCGCTTCGGCGGAGGTGTCCGCCTCCGCGGGGCCGGTGCCGTCGGAGGCCTGGGAAGCCGAGTTCGCCGGGGCCCTGCTCTTCAGCAGCCTGAGCCGCGGCGCGGCCCCCGACCGGCCGCCGCGCCGGTGCAGCCCCCGCGCGGCGTAGTCGCCGACGAGCTGGATGAGGGAGATGACCACGGCGAGGATGCCCACGGTGATCCACATCAGTTCGGTCTCGAAGCGCTGGTAGCCGTAACGGATGGCGATGTCGCCGAGACCGCCCGCGCCGACGGTGCCGGCCATCGCGGAGTAGCCGATGAGGGCGACGATCGTCGTCGTGGTGCTGGAGATCAGCGACGGGAGCGACTCGGGGACGAGCACCCTGCGGACGACGGTCCAGGTGTTGCCGCCCATCGACTGCACGGCCTCGACGAGCCCGCCGTCCACTTCGCGGACGGCCGTCTCGACCAGGCGCGCGAAGAACGGGATCGCGCCGATCGCGAGCGGCACGATGGCGGCCTCCCGGCCGATGGTGGTGCCCGTGATCGACCGGGTGAAGCCCATCAGCGCGACCATCAGGATGATGAAGGGCATCGAGCGGGCGATGTTCACGACCTGCCCGATGACCTTGTTCAGCACGGTGTTCTGCAGCAGGCCGCCCCGGTCCGTGAGGACCAGCAGGATGCCCAGCGGCAGACCGCCGACGACGGCGATGAGCGTCGACCAGCCGACCATGTAGAGGGTGTCCCAACACGCCTGCTCCAGCAGGGGCTGTATCTCGGACCAGGTCACTTGGCACCTTCCTTCGCCAGCACGGACGCCTGCGCCGCTGCTCCGACGAGTTCGATCTGCAGGCCCTGCTCGCGCAGGAAGCCGATCGGCACGACGTTCTCCTCGTACCGTCCGGGCAGTTCGATGCGCATGCGGCCGACCTGCCGGCCCGCGACGGTGTCCATCGCGGCGCCGAGGATCGAGATGTCGATGTTGTACGTGCGCGAGAGCTGCGAGATGACCGGCCGGGTCGCGGCGTCGCCGTGGAAGGTGACGTCGACGACGGTGCGGTCGTCGGCGGAGGCTTCGCCGCTCACCGGGAAGAGCGCGGCGGCCAGCTCGGAGCCGGGGGTGGCGAGCAACTCGGTGACGGTGCCGGACTCGACGATCCGCCCGTTCTCCATGAGCGCGGCCGAGTCGCAGACCGTCTTGACGACGTCCATCTCGTGCGTGATGAGCAGGACGGTCAGCCCCAGCTGGCGGTTCAGGTCGCGCAGGAGATGGAGGATGGAGCGGGTCGTCTCGGGGTCCAGGGCGCTGGTCGCCTCGTCGGAGAGAAGCACCTTCGGGTCCCCCGCCAGGGCGCGGGCGATGCCGACGCGCTGCTTCTGGCCGCCGGAGAGCTGGGCCGGGTAGGCCTTGGCCTTGTCGGTGAGACCGACCAGGTCGAGCAGTTCCAGCGCCTTGCGGGAACGTTCCTTCCCCGACTTTCCGAGGATCTCCAGCGGGAGCTCCACGTTCTCCTGGACCGTCCGCGAGGACAGCAGGTTGAAGTGCTGGAAGATCATGCCGATGTTACTGCGCGCCTTCCGCAGCTCCCGGCCCGCGCGCGGGCCGCGCCCGGCGAGGGCCGTGAGGTCCTGTCCGGCGACGGTCACGGTGCCGGCGGTGGGGCGCTCCAGGAGGTTGACGCAGCGGATGAGGGAGGACTTGCCGGCGCCGGACTGTCCGATGACGCCGTACACCTCGCCCTCGCGGACGTGCAGATCGACGCCGTCCAGGGCGGTGACCTCACGGCCGCGGGGGCGGTAGACCTTCGTGAGGCCTGTTGTCGTGATCACTGGGGTTTCCGTCACTGTCGAGTGCAGGGCGTGGGTGTGCGCCGGGCACGGGTGCATTCGGTCGAACGCGGCACGGTCGTTCACGCGGTGGCGATGAAGGCCGGGCTCCGGCAGACCTGCGTGCGCGGGGCAGGCTCAGTCGCGTACGAAAAGGGCGTACGGGCAGACATGAGCGAACTCGCTTCGGGGCGCGAGACCGGGGGTGATGCGGGGGCCCTCTAGAAGGCGCACATTCGACACATACAGCGAGCACCGGGCGTCATGGTCGCCTCGGTCGCAGGGATGCGGCTGCTCGTCGTGGTCATGAGGAAAGTAAAGCAGACGTACCGGCGGGACCGGGAACCGCTGTCCGCATGACGGACAGCGGTGGACACCGTTCGGTCCCTGATCAGTCCCTGACGGAGATCTCCACTCCCCCGCCTGTGACCAGCGCGGATACGGCCGAGAGGTCCTCGACCACGACGTCCGCGGTCGGCCCGGCCAATTCGGCGGCCCGATGGGTTGTGGTCAATGCCACGGTGATCATGCCGGCCGCGCGGCCCGCCTGCAGACCAGCGGGAGCGTCCTCGAAGACGACACAGCGGGCCGGATCCACACCGAGCTGCCGGGCCGCGAGCAGGAACGGCTCGGGGTCGGGCTTGCCGCGCGTGATGTCGTCGGCGGCGATCAGGTTCTTGGGGCGGATGCCCACCTCACCGAGGCGGGCCTCGGCGAGGCGTCGCGTGGCGGAGGTGACGACGGCCCAGCGGTCGGCGGGCAGGGAGTCGAGGAGCGCCCTCGTCCCCGGCAGCAGGTGAACGCCGCCCGCGACGTCCTCCACCTCCAGCTGCTCGATACGTACGACGGCTTCGGGGACCCTGGCGGCCGGCAGCAGGTCGGCGGCTATCTCGGCGGCCGGCCGGCCGTGCAGTTCGACCCGGGCGAACTCTTCGGCGGTGATCCCGTACTCCGCGGCCCACCTGCTCCAGCACCGGTACACCGACTCAAGGGACGAGACGAGCGTTCCGTCGTTGTCGAACAGCAGGGCATCGGCTTGGATCTTCATGCTCCCGACCCTACGGGGCACCCCGGGGGCGAGCGCATCGGGCCTTTTGGCCCGTAATAGGGTCACGGCATGCTTGATGCCCTGACGGTCGCGACGGCCGTCGCCGCGCTCTTGCTCGCCGCCTGGTGCGGTTGGGCCGCCTACCGGGACCAGCCGACCAAGGACTGGCACTTCATCGGTATGGCCGTGGTGACGCTGCTCGCCCTCGTCCAGCTCGTGGTCGGCATCGTCCAGCTGGCCCGCGGCGAGAAGCCGGAGCAGGGCACGACGATCTTCGTGTCCTATCTCGTCGGCGCCTTCGCCTGCGTTCCGGCGGCGGGCTTCATGTCGCTGGCGGAGCGCACCCGCTGGGGTTCGATCACGGTCGCGTCGGGCGGCGTGGTGCTCGCCGTGCTGCAGGTACGGCTCTACGACATCTGGGGAGGCTGAGATGGCGGTGCCCGCCGGGGAGAAGCCCGGGGAACCCGGGGATCCCGGGCAATTCGGGAAACCCGGACGGACACGGCTCATCGGCGGTCCGGGCATGCTGCTGGTCTGGCTGTACGGCGTGATGGTCGTCGGCGCCGTGTCGCGGTCAGCCGTGCAGATCGCGACGGAGTTCGACAAGGCGCCGCTCGCCTACTCGCTGTCGGCGGTGGCCGGGCTCGTGTACGGCTTCATCACCTACTCGCTCGTCCGGGGCGGCGAGAGGGCCCGCAGGGCGGCGCTGGTGTGCTGCGCCGCCGAACTCGCGGGCGTCCTGATCGTGGGCACCTGGACCCTGGCCGACCCCTCCGCCTTCCCCGACGCCACGGTCTGGTCGGACTACGGCATGGGGTACCTGTTCATCCCGGTCCTGCTGCCGATCACGGCGATGTTCTGGCTGCGCGGCTCACGCACCCCGCAGCAGAGCGCCCCGTAACGGCCCGGGGAACCGTGCGACAACCGCCCACCGGAACCCCCCACCGGCCCGCGGACGAGGAAGAGGCCTAGGCGCTGGCCACGAAAGCGCTGGCCTGCGCTTCCTTCGCCAGGGTCACGAGGCTGAGCCGCTCGTCGACCCGCTGGGTGGACACCGGCTCGTACCCGTGTTTGCGGTACAGCCGCAGGTTGTGCTCGCTGCGATGACCGGTGAACAGCTGGAAGCTCTTCGCTCCCGAGCCCTCGGAGACCTTCCTCTCGATGGCGTCGAGGAGCCGTCCGCCCAGCCCGTGCCGCTGCATCCGCGGGTGGACGATCAGCTTGTCGATACGGGCCGTGCCATCCACGTCCACGGCCGCGCGCACCGAGGCCACCACCTCGTCGCCGAGCCGGGCCACCAGGACCGTGCCGTCCGCCAGCTCCGCCCTGAGGGAGTCGAGGGGCTGGGTGAGGGGCTCGATGCTGTAGTCGCCGTACAGCTCGGCCTCGCTCTGGTAGCAGAGGAACTGCAGTTTGAGGATCTGTTCGGCATCCTGTTCGGTCGCCGCCGAGATGGTCACGCTCATGCCCATGTGTGCATGCCTCCCGCTCACCTGTTCCGCCGGTTGTCCTTCACTCCTATCCCCGCGGTTCACGCCCCGCAACCTCCGACGTGAGCATTCGGCGCAGACATCCCAGACATCTGGACCGTTCCGGACCGAGACTGCCCTGTGAGATACCCAACTCCCGCGCGATCTCCTGGTAGGTGAGGTCCTTCGGGGACAGCAGCGCCGCCATGAGGCGTGGACAGCGGCCCGGCAGGCGTCGTACGGCGGAGTGCAGGGCGCGGCGCCTGGCCGCACCGAGCGCGAGCTGTTCGGGCCCGGGTCGGCTGTCGTCGGCGGGCTCGGACGCGTACGGCCGTTCGATGCTCGCGGTGCGCCCGGCGCGCCGAGCCTCGGAGCGGACGGCGCCGCGCAGCCAGGCGGCCGGGTCGGCGGGCGGCCCGTCCGTGACGAGATGTTCGAGGAAGCGCAGCCAGACGGCCTGCTCCAGGTCGCCGGGCTCGGCTCCCCAGGCGTACGCCTCCGCCGATGCCTCGGCGGCGAGCAGGGGGCGCAGCGCGGCAACCATGTCATGGGTCATATGCGGCACGACGCGGCCACCCCGGCGTGAGGTTGCCGGGGCGGCCGTGCGTCACCCCGACCGGGGTCGCGGGACCGGTCTGTTGACGCGCGGGCACGCGGACACGCGGACGTGACACAGGCACTCAGCCACTCAGGCACTCAGCCCTTGAGGAAGTCCTCGCGGGCGAGGACGCCGGTGTCCGGGTTGTCGGTGAAGACGCCGTCCATCCCGGTCGCGAAGTACGTCCTGAAGGCGCCGAAGGCGTCACCGTAGCCGTCGGGGTCGGTGCCCTTGCGGAAGTTCGCGGGCAGGAAGGGGTTCTCGTTGCGCATCGTGTACGGGTGCAGGATCAGGCCCTCGGCGTGCGCGTCCCGGACCAGGGTGGTCGGCGTGGTGAGGTTGCCGCTCGCGTCCTTCGGGATGACCAGGTCCAGGGTCGGCCCGATGCCCTGCGCGTACGAGGCGATCCACCGCAGGCCGGCGGGCTTCACCAGGTCGGCGACCGTACGCGGGTCGCCGGTCTCCTCGAAGTCCCAGGGGCGGGTGTTGGCGGCGCCCAGGAGCACCACGAGCGGGTTGTCCACCAGCTTGTTCAGGCGCTGGACGCTGGTCGGCTCGAAGGACTGGAGGATGACGGGCGAGTTCTTCTTGTCCAGGCCGTGCCTGCGCAGCACCTTGGTGACCCGCTCCTCCAGGCCGAGACCCAGCTTGCGGAAGTAGGTGGGGTGCTTGAGCTCGGGGTAGATCCAGACCTGCCTGCCGCGCTTCCTGCTCTGTTCGTCGCGCCAGCGCAGCACCTCCTCGAAGGTGGGGATCTCCCAGCGGCCGTCGTAGAGCGTGTTGTGCGGGCGGTTGGCCGGTATGCGCTCCTTCGCACGGAGGGTCTTCAGCTCGGCGAGCGTGAAGTCCTCGGTGAACCAGCCGGTGGTGGAGACCCCGTCGAGGAGCTTGGTGGTCCTGCGGTCCGCGAACTCAGGGTGCGCGGAGACGTCCGTCGTGCCGCCGATCTCGGGCTCGTGACGGCACACGAGGTGGCCGTCCTTGGTCGGCACCAGGTCGCCCGCCTCGACGACGTGCGCGCCCATGTCGAGGGCCAGCTGGTACGAGCCGAGCGTGTGCTCCGGGCGGTAGCCGCTGGCTCCCCGGTGCCCGATGATCGTCGGCTTGGGCAGGCTCTTGTAGCCGCCGCCTCCGTGCTTGTCGTCCGCTCTCGCCGTGGCCGGCAGTCCGAGGACCGCTCCGCCGGCGCCGAGCACCGCGGCGCCGAGCAGCGCGCGCCGTCCCGGGCTGATCCCGTTCAGACCCTCGTTGGTCCCCTGCGTGCCGTGCGTGCCGTGCGTGCCCTGCCTGCTCATGAGCGCTCCTCCGCATACTGCCCTGTCCCTGTCAAAGCGGGACTGATCGTAGGTGCGGTCCGGTGACGGGTGGGAGACCTTGGACGGAACACGTGGGTGACGGTGGGTGTCCTGCGGGGTGGGCGGGTCGGCGGGTCGGCGGGTGAGTTCTCGCCCCCGCCGCCCCTACCCGTCCCGTACCTGGGGGCTGCCGCCCCCCAGACCCCCGCAATCGCGCTGAACGCGCTCGTCCTCAAACGCCGGACGGGCTGAAGGGCCCAAGAGGGCTAACCCGTGCGGACTTCGTCACATCGTCTCGTGCGGATGACAGTCGTGTGACTGGGCGCCACCGCAGGTAAACAAGGGTCAACAGTGCGTATCCAGTCGGTGAACCCGATGTGCAAGACCCCGCCACCCGCGAGTATCGTCCTCACCTGCACAGACCTATAACCCAACCCCTTGACACCGGAGGGCCCGTTGTCCCGCTTCGCGCTCATCAAGGCAGTGCTCGGACCGATCATGCGCCTGATGTTCCGCCCACGGGTGGAGGGTGCGGAGCGCATCCCGGGCACGGGCCCGGTCATCCTCGCCGGCAACCATCTCACGTTCATCGACTCGATGATCATGCCGCTCTTCTGCAACCGCCAGGTCTTCTTCATCGGCAAGGACGAGTACGTCACCGGCAAGGGCGTCAAGGGACGCCTCATGGCCTGGTTCTTCACCGGCTGCGGCATGATCCCGGTCGACCGGGACGGCGGCCGGGGCGGAGTCGCGGCCCTGATGACCGGCCGCCGGGTGCTGGAGGAGGGCAAGGTCTTCAGCATCTACCCCGAGGGCACCCGCTCCCCCGACGGCCGGCTCTACCGCGGCCGCACCGGTATCGCCCGGCTGGCGCTGATGACCGGCGCGCCCGTGGTCCCGTTCGCCATCATCGGCACGGACAAGATCCAGCCCGGCGGCGCCGGCTTCCCCCGCCCGGGGCGGGTCACCGTCCGCTTCGGCGAGGCGATGGAGTTCTCGCGGTACGAGGGTATGGGCCGTGACCGGTATGTACTGCGGGCCGTGACGGACTCGGTGATGGCCGAGGTCATGCGGTTGTCGGGGCAGGAGTACGTGGACATGTACGCCACGAAGGCCAAGGCGGCGTAGCTTCGCTGCTTTTCTTCTTGTCGGGTGCGGGTGCGGGTTCGTTGCCGCTGAGCGCGCCCACCTGGCGGGGCCGCACATCGATGCGGCCCCGCGCCCCCTTGGAGGGATGTGACACAGGGGCTTACAGCTTCTGGCCCCTCAGCAGTACCCACGCTGCCGCCGACGCGGCCAGCAGGACCGCCGCGCCCAGGCCTGCCGCCAGGGCTATGCCGTCGACGAAGGCCGTCCGGGCCGCGTCGAGGAGCGGCTCGGCGTCGGGGAGGGTCGAGGAGGCCTCCACGGCTCCGCCGAGGGACTCGTGGGCCGCGTCGGCGACCTCGCGCGGCGTACCCGCGGGTGCCGTGAAGCCGGCGTAGACGCCGGTGACGATCGAGCCGAGCAGGGCGATGCCGAGGGCCGCCCCCAGCTCGTACGCCGTCTCGGAGACCGCGGACGCGGCGCCCGCCTGCTCCTTGGGCACGCTGGAGAGGATCACGTCGGCCGTCACGGTGAAGGAGAAGCCCGCACCGACGCCGACGACCAGCAGGGCCGCGCCGAGGAGCGGATAGCCGGTGGACTGGCTCAGCACGGTCAGTGCGCCGAGGGCCAGCCCGATCGCGGCGAGACCGCCCGCCACGACGGCACGCACCGAGTACCGCCGCGCGAACGTTCCGGCGATCAGACCGGCCACCATCGCGCCCACTGCCGCGGGCAGTTCGGCGAGCCCGGCCTCCAAGGGCCCGCGGCCCTGCACCAGTTGCAGATACTGCGAGAGGAAGAAGACCACTCCGGACAGGCCGAGGATGGTCAGCAGATCGGCGAGCACGGCTCCGGAGAAGCCACGGTTGCGGAACAGCCGCATGTTCAACAGCGGTACTGGGAGCGTCAGTTGGCGGCGTACGAAGCCGTACAGCGCGGCCGCGCCGAGCAGCGCCGCCGCACCCGCCGTCACGTTCGGGCCGTGCGAGGCGGCCTCCTTGATCCCGTACACGATGCCGACCATGCCTACGAGGGACAGCACGACGCTGATGAGGTCCCAGGGGCCGGGCTCGGGATCGCGGGACTCGGGCAGCAGCTTCACGCCGACCAGGACGAGGACCGCCATCACGGGCAGGTTGATCAGGAAGACCGAGCCCCACCAGAAGTGTTCGAGCAGGAAGCCGCCGACCACAGGGCCGACCGCGGTACCGGCCGAGGCGGTGGCGCCCCAGATGCCGATGGCGACGCTGCGTTCACGCGGGTCGTGGAAGAGGTTGCGGATCAGTGCGAGGGTGGCGGGCATCAGGGTGGCACCCGCGACACCGAGCAACGCCCGCGCCACGATCAGCAGTTCGGGCGTGCTCGCGTAGGCGTTGAGCACGGATATCAGCCCGAACGCGACCGAGCCCACGAGCAGCAGTTTCTTGCGGCCGAGGCGGTCGCCGAGGCTGCCCATGGAGACGAGCAGACCGGCGATGACGAACGAGTAGACGTCACCGATCCACAGGAGCTGCGTGCCGGAAGGCTTCAGGTCCTCGCTGATGTAGGGGGTCGCGAGGCCGAGGACGGTCGCGTCGACGGCCACCAGCAGCACGGCGAGGACGAGGACGGCGAGGGCGAGCCAGCGGCCCGGCCGCTTCTCCGCCTCCGCCACGGACTCCGGCCGCACAGCGCTGGTCATGATGCGTCTCTCCGTAGTGCGCCGCCGAGCAACAGCTCGACGATCATGTACTGGAAGTCCTTGGCCGCCACCCGGCCCTCGCTCACGGCCCAGGCCCCCGAGGCGAAGAGCCCGTAGAGGGCCTCGGTGAGCCAGGCCGGGGTCAGGTCGATACGGAACTCGCCGCCCTCCTGGCCGCGCCGGAACAGCGCGGCGATCCGGGCGTCGATCCTGGCCCAGCCCGCGTTCTGCTCCTCGCCCTCGAACAGCTGGTTCTCGCTGTAGAGGAAGGCGAGCAGTCCGGCGGCGCTCTCGAACTCGCGCACCAGGCGGCGTACGGCCTCCTGGGCGGTGCCGTCATCCAGCCGTGCCGCGTCCAGTGCGGCCTCGCACTCCTGGATGCAGAGTTCTTCGAGGGCCCTCACGAGGACGTCGCGTCCGGCGAACTGGCGGTGCAGTGTCGCCCGGCTGATCCCGGCCGCCCTGGCGACCTCGTCCATGGTGACGGTGGATTTCCGCACCAGCAGGGCGGCGGCGCTGCGCAGCACGTGTTCACGATCTACAGCCATGAGACAAATATAGCCCAGATGAGACACTGCCGTCTCACCAGAGGCGCGTGACGCTCACGGAAGGCGGGTCACGCCATGCAGTCCCGGAGATCCCGAGGGGGGTCCGGGATCAGTGCCAGGGCAGCTGCCCGCGCCGCTCCCAGTACGCCCCCGGCTCCTCTGCCAGCGTGTCGAGCCGGGCCACCTGTTCGTCGTCGAGGTCGACCACCGCGGCGTGCAGGTTGGACGCGAGCTGGTTGGTGGTGGCCGCGCCGGACAGGGCGACGCCTGCCCAGGGCCGGCGCAGGACGAAGGCGAGGGCGATCGCGTCGGCGCCGAGACCCGCTTCGTCGGCGACGGCGCGCACGGCGGCCGGCGCGTGGGGGCCGGCGAGACGGCCGTTGGCCATGCCCTCCTTGACGATCACGGTGAGCCCGGCTTCGTACGCCTCGGCGAGCGCGGGCCCGGCAGAGGTGTCGAGGACGTTGTACGTGGCCTGGACGGTCCGGAAGAGGGGCTCCGAGCCGACGGTCACGGCGAGCGCGGCACGGATCGCCTCGGCCTGGGCGGGTCCGCTGGTGGAGAAGCCGACCGTCATGCCCCGAGCTGCCGCCTCGGCCAGTTCGGCGTGCAGTTCCTTGTCGGAGAGGGCCGGGCTCTCGGGAGTCACCGAGTGGATCTGGTAGAGGTCGAGTCGGTCGCCGAGCAGTTCGGCGGTCTCGGCGCGCTGCCTCTCGTACGTCGCGAGGCCGTGGTCCTTGACCTCGTGCGCCTCGGCGTCGGTGCGCCAGTCGGCCGTATAGGTGTAGCCCCACTTGCTGCCCACGACGATGTCGTCGATGCCGGGCCGTGCCTTCAGCCAGTCGGCCAGGAACTCCTCCGAGCGGCCGTACGAGCGGGCGGCGTCGAAGTAGCGCACGCCCTGGGCGTAGGCGGCGTCAAGGAGTTCGTGGGTACGGGTGCGCAGGGCGTCGACACTGCGGTCCTCTCCGAGGTCGTCGTCCCGGCCGAGGTTGATGTAACCGGGGCGGCCGACCGCGGCGAGACCGAGTCCGAGGTGACAGGTGGGGGTCGTTGCTGAGGCCAGTCGGGCGAAGGGCATCGCGGGCTCCGTTGGTCGGCTGCGGTTCGGCTCCGCCCAACGTATCCCGCTGTCCGCCGACGCGGGTGGGCCGCCCTGGCCTCCGGCCCATGCGGGTTGCCCGAGCTCCGGGCGTAAGGCGCGGCGCCCGAGCTCGGGGTGTAAGGCGCGGCGGCGACTGCGGGTGCTCGGTGGCTGAGCGCGCAGTTCCCCGCGCCCCTGAAAGGCGGGGCTGCGCCCCGGGCTTCAGGGCGCGGGGGAACCGCGCGAGCAACCACGGCGCGCCTGCAGCATGCAACCGGCCCGCCCCGCCCTCCCCCGTACTCCATGCAGCGGCGCAGCCCTACCGCTTGGCCGTGGCCCATGCATGCTGGGCCGCCACGTCCGACTTCACCTCGGCGAGCTGCACGGCGACCGCGCTGGGTGCCGTACCGCCTCGTGCGTGACGGGACGCGAGCGCGCCCGGCACGTTCAGGACGGACCGCACCTCGGGCGTGAGGTGGGCGGAGATCTTCGCGAACTGCTCGTCGGTGAGCCCGTCGAGCTCGATGCCGTCGGCCTCGGCGGCCTTCACGCACTCACCCGCGACCTCGTGCGCGACCCGGAACGGCACGCCCTGCCTGACCAGCCACTCGGCGATGTCGGTGGCGAGCGAGAACCCGGCCGGGGCCAGCTCCTCCATACGCTCGCGGTTGACCGTGAGGGTGGCCATCATCCCGGTGAAGGCCGGCAGCAGGACCTCCAGCTGGTCACAGGAGTCGAAGACCGGCTCCTTGTCCTCCTGGAGGTCACGGTTGTAGGCGAGGGGCAGCGCCTTGAGCGTCGCCATCAGGCCGGTGAGATTGCCGATCAGCCGTCCGCTCTTGCCGCGCGCCAGCTCGGCGATGTCCGGGTTCTTCTTCTGCGGCATGATCGACGAGCCGGTGGAGAAGGCGTCGTGGAGGGTGACGAAGGAGAACTCCTTCGTGTTCCAGATGATGATCTCCTCGGCGATCCGGGAGAGGTTGACACCGATCATCGCGGTGATGAACGCGAACTCGGCCGCGAAGTCACGCGAGGCCGTGCCGTCGATGGAGTTGCCGACACTGCCGCGCTCGAAGCCGAGGTCCTTGGCGACCGACTCCGGGTCGAGGCCGAGGCTGCTGCCCGCGAGCGCGCCCGAACCGTACGGCGACACGGCCGTCCGGTCGTCCCACTGCCGCAGTCGCTCGGCGTCCCGGGAGAGGGACTGCGCGTGGGCCAGCACATGGTGGGCGAACAGCACGGGCTGGGCGTGCTGGAGGTGGGTACGGCCAGGCATCGCGACGTCCGGGTGCGCCTCGGCCAGGCCGATCAGCGCGTCCTGCAGCTCGGCGATCAGGCCGCCGAGGATCCTGGCGTGGTCGCGCAGGTACATCCGGAAGAGCGTGGCCACCTGGTCGTTGCGCGAGCGGCCCGCGCGCAGCTTGCCGCCGAGGTCCGGGCCGAGCTGTGCCAGGAGCCCGCGCTCCAGGGCGGTGTGGACGTCCTCGTCGGCGATGGTGCCGACGAAGGAGCCGTCCGCGACCTCGGCCTCCAGCCGGTCGAGCCCCGCGAGCATGCGCTCCAGCTCGTCGTCGTCGAGGAGGTGCGCCTTGTGCAGCACGCGCGCGTGGGCACGCGAACCGGCGATGTCGTAAGGCGCCAGCCGCCAGTCGAAGTGGACGGACGCGGACAGCTTCGCCAGGGCCTCTGCGGGACCGTCGGCGAACCTGCCGCCCCAGAGCCGTACATCACCGCTGTTGCTGCTCACTAGCTGTGCTCCTCAAAACCGTTGATGTACAACCGCGCCCCCGTTCAGGAGCGCGTCCGCAGCACATCCGCTGACATGCATGAGTATGCAGAGTGCTGCATGATTCGTCAATTTGCCAGGTGCTGCGAAGTAAGTTCCGGTGCCCATTGAACGCGAGAAACCGCTTTCCCGTACTCCACCGCGAACGTCGGCGCCGTGTCTGTAAACCCACTCCTGACCCAAGCGAGGCATCCCCATGTCCAGGGCCCTTCCGAAGTACAACAAGCGCCGCGTGGCGATCATCGGCGGCGCTGCCGCGGTGGCGCTGTCCGGAGCGGTGATCGCAGGTTCCGCCCTCGCCGGGGAGACGTCCGGCAGAAACAACGGCCAGGCCACCACAAAGGCCGCATCGCCCGGCACGATCAGCTGCCCCGCGGTGGAGGGCAGCCTGCCCGAGATCCCCGCTTCGGCGCAGGCCGAGGTCACCGAAAACCTCGCCCAGCTCGACACCCAGATCGCCGAGGCCAACAAGCGACTCGTCGACACCGTCGGCCAGGGCGGAGCCAACTTCGTCCAGAACGCCATCCTCGGCCCCCTGGAGGACAAGCGCGTCGCCGCACTCAACCGCATCGAGACCGCCATCGGCCGCGCCGCCGACAAGCCCGAAGGCCTCGAAGAACTCGCAGCCTGCACGCTCGACGCCGGTGGGGCGGCCGAAGCGGGCGACGAGGCCGGGGCCGAGCCGACCGAGGCGGCCACGGAGGAGGCCGGCGGTAACGCGGGCGACGCCGGGGACACCGGAGACGGAGCGGACGCGGGCAACGCAGGAGCCGCCGGCACGATCAGCTGCCCCGATGTCGAGCCGAGCCTGCCCGAGATCCCCGCTTCGGCGCAGGCCGAGGTCACCGAAAACCTCGCCCAGCTCGACACCCAGATCGCCGAGGCCAACAAGCGACTCGTCGACACCGTCGGCCAGGGCGGAGCCAACTTCGTCCAGAACGCCATCCTCGGCCCCCTGGAGGACAAGCGCGTCGCCGCACTCAACCGCATCGAGACCGCCATCGGCCGCGCCGCCGACAAGCCCGAAGGCCTCGAAGAACTCGCAGCCTGCGCGTTGAACCAGTAACCCATTTCCCCCCACGGGCGCCCCGCACGGCGGCCGGGGCGAACTCCGGGACCCGGGGGCCACTCGGCCCGCGGGTCCCGGAGTTCTTCTGTGCCAACGGACCCCACCTGCGCCAACGGACCCAACCGGACCAACCGGATCCAAAAAAGATCCCCGGTGACTCCCGGTGAGCCCCGGTGCCCCCGGGAGACCCCCGGGAACCCCAAGAGCGCAAATCCTTAGACAGGCGAAAGACTTGCGCCCATAATCGTTGACCATGGGAAAGAGTTACGAACGTATAGACGGCCGCCTGCGTACGTTCATCGAGGCGCAGCCCCTCTTCTTCACCGCGACCGCACCCCTGTCGGGCGACGGCACGATCAATCTCTCGCCCAAGGGACTGACCGGTTCGTTCGCGGTCCTCGACGACCTCACCGTCGCCTACCTGGACTTCGCCGGCAGCAACGCCGAGACGATCGCGCATCTGCGGGAGAACGGCCGGATCACCCTGATGTGGTGCGCCTTCCAGGGTCCCCCGAACATCGTCCGCGTCCATGGCCGGGGCGAGCCGGTCTTCCGCGACGACCCGCGCTTCGGCGAACTCCTCACTCACTTCCCCGACCTCGACCCGGCCCCGCACGGGCTGCGGGCGATCATCGTGGTGACAGCCGAACTCATCCGCGACACCTGCGGTTACGCGGTGCCCTTCATGTCGTACGACGAGGACCGCGACCTGCACGCCAAGCGCTTCGCGCGCGAGGACGACGTCTCGCTGAACGCGTACTTCGAGAAGAAGGAGCATGTGGAGACCAGCCTGGACGGCCTGCCCGGGCTGCCGCTGCCCCTGCCGCCCAGTACCGTCTGAGCATGCGCCCCGGAGTCGCCGTCCTCGCGTCCGTGTCACTCCTCCTCCTGGCCGCCGGCCCGGCTCCGTGCGGCCGGCCCCCGCTGCCCGAGCGGATGGCCGACACGGGCGGCGGCAGCCGGCTCATCACCGCGCAAGCCTCCCGGACCTCCTCGACGACCGGCACGGTCACCTGGTGGAGCCGTCACGGCGGACACTGGGTGAAGGCCGGTTCCGCGCCCGCGCGCTTCGGCGCCAAGGGGCTCGCCGAAGGCGGCTCCCGCAGACAGAGCACCAACACCACCCCCACCGGCCTGTACGACCTGCCGTACGCCTTCGGCATCCAGGCGGCGCCCAAGGGGACGACCACTCCCTACCGCCGGGTGAGGCAGACCTCCTGGTGGTGCCAGGACAACGTCTCCCGCTCCTACAACCGGTGGACCGATCCCCGCCCGGCCGACTGCCGCGCCACCGAGTCCGAGCACCTGATCTCGTACGGGACGCAGTACGCGCACGCGCTCGTCATCGGCTTCAACTACGAGCGGCCGGTACGGGGACGGGGCGCGGGGATCTTCCTGCACGTCAACGGGGCTGGGGCGACAGCCGGTTGTGTGTCCGTGCCGCTGGACGCGATGCGGCGCATCCTGGACTGGGCCGAGCCCGGCCGGGATCCGCACATCGCCATCGGGACGGACAGCGGGCCGACCTCGATCACCCGCTACTGATCCGCACTACTGATCCGCACTGATCCGCTGTCGACCCTCTTCCGCTATCGCCGGGGGTCTCCGCGCCGTCTCCGGGTTACCGCGGGTCGCAGCAGTTCACGGCTCGTCCGGCGGCCCGTTGAACACACCGCCGCCCCGGGACGTACCAGTGGGCCGAGGGGTCACTCCCCTTCCCAGCGTCCCCCACGGAGGAACCGTGAGCACGATCGCCGGTGGTCGCGCCGCGCGGCGCCAGACGATGCGCCGTATCCGCCCTCGCCGCTCCCCCGCCATCGCGTTGCTGATCGCCGTGTGGGCGGGTGCGGCCGGAGTCGTCTGGCTGTGGTGGAGCAACACGCCGTCCATCGCGGACGACAAGGGCCGGATCCTGAACGCGGGCCGGATCACCGGTCTGCTCGCCGGGTATCTGATGGCTCTCGTGGTCCTGCAGATGGCCCGGGTACCCGCGCTGGAACGCCAGGTCGGAACGGACCGGGTCGCCCGCTGGCACGCCATGAGCGGCCGCTACGTGCTCTGTCTCGTCCTGGCCCACATCGGACTGACGATGTACGGCTACGCCCTCCAGGCGAACACGGGGGTCGTCCAGCAGACCATCGACTCGGTCAAGACCCTGCCCGACATGGGCAAGGCGGCGATCGGCACGGGCCTGCTGCTGTTCATCGGCCTGATCTCGGTGGGCGGGCTGCGCAAGAGGATCCCGTACGACACCTGGTACCACATCCACCTGCTCACCTACGTGTCCGTGTATCTGTCCTTCTGGCACCAGCTGTCCACCGGCAACGACTTCGCCGTCGAGCCCGCCGCGACGACGGCCTGGTACGCGCTGTACGGGACGGTCACCGCGCTGGTGCTCTGGTACCGGGTGATCACGCCGGTCCGGCTGAACCTGCGCCACCGGATGCAGGTCGAGGAGGTCGTCGAGGAGGCGCCCGGCATCGTCTCCGTGCTGATCAGCGGGAAGCGGCTGCACCGTATCGGTGCCGAGCCGGGGCAGTTCTTCCGCTGGCGGTTCATGGCGCCGGGCATGCGGCTCAGCTCGCACCCGTACTCGCTGTCGGCCGCACCGCGCCCCGGTCTGCTGCGGATCACCGTCAAGGCGCTGGGCGACCACAGCACCGCGCTGACGGGCCTGAAGCGGGGCACGCGGGTGTGGGCCGAGGGCCCCTACGGGGCGATGACCGCTTCCCGGCGCAGCCGCGGCAAGGTGCTGCTGATGGCCGGCGGCGTGGGCATCACCCCGATGCGGGCGCTGTTCGAGACGCTGCCGGCGGAGCGTGGCGACCTCACGCTGCTGTACCGGGCCAACAGCACACAGGACCTGGCGCTGTGGGACGAGTTGTCGGCGATCGCCGACGAGCGCGGTGCCCGGCTGATGTACGCCGTGAACAGCCCTGACGGGGAGCGCCCCGACATCAACTCGGAGACGCTGCGCCAGAAACTGCCCGACATCGACGAGCACGACGTGTTCCTGTGCGGGCCGCCCGGCTTCGCCGAGGGCGCGTACACCGCACTGCGCGGCGCCGGCGTGCCCGCCCGCCGCATCCACCACGAGTCCTTCGAACTCTGAGGAACGGGAGTCCGGACCCATGAAGAAGAGTCATCCCATGCGCCGCATCGTGCTGGCAGGCGCCGCCACGGTGTCCGGGATCGTCCTGCTGCTGTCGCTGAAGCCCGCGTCGGACCCGGCGGCGGCGTCCGCCGACGGCGCGCCACAGGGGCAGCAGTCGGCCGCCCCGCAGGGGTCCGGGGGCGCGCAGGCCGCCGCCGGCGCTCAGTCCCAGATGCTCACCGGTGACGTCGTCAAGACCGACTACGGCAACGTCCAGGTACGGATCACTGTGGCAGGCGGGAAGATCACCTCGGCCGCCGCCCTGCAGTCGCCGACCGGCGGACGCAGCACCACGGTCAGTACCGACGCGGTGCCCAAACTGAACAAGGCCGCGGTCACGGCCGGAACCGCCGACATCGACGCCGTCTCCGGCGCCACCTACACCAGCGGCGGCTACAAGAAGTCCCTCCAGTCGGCCCTCGACAAGGCGGGCGCGACCGGCGGCGGCTCGGCCGACGCCGGCGGCACGGGTGGCACGGGTGGCGGCAGCGGTTCGGGCGACGCGAGCGGATCGGGGGCCGGTGCGGGTGCGGCCCAGGCGAAGACCGTCACCGGCAAGGCCGTCACGACCGACTACGGGCCCGTGCAGGTACGGGTCACCGTGAGCGGCGGGAAGATCACCAAGGCCGAGGCGGTGCAGATGCCCAAGGGCGGTCGCAGCGACCAGATCAGCGGTGACTCGGTGCCGAAGCTGAACGCGGCCGCGGTCGCGGCGGGCAACGCCGACATCGACGCCGTCTCCGGCGCCACCTACACGAGCGGCGGTTACAAGGAGTCCCTGCAGTCGGCCCTGGACCAGGCCGGTGGCTGAACCCACCGAGCCCGTTGAACCCGTCGAATCAGTCGAATCAGTCGAACCAGCTGATTCGACCGATTCGACTGATTCAGCTGAATCCGCCGAGGCGCCCGTGGCGGTGCGGCACGCGGAGGAGGTGATGGGGACGGTCTTCTCCTTCGACGTACGGGGCGGCGAACCCGAGGCCGTACAGGCCGCGTTGGCGGAGGCTGTCGCCCAACTCCACGTGGCGGACCAGGTGTTCAGCACCTATCGCGAGGACAGCCAGATCTCCCGGCTGGCGCGTGGCCGGCTGACCGTGGACGAGTGCGACGCGGAGGTCGCCGAGGTCCTCGAACTGTGCGCCGAGGCCGAGCGGTTGAGCAACGGCTGGTTCAGTACGACGTACGCGGGTGCCATCGACCCGACCGGCATCGTGAAGGGCTGGTCCGTCGAACGCGCGGCCCTGCGGCTCGTCGAGGCCGGGGCGACCGGCGTGAGTGTGAACGGCGGCGGCGACGTGCAGATGTACGGCGTGCCGGGGCCGCACCGGCCCTGGCGGGTCGGCGTGTCCGACCCGCTGCGCCCGGGCGGTCTGGCTGCCGTGGTCTCCGCGGCCGGCGTCGACCAGCTGGCCGTGGCCACCTCCGGCACCGGCGAGCGCGGCAGGCACATCGTGGATCCGAGCACGGGCCACTCCGCCGTCACCGACCTGGTCGCGGTGACCGTCGTCGGCCCCCGGATCACCTGGGCGGACGCCTGGGCGACGGCGGCCTTCGCGATGGGATCCCGGCAGGCCCTCGACTGGCTGGAGTCCCTCCCGGGCATCGAGGCCCTGCTCATCACGGCGGGCGACGAGGTCAGATGCACGGGGGGTCTGGCCGGCCGGCTGGGCTGACGTGCCTCCGCGGGGTCTTGTTATTTCGGGTGCGCGACCAGCCACGACGGCCCCGCACCCGAAAACGAACTCCCGCACACCACCTCAGTGGTGACTCTGCTCAGTGGTGACTCTGCGCCAACTGCAGCAAGTGGTCCGCCAGCGCCTGCCCACCGGTCGGATCACGGCTGATCAACATCAACGTGTCGTCCCCGGCGATCGTCCCGAGAATGTCCTGCAACTCGGCCTGGTCGATCGCCGAGGCAAGAAACTGCGCCGCCCCCGGAGGGGTCCGCAGGACCACGAGGTTGGCGGACGCCTCCGCGGAGATCAGCAGCTCCGAGGACAGTCTCCGCATCCGCTCCTCCTTCGCCGACTCCCCCAGCGGAACACGAGGCGTGCGGAATCCCCCCTCGCTCGGCACCGCGTAGATCAGGTCGCCGTCGTTGTTGCGGATCTTCACCGCGTTCAGCTCGTCCAGGTCCCGGGAGAGCGTCGCCTGCGTGACGTTCAGCCCGTCGTCGGCGAGCAGTTTCGCCAACTGGCTCTGGGAGCGCACCGGCTGCCGGTTGAGGATGTCCACGATCCGGCGGTGGCGTGCGGTGCGGGTCTGCGGGACAGCGGGCCCCGCGTGGTCGTGATCCTGCGCCTGACTCATCGTCGTCTCATTCTCCGGTCATGCTCCGGTTCGTCCGTCCGTCCCATTGGTCACCGCGTCGAGAACCCCGGGGAGCGCCCGGAGGAACGTGTCCACCTCGTCCTCGCCGATGTTCAGGGGCGGCATCAGCCGTATGACATCGGGGGCGGGCGCGTTCACCAGGAAGCCGGCGTCCTGAGCCGCCTGTTGCACGCGGGGCGCGAGCGGCTCGGTGAGCACGATACCCAGGAGGAGGCCCACGCCCCGGACATGGTCGATCAGCGAGTGGCCGAGCGACTCGATTCCATTCCGGATTTTCTCGCCGGACCGCTTCACGTTCTCCAGCAGCCCTTCGCTCCCGATCGTGTCGAGGACGGCGAGTCCCGCGGCGCAGGCGACCGGGTTGCCGCCGAACGTGGTGCCGTGGTGACCGGGCTGCAGGAACTGGGCGGCGCGCCCGAAGGCGACGGTCGCGCCGAGCGGCAGGCCGCCGCCGAGCCCCTTGGCCAGCGTGACGATGTCCGGCAGGACACCCTCGTGCGCCTGGTACTCGAACCAGTGTCCGGTCCGGCCGACCCCGGTCTGCACCTCGTCCAGGACGAGGAGGCTGCCGGTGGCGGCGGTGATGGCACGGGCCGCCTTCAGATAGCCGACGGGCGGCACGACCACGCCGTTCTCGCCCTGGACCGGCTCGATGACGACCAGCGCGGTGTCCTCGGTGACGGCGGCGGCCAGCGCCTGCGGGTCCCCGTACGGTACGTGGGTGACGTCGCCCGGCAGCGGCAGGAACGGTTCGCGTTTGCCCGGCTGGCCGGTGAGCGCGAGGGCGCCCATGGTCCGGCCGTGGAAGCCGCCGTCGGTCGCCACCATGTGCGTGCGGCCGGTCAGCCGGCCGATCTTGAAGGCGCCCTCGACGGCCTCGGCCCCCGAGTTGCAGAAGTAGACGCGGCCGTCCCGCCCGAAGAGCTGGAGGAGCCGTTCGGCGAGCGCGACGGGCGGCTCGGCGACGAAGAGGTTGGAGACATGACCGAGGGACGCGATCTGCTTGCTCACGGCCTCGACGATCGCCGGGTGGGCGTGGCCGAGCGCGTTCACCGCGATCCCGCCGACGAAGTCCAGGTACTCCGTGCCGTCGGCGTCCCAGAGCCTGGTGCCGGCGCCGCGGACGAGGGGCAGCCGCGGGGTGCCGTAGTTGTCCATGAGCGCGCCCTGCCAGCGCTGGGTGAGCTCTTCGTTCGCGGTCAGCTCTTCGTTGGCGGTCAGCTCTTTGTTGGCGGTCATGCGTCCCCCTCCGCATCGGGCACGACCATCGTGCCGATGCCCTCGTCGGTGAAGATCTCCAGCAGGATCGAGTGCTGGACCCGCCCGTCGATGACGCGGGCGGTGTTCACGCCGTTTCGTACGGCGTGCAGACAGCCCTTCATCTTCGGCACCATGCCGCTGGCCAGCTCGGGCAGCAGCTTCTCCAACTGCTTCGCGGTGAGCCGGCTGATGACCTCGTCGGAGTTGGGCCAGTCCTCGTAGAGGCCCTCGACGTCGGTGAGGACCATCAGTGTCTCGGCGCCCAGCGCCGCAGCGAGTGCCGCAGCCGCCGTATCAGCATTGACGTTGTAGACATGTCCGTCGTCCTGGCTACGGGCGATCGACGAGACGACCGGGATCCGGCCGTCGGCGAGCAGTGCCTCGATCGCACCCGTGTCGATCGCGGTGATCTCGCCCACCCGCCCGATGTCGACCAACTCCCCGTCGATCTCGGGCTGGTGCTTGGTGGCGGTGATGGTGTGCGCGTCCTCGCCGGTGAGTCCCACGGCGAGGGGGCCGTGCTGGTTGAGCAGCCCGACGAGTTCGCGCTGGACCTGCCCGGCGAGCACCATGCGTACGACGTCCATGGCGTCCTCGGTGGTGACCCTCAGGCCCGCCTTGAACTCGCTGACGATGCCGTGCCGGTCCAGGGCCGCGCTGATCTGCGGGCCGCCACCGTGCACGACCACGGGCTTGAGTCCGGCCTGGCGCAGGAACACGACGTCCTGCGCGAACGCGGCCTTCAGGTCCTCGTCGATCATGGCGTTGCCGCCGAACTTGATGACGACCGTCTTGCCGTTGTGCCGGGTTAGCCAGGGCAGCGCCTCGATGAGGATCTGAGCCTTGGGCAGTGCGGTGTGTTTACGCGTGGTGCTCTGGGCGCTCTGGCTGCTCTTGGTACTCATGACGCGTAGGCGCTGTTCTCGTGGACGTAGTCCGCGGTGAGGTCGTTGGTCCAGATGGTGGCTGACTCGTCGCCCGCGGCGAGGTCGGCGACGATGTGGACCTCCCGGTAGCGCATGTCGACCTTGTCGCGGTCCTCGCCGACGGAGCCGTTCTTGCAGACCCAGATGCCGTTGATCGCGACGTTCAACTGATCGGGCTCGAAGGCGGCGGACGTCGTGCCGATGGCGGAGAGCACACGGCCCCAGTTGGGATCTTCGCCGTGGATCGCGCACTTGAGGAGGTTGTTGCGGGCGATGGAGCGGCCCACCTCGACGGCGTCGTCCTCGCTCGCCGCGTTCACCACCTCGATCCTGATGTCCTTGCCCGCGCCCTCGGCGTCCCGGATCAGCTGCTGTCCGAGGTCGTCGCAGACGGCCCGTACGGCCTCGGCGAACTCCGCGTACTCCGGAGTGGTCTCCGAGGCGCCGGAGGCGAGCAGCAGCACGGTGTCGTTCGTCGACATGCACCCGTCGGAGTCGACCCGGTCGAAGGTGACCTTCGTGGCCGCCCGCAGCGCCCTGTCCAGTACGTCGCTGTCGACGTCGGCGTCCGTGGTGAGGACGACCAGCATCGTGGCGAGACCGGGGGCGAGCATGCCCGCGCCCTTGGCCATGCCGCCGACGGTCCAGCCGTTCCCCTGCGCGACCGACGTCTTGTGGACGGTGTCGGTGGTCTTGATGGCGATGGCGGCCTTCTCGCCGCCGTGCGGGCTGAGCTGGGCGACGGCCTTGTCGACGCCCCGGCGCAGCTTGTCCATCGGCAGGAGGATGCCGATGAGGCCCGTGGAACAGACGGCGATCATGCCCGCGCTGTGACCGCCCGTGTCATCCAGCCCGGCGCTGTTGAGGGAGTCGGCCGTCTTTTCCGCGGTGGCGTGGGTGTCCTGGAAGCCCTTGGGCCCCGTACAGGCGTTGGCACCACCGGAGTTGAGGACGACGGCGGTCAGCTCGCCGCTTTTGAGGACCTGCTCGGACCACAGCACCGGCGCGGCCTTGACGCGGTTGGAGGTGAAGACGCCCGCGGCGGCGCGGCGGGGCCCGTTGTTGACCACGAGGGCCAGGTCCGGGTTGCCGTTCTCCTTGATCCCGGCGGCGATGCCCGCCGCCGTGAACCCCTTGGCTGCCGTGACACTCACGGTGCGACTCCGATCGTGGAAAGCCCGGTGGTCTCGTCGAGTCCGAGGGCGATGTTCATGCTCTGTACGGCACCGCCCGCGGTGCCCTTGGTGAGGTTGTCGATGGCGCTGATCACGATGATGCGCCCGGCCGCCTCGTCGTACGCGACCTGCACCTGAACGGCGTTGGAACCGTAGACGGACGCGGTCGCCGGCCACTGCCCCTCGGGCAGCAGGCGCACGAACGGCTCGTCGGCGTAGGCCTTCTCGTAGGCGGCCCGCACGGTCTCCGCGGTGATGCCGGGCCTGGCCTTGGCGCTGCAGGTGGCGAGGATGCCGCGGGGCATCGGGGCGAGGGTCGGGGTGAAGGAAACGGTGACGGGCCCGCCCGCGGCCGCTCCGAGGTTCTGGATCATCTCGGGGGTGTGCCGGTGGACACCGCCGACCCCGTACGGGGACATGGACCCCATGACCTCGCTGCCGAGCAGATGCGCCTTGGCCGCCTTGCCCGCGCCGGACGTGCCGGACGCGGCGACGACGACGGCCTCGTTCTCCGCCAGGCCGGCCGTATAGGCGGGGACGAGTGCCAGCGTGACGGCCGTCGGATAGCAACCAGGCACCGCGATGCGCTTGGCCCCCTCCAGCGCGGCGCGCGCTCCCGGCAGCTCGGGGAGGCCGTAGGGCCAGGTCCCGGCGTGCGCCGAGTCGTAGAACTTCTCCCAGTCGGCCGCGTCCTTCAGCCGGAAGTCGGCGCCCATGTCGACGACCAGGACCTCCGGGCCGAGCTGCTCCGCGACGGCGGCGGACTGCCCGTGGGGCAGAGCCAGGAAGACGACGTCGTGTCCCGCGAGGACCTCGGTCGTGGTCTCCTGGAGTACGCGGTCGGCCAGCGGCAGCAGGTGCGGCTGCAGCGCACCGAGCCGCGCTCCCGCGTTGGAGTTGCCGGCCAGGGCGCCGATCTCGATCTCGGGGTGCACCAGAAGCAGACGCAGCAGCTCCCCGCCCGCGTACCCACTCGCTCCGGCCACTGCCGCACGTACCGCCATGGAACCCTCCTCTTGGATGGCATGACTATACGTTTCGCCGCACGTTTATGCAATCCAGAAGATCCGGGTACGCCGGAGCGGGTGAGACCGAGCGTCCTCGACACGGTTCCCGGCGGGCCCGCGCGGCTTGGGGTACTGGGCTGATGCACCCCGCGCCCCCACGCCCCCGCACTCCGAGCCCCGGGCCCCCGCACCCCACGTACCCTCTTCCCCGTGTCAGCCTCAGCCCTGCATCGCGTCGCCGTCCTCGTGCTCGAAGGTGCGAAGCCTCTCGATGTCGGTATTCCCGCGCAGGTGTTCACGACTCGCGCGAGCATGCCGTACGAGGTGCGGGTGTGCGGCGCGGCGCCCGGCCTCGTGACAGGCGGCGACGGACTGTCGTACTACGTCGCCCACGGCATCGAGGCACTTGAATGGGCTGACATCGTCTTCGTCCCCGGCTACCGGCACCCGGACCGTGACGATCCACCCCGTGCTGTCGTCGACGCGCTGATCGCCGCCCACCACCGGGGCGCGCGGCTCGCCGCGATCTCGACGGGTGCCTTCGCGCTCGCTGCCACGGGCCTGCTCGACGGCAAGCGCGCCACGACGCACTGGCACTACACGCGGGCACTCGCAGCGAAGCGTCCGCTCGTTCAGGTCGACGCGAACGTTCTGTTCGTCGACGAGGGCAGCGTGCTGACGTCGGCCGGCGCCGCCTCGGGCATCGACCTGTGCCTGCACGTTCTGCGCGGCGACCTGGGGGTGTCCGCGTCGAACCACGCGGCGCGGCGCCTGGTGGCGGCCCCCTACCGCAGCGGCGGTCAGGCGCAGTACGTGCCGCGCAGCGTGCCCGAGACACTCGACGAGCGGTTCGCCGCCACCCGGGAGTGGGCGCTGCACCGGCTCGGCGAGCCCCTCACCCTTGAAGCGCTCGCCCGGCATGCGGCGGTGTCGCCGCGCACGTTCTCGCGGCGCTTCGTCGAGGACACGGGGTACACGCCGATGCAGTGGGTCATGCGCGCCCGCATCGACGTGGCCCGTGAGCTGCTGGAGCGTTCGCAGCGGGGCATCGAGCAGATCGCCGCGGATGTCGGTCTCGGCACCGGGGCGAATCTGCGGCTGCACTTCCAGCGCATCCTCGACACCACGCCGAGCGAATACCGGCGCACCTTCGCCCAGGGGCAGTAGCCCGTCACCACCACATGGCGCGATCCTTGCGGACCGTGGCAATCACGCCACTGTCACCGGCGGACGCGGCGCGAGAACCTGATGGCGAACCCGAAGGGACACCACTCATGACTCGCATCGCCATCAACGGATTCGGCCGCATCGGACGCAATGTGCTGCGCGCGCTGCTCGAACGCGACAGCGACCTGGAGGTCGTCGCCGTCAACGACCTCACGGAGCCCGCCTCCCTCGCGCGGCTGCTCGCCTTCGACACGACGGCGGGCCGGCTCGGCCGCCCGGTGACCGTCGACGGGGACGCCCTCGTCGTCGACGGTCGTCGCATCACCGTGCTCGCCGAGCGCGAGCCGGCGCAGCTGCCGTGGGCCGAGCTCGGCGTCGACATCGTGCTGGAGGCAACCGGCCGCTTCACGTCGGCCAAGGCCGCCCGCGCCCACATCGACGCGGGCGCGAAGAGGGTACTCATCAGCGCGCCGGCGGACGGCGCCGATGTCACACTCGCGTTCGGGGTCAACACCGACGCGTACGACCCGGCCGCGCACACGATCGTCTCGAACGCCTCGTGCACGACCAACGCACTCGCGCCGCTGGCCGCGGTGCTCGACGGTCTTGCCGGCATCGAGCACGCCTTCATGACGACGGTGCACGCCTACACGCAGGAGCAGAACCTGCAGGACGGCCCCCACCGCGACGCCCGCCGCGCCCGCGCGGCCGCCGAGAACATCGTCCCGACCACGACAGGCGCCGCCAAGGCGATCGGCCTCGTACTGCCGAACCTCGACGGCAAGCTGTCGGGCGACTCGATCCGCGTGCCGGTTCCGGTGGGATCGCTCGTCGAACTCAATACGACCGTCGCTCGCGACGTGACACGCGAGGACGTCCTGGCGGCGTACCGCGCCGCGGCGCAGGGGCCGCTCGCGGGCGTACTCGAGTATTCGGACGACCCGCTCGTGTCGTCCGACATCACGGGCAACCCGGCCTCGTCGATCTTCGACTCGGCTCTCACCCGCGTCGACGGCCGCCACATCAAGGTGGTCGCCTGGTACGACAACGAGTGGGGCTTCTCGAACCGCGTGATCGATACGCTCGAACTCCTCGCCGTCAACTGACCGGGGCGCCGGGGCGGCCCGCCTGCCCAGGCCACGCTGCCCATGACATCGACCCCGTTTGACCTTGACACGGTGACAAGGACTTCACTGCCGGCCAGGGAGGTGGTCCCGATGACCATGACAAGCCAGGACACGGGCACGGGCACGGGCACGGGCATAGGCATAGGCATAGGCATAGGCATAGGCACGGATGCGGATGCGGATGCGGTACGAGCCCTCCAGGGCCTGGAGGACGGTCGTTCGTCCGTGCGACTGCGGGCTGCTCTGGCGGCCGGCACGACGCCTGACCCGCGCTTCGTCGCCAAGCTCATCGAGCGATGCGCGACCGAGCCCGAGTTCCTCGTCCGCGACATGCTGACCTGGGCGCTCACCCGCCACCCGGCGACCATGACGCTCCCCGCGCTGGCCGGCGAAGTCCGCTCGGAGCATGCGCAGGCACGGAGCCAGGCGCTGCACACGCTGTCCAAGATCGGGAACCGGCAGGCGTGGCCGGCGATCACGGAGGCGCTGTTGTCCGACGGCGACGACGAGGTGGCGCGGAGCGCCTGGCGGGCCGCGGTCGTGCTCGTACCGGAAGGCGGGGAGTCCGCCCTGGCCGCGGTGCTGGCAACACAGCTCGGGCGCGGTGAGCGGGAGACTCAGCTGAGTCTCAGCCGGGCACTGGTCGCACTGGGCGACGTGACTGCGCCGGCTCTGCGTGCCGCGGCGACGGCCCCTGACGCGCGCGAGCACGTACGGGCGCACGCGCTCGCCACACAACGGCTGCTGCGCGAGCCGGACGCCGGATTCGAGTTCGCGATCGAGGAGGCCAAGCGCGTCGTGGCCCTCGGCGGTCCGGCCGAGAGGGACGACAGGACGGGTTGAGGACGCCCCGAGGACGCACTGAGGACGGTGTTGAGGACGTGTTGAGGCCGTGTTGATCGGTGAGGTGGCGCGACGGTCCGGAGTCAGCGCCCGCATGCTCCGGCATTACGAGTCGCTGGGCCTGGTGCGGCCTTCGGGTCGTACGGGCTCCGGCTATCGGGAGTACTCCGGCGACGACATCCGGCGGATCTTCCATATCGAGAGCCTGCGGTCGCTGGGGCTGTCGCTGCGTGAGATCGGGCGCGCGCTCGACGATCCCGGCTTCACGCCTCCGGCGCTCGTCGGCGACCTCATCCGTCAGACACGCGAACGCATCGCGGCCGAGACCGAGTTGCTCACGCGGCTCCGCCGGATCGATGCCGCGGAACCCGCCGGCTGGGAGGACGTCCTCCAGGTCGTCGCACTCCTCCAGGCACTGGGGTCGAAGAGCGCCGACGCGCGCCAGCGTGCGGCGCTCTCCTCGGTCGGTGAGGTTCCGGTGCCGGTGGAGGCCCTGGTCGAGGCGGCACTGAGCGAGACGGAGCCGAACGTCGCCGGAGCCCTTCGCTGGGCGCTGGCGCGATCGGGCGACGGCGGCGGCCCGGCCCTGCTGGCGCGGGGCCTCGGCTCACCGGTGGCCGCGGTGCGCAAGCGTGCTGTTCAGTCCCTCGCCGAGCTGCCCGGTGACGAGGCTGTCGCGCAGCTGCGGAACGCTCTCGCGAACTCCGATGCCGTGGTGCGCGGATACGCGGCTCTGGCGCTCGGGACACTCGGAGTGGTCGAAGCGATCCCGACGCTCGTCGACATGATCGTGGAGGGCAGGAACGACACCGATGCGGCCGACGCGCTGAGCGTGCTGGCGAGCGACACGGCGACGGCGGATCAGATCGCGGCCGGGCTCGTCGACCGCCTTGCCCACGACACCACTGAGGCGCCGGCACGCGGACGGCTGACCCAGGCTCTGGCGGCCGTCCCGGGGACGACGGCGTCCCGCGCCCTCGTGGAACTGTCGCGGGACGAGGACCGTGCCGTCGCGCTGACCGCGGCGTACCTTCTTCAGCTGCGCGCCGCACGGTGACATCGACGAGAAGGGCGCCGACCGGACACTCGCCGGGCCTGTACGGTTCGCCACGCTGCCGCCCTGGTAGTCCGTCATACGTGTACGAACCCGAGAAGGGGCCGGGGTCGCGGCCGCTATATTCTTCGTCCTCAGGGCGGAGCTAGGGAACGGTGGCACCGGAACCGACATCCCGCCGCAGAGAGTCTTGGACACCAGCCCCGTCACTACGGATGCCTGTTGTCTCGACTGCCTGAAGGGCGTGCTAGGTGTACCCGCTGCAGAGTTCCGACCCGACGAACATGGGTCGCTACCGTTTACTCGGCCGGCTCGGTTCCGGAGGTATGGGAAGCGTCTACCTCGGCCGGACGCCCGGAGGGCGGCCCGCCGCGATCAAGGTCATCAACGCCCATCTCCAGTACGACCCGGCGGCGTTGCAGCGCTTCCGGCGCGAAGTGGAGACACTGGGGACCATCCGCAACGCGTTCACGGCGGCGCTCATCGACGCAGAGGTGGACGCCCCGCCGTTCTGGATGGCGACCGAGTACGTGCCCGGCCCGACGCTGGCCGACGCGGTCGCGACAGCGGGGCCCTTCCCGGCCGACCTCGGTCGCGCCGTGCTGGCCGCTCTGGCCGAGGGGCTCGCCGACGTCCACGTACACGGTGTGCTGCATCGCGACCTCAAGCCGCAGAACGTCATTCTCTCGGCCACCGGACCCCAGCTCATCGACTTCGGGATAGCCCGTAGCGACGAGATGTCGAACATCACGCAGGTCGGCACCGCCATCGGCACACCCGGATTCATAGCCCCGGAGAGCCTGACCCGGGGCGAGACCGGGCCTCCGTCCGACGTGTTCGCACTCGCCGTCACCCTGGCCTACTGCCTCACCGGCCGTGCGCCGTACGGTCAGGGCTCGCTGGCCACCGTCTCCTACCGCACCGTCCACGAAGAGATGGACCTCGCCGGAGTCCCCGCCGAGATGGCCGAGCTGATCGCTCTCTGCGCGCACAAGGACCCGGCGCAGCGCCCCGAGCCGCAGCGCATCGTGGAGCTCTGCGCCAGTGAAACCGATATCGTGCGGCATCCCGCCTACCAGCGGATCATCGCCATGGCGCCCGCCTCGGACACGGCGGCGGCCACTGCTCCTCCCGTGCCACTCGCGCCCTGGGGGCCGGCGGCCCCCACGGAGATCAACGCCACCGTGTCTGCCGCCCCCGCCGCCCCGCCAGGTGCTCCGGCTCCGGCTCCGGCGACTGTCGGCCAGACACGGGTTCTGCCTCCCCCGACGCAGGCCGAGCCGGCCGTCACTTCCGCGGGCGGCACAGGATCAGCCCGGCTCCGCCGCAAACCGCTCATCGCCGTCGGCGCCGTGGTCGCCGTCGCTGTCGTGGCCGCCGTCGTGATCGCCCTGCAGAGCTCCGGCTCGACCGCCGGTGACAAGGGCCCGAAGGCGTCCACGAGCCGCGGCAGCTCCCACCAGAGCACGGCCGGCGCCGACGATTCGGAAGCGAGCAAGAAGCCGGCGGCCGCCGACCCCCTGCCGGAGACGTTGACGGTCGCGGCCCGGCGGACCCTGCAGACCGGTGAGTTCCTGCAGACCGCACACATGAAGCTGATCATGCAGACGGACGGCAACCTTGTCTCCTACGACGAGAACGACAAACCCCTCTGGGAATCCGTCACCTCCGGCGAGAACTACAAAGCCGTGTTCCAGGAGGACGGCAACCTGGTCGTCTACACCGCCGACGACAAGCCGGTGTGGGCCACCAACACGGGGTACCCCGACGGAGGAGCCGTCCTCGAACTCCGCGCCGACGGAAACTTCGCCATCACGAAGGACGGCCAGGACCTCTTCCTGAGCAGCAACAACGCCAACTGACCGGGACCCGTCTTCTCGGCGCTTCTCGGCGGGGCGGCCCGGGCCCGTCACCGAGCGCGGGCCGCCCGCCCGCTCATCCCTTCTTGATGCTCTTGACGCGCAGGAACGTCACCGAGTTCGCCGGGAAGGTGTACGTGAACTTCTTCGCGGCTCCCGAGAACGTGGACGTGACCGGCGCGACGGCCGTGTCCGTCTCCGTGTTCACGGCGTCGGGTGCCGCGGTGAGGGTGGTCACCGCGGCCTTCGGGCGGACCTTCGCGCCACCGAGGTCGATCACCGTACGGGCGTCCGCCGCCTGGGCGTTGACCACCTTGACGATCAGGTCGCCGGTCTTCTTGTCCGATGTGACGACCTGCCGGAACGGCTCGGCCGGCTTGTCGTCGGTGAAGCTGCCCCACTCCTGGCCGTCGAGGTAGAGGGTCACCTGCCGGCCGCGCACCTTGATGTCGATGTCGTAGGCACGGCCCGTCTCGATCGACCCGGCCTTGGACATCAGCGTCGACTTGCCGCCGTCCACGGCCTGTTCGACGGCGGACTGGGTGTTGTTCCAGCCGCCCAGGTTCCACCAGTAGTAGTTGCCGGTGTCCTTGACGCCGAAGGCGACGAGGAAGCCCTCCTTGCCGGCCTTCTTGGTGGCCTTCACGTGTACGTCGTAGTCGTGCCAGGCCGGGTCGCCCGCGGAGACCATGGTGTTCTCGGCGGCCTCGTCGCTCTGGACGTACTGCCCGTCCTGGACGCTCCAGGTGCCGCCGCCCGTGTGGGTCCACTTCGAGGCGTCACCGGAGAAGTCGTCGGTGAGCAGCTCCGTGCCGTCCGCGCCGGTCACCTTCACGTCGTCGTAGGCAGCGCTCGTCGCCCAGGTCGACAGGCCGACCGCGCCCGTGACGGGAGCGCTCAGTGAGGGGGTGGCGGTCGCGCCGGACGGCACGACCCGGTCGCCGGCGTTGCGCATGAAGAGCTTCTGCACCTCGTAGTTGGCGGAGTTCCAGGAGGCGTGGTTGTTGAACCAGATCAGGTCCGGGCGCCACTGCACGTAGTCCTCGTTGGCGAGCAGCGGGGCGTACGAGGCAAGTTTCACGACGTCCGCGTTGCGCTCCAGGCCGGTCATGAACGCGGCTTCGGAGAGGGCGTTCTTGAAGGTGTTGCCCTGGGAGGCGTACTCGCCGAGGAAGACCTTGGGGCCGTTCCTGTCGTACGAGTCGTAGCGGTCGTTGTTCTGCAGGAACCACTGCGGGCTGTTGTAGTAGTGCTCGTCGACCATGCCGACGTTCGCTTCCCGGTTGAGCTTCCAGGCCGTGTCGAACGTCGAACCGCTGTCGTCGGGCCCGGAGTTGGAGATGACGGTGACGTCCGGGTACTTCGCCTCGACGGCCGTGCGGAACTGCTTGAAGCGCTCGAAGAACTCGTTCGGCAGGTTCTCCTCGTTGCCGACCTCCAGGTGGGTGAGGTGGAAGGGCTTCGGGTGGCCCATCCTGGCCCGTTTCCCGCCCCACTCGCTGGTCACCGGGCCGTTGGCGAACTCGATGAGGTCCAGGGTGTCCTGGATGTGGCGCTTCAGCAGCGCGTCGTCGTCGACTGCCTGGTTCTGGCCGCAGCCGGTGACGAGGGCGGGCACCACGGGCAGCGGCATGGCACCCATGTCCTCGGAGAACTGGAAGTACTCGTAGTAGCCGAGCCCGTAACTCTGGTTGTAGCCCCAGACGTTGGCGTTCGTCGCGCGCTGCTCGACCGGGCCGACGGTGTCCTTCCACTGGTACGAGCGCTTGCGCTCCCAGCCGGACGTCTCGTCGTAGCCCTTCATGCTGCCGGTGTTGACGAGGCAGCCGCCCGGGAAGCGGACGAAACCGGGGTCGAGGGCGGCGATCTTCTGCGCGAGGTCCTTGCGCAGGCCGTGCCCCTTGTACGTGTCACGCGGGATGAGCGAGATCATGTCGAGCGCGGCCGGGCTGCCCGCGGCCACCGTGAGCCGGCCGTCGGCGCTGGTGCGGGTCGCGGTGAAGCGTGCCGTGTACTTGGCCCAGCCGCCGCGGGCGGTGACGCGACGGGCCCCGGCCAGTTCGCCGTCGGCGTCCCGCAGGGTCACCGTGAGGGCGGACGCCCCCTCGGCGCGGGCCCACACCGAGAAGTCGTAGGCCTTGCCCTTCTCCACCGAGACGCCGGTGTTGTAGCCGGAGTTGGTGACGGACGAGCCGCCGTCCAGGGCGAGGTAGGTGCGGTTGCGGGCGTTGAGCCGGCCGCCGTCGTCCGCGGTCCGCGCGGTACCGGTGGTGGCCCAGGAGGTGAGGGGCGCGTACGAGGCGTTGTCGGCCTTCGTGTACTCGAAGGACCGGTTCTGGACCAGCTCCGCGTACAGACCGCCGTCCGCGGCCCGGTTGATGTCCTCGAAGAAGACGCCGTACATCGTGTCGTCGATCTTCGCACCCGAGGCCTTCGGGTCGACGGTGATCGCGTAGTCGGTGGCGTCCTCGGCGGCGGCGTTCACCGGAGTCGCGTTCACGGCAGTCGCGTTCGCGGGGGTGGCGTTCACCGGGGCCGGAACGAGGAAGGAGGCGGCCAGCAGCGTGGTGACCGTGAGGGACAGTCTCCATCGAGTGCGGGTGCGGGCAGGTGACATGGATCCTCCGCGGCTCTGAGAGGCGTGCAGCATGATCGACTCGACTGTTCGAAATATCGTACAGTGATCAATACTTCGAACGGCAAGATAGGTAGGAGGCGGGAGCACGTCAATGGGTTGGACAGGAGAGGCCTCGGTGACGGAGGGGATGTCCGGATTCCGGCCGGTGAGCGATGTGTTGGCGTACCTGGCCGGGAGCTGGCGCGTGGAGCGCTCGGTGCGGGATCTCGCGAGCGGGGCGAGCGGCAGTTTCACCGGGACGACGGTGTTCGAGCGGCTGGACGGCGACGGCCGCGACGACCCCTCGGAGGGGCTGCTCCACCACGAGTCAGGCACCTTCGAGTGGCAGGGCGTGGCCCGGCCCGCCGAGCGCACCCTGCGGTTCCTGCCGGGCGAGGGGGCGGGCCGCGCCGACGTACGGTTCGCCGACGGCCGCCCCTTCCACGACCTGGACCTGACCTCGGGGCGGTACGTCGCCGACCATCCGTGCTCGGCGGACCTCTACCGGGGCGAGTTCACCGTGTACGACGCGGACCGCTGGCGGACGGTGTGGCGGGTGGGCGGCCCCGCCAAGGACCTGGTCCTCACGACGGACTACACGCGCACCTGACCGCGGTGCTCTACACGCGTTCGTGCTGAGGGTCGAACCGAAGGTTCCAGCGGCCGGCCCGGCCGGTGAGCGTGGCCGTCGACAGCGGGCGGACGTCGAGGTTCCAGTACGTCGACGGGTGGGCCCTCAGCGCGTGGACGAGCACGGCGCGTACGACCGCGGGCTCCGCCACGGCGACGATCCGGCCGCCGTCGTCGGCGGGGCGGGTGTCGAGCCAGTCGCCCACCCGCCGGATGAACTCCGCCAGGGGTTCACCGCCGTGGGCCGCGGAGTACGGGTCGGCGAGCCAGGCGTCCACGGCCTCGGGTTCACGGGCCATCGCCTCACCGAGGGTCAGACCGCGCCAGCGGCCCATGTCGCAGTCCCGCAGAGCCGGCTGGGCCAGCGGCGCGAGCCCCAGCGCGTCACCGGTGGCGCGGCTGCGCGGTGTCGGCGAGCAGTACCGCAGCTCGGCCGCCGCCAACGGCACCAGAGCGTGCGCGACGCGCTGCACCTCGCCCCAGCCCGCCTGGTCCAGGGGCCGGTCGTCGTCGAAGCGCTCGGCGAGCAGCGAGGAACCGCGGGCGGCGACGATCAGCGTGACCCGTACATGCATGCGGCGATGGTGGGTGCCGGAACTGGGCAGGTCAAGACCTGTGGCTCACGTGGTCGGCCGAGCACCCGGGACACACTCAAGCCCCCGCTGCCGTACCGGTTTCGGCGCAGGCCGTACGCAGCCTCCGGATGCCCTCGGTGATGTCCGCGGCGCCCGCGACCGCGGCGAAGCTGAGCCGCAGGTGGGCCGCCGGGGGCTCGGCGCTGAAGTAGGGACGGCCCGGGGTGACGGCCACGCCCGCGCGCAGGGCGGCGGCGTGGAGGGCCGTCTCGTCCGTGCCGTCGGGCAGGCGCACCCACAGCTGGTAGCCGCCGGACGGGACGTGGGGCAGGGAGAGTTCGGGCAGCCGCAGGCGGAGCGCGGCGGCCATCGCGTCACGCCGGCCCCGCAGTTCGACCGACACGGCGCGCAGATGGCGGGGCCAGGCGGGCGAGCCGACGAGTTCCAGGGCCGCCTCCTGGAGCGGACGCGGCACGAAGAAGGTGTCGACGACCTGGATCGCCCGCAACCGTTCCAGGACGGGCCCGCGGGCGGCCAGCGCGCTCACCCGGAAACTCGGCGAGGTCGCCTTGGTCAGCGAGCAGACGTGCACGACGACTCCGTCGGGATCGTCCGAGGCCAGTGGCCGCGGCAGCGGCCCCGCGTCCTGGTGCGCGAGCCGGCGCACGAAGTCGTCCTCGACGACGAACGCGCTCGCCTCACGCGCGATCCGCAGCACCTCGCCCCGCCGCTCCGGGGCGAGCACCGCGCCGGTCGGGTTCTGGAACAGCGGCTGGCAGACGAAGACACGGGCGCCGGTGGCCCTGAAGGCGTCGGCGAGCAGCGCGGGCTTCACACCGTCCCGGTCCACCGGCACGGGCACGGGCCTGAGGCCGGCCGCGCGGGCGATCGCCAGCATGCCGGGATACGTGGGCGACTCGACGAGCACCGGGGCGCCGGGCGGGGCGAGTGCGCGCAGCGCGGTGGTCAGCGCGGACTGGCCGCCGGCCGTGATGAGCACCTCGGCGGCGGTGATGGCGCCGCCGATGCCCCGCGCGAACCACTCGCGCAGCTCCGGGACCCCGTCCACCGGAGGGCGCGCCCAGGCTCCGGGGCGCCGGCCCGCCCGCGACAGCGCCGCGGCCATCGCCCGTTCCGGCTGGAGCGAGGAATGCAGATAGCCGCCGTTGAACTCGATGACTCCCGGCGGCGGGGTGGCCAGCGATACGAGCACCCCCGAGGCATCCACCGTGCGGGGTACGAGTTCGGACGCGGCGTCCGCGCTGAGCGCGACCTCCTGCCAGGAGGTGTCCCCGACGGCGGGCCCGGCGTCGCGCGCCTCGGCCCGGAACGCCCCCGCCCCCGGCCGGGTGACCACCAGACCTTCGGCGGAGAGCTGGGCCAGCGCCCGGGACACGGTCACGGGGCTCACCCGGAACCGCTCGACGAGCGCCCGGCTGGACGGCAGCTTTCCACCTGTAGAGTAGCGGTCCAGCTCGCTTCTCAGCCGACCTGCC
Source organism: Streptomyces sp. NPDC048484 (assembly GCF_040651415.1). Lineage (NCBI taxonomy): Bacteria > Bacillati > Actinomycetota > Actinomycetes > Kitasatosporales > Streptomycetaceae > Streptomyces > Streptomyces sp. NPDC048484. Next base: position 118,377 of record NZ_JBEZJY010000030.1, read on the forward strand.
AGATCACCGACACTGCTACGCTCATGCATGAGAGCAGAGAATAGCGCTACCGCACGGACCTCGATAGCGGTTCCCACTGGGACGAGCGCCTCGCGGACGGACGGGCCCGTTCACCCGGCCGCCACCGACGGCCGGGACCCCGCAACCGCCGCCGCCGGCCGGGATTCCTCCCAGCCCGGCCCCCGGCCCGGGACCCTCCTCGCCGCGCTCGGCGTCATCGCCTTCTCCCTCACCTTCCCCGCCACCGCGTGGGGCCTGGAGGGCTTCGGCCCCTGGTCGCTCGTGGCGGTTCGGAGCGTCCTGGCCGCGGTCATCGCGGGCGCCTGTCTGCTGACCCTGCGTGTCCCGCTCCCCGGCCGCCGCCACTGGGGAGGTCTGGCCGTCGTCGCGGCCGGAGTCGTCCTCGGCTTTCCTCTGCTCACCACCCTCGCCCTGGAGACCTCGACCACCGCGCACGCAGCGGTCGTCGTCGGCCTGCTGCCCCTGACGACCGCCCTGTTCTCGGCCCTGCGCATCGGCACCCGCCCCTCCCGCACCTTCTGGGCCGCCGCGTCGGCGGGCGCCGCCGTGGTGATCGCGTTCACCGTGCAGCAGAGCGGCGGCGCCCTGAGCAGCGCGGACGCCTACCTGTTCGGAGCACTCCTGATCTGCGCGGCGGGCTACACGGAGGGCGGCCGGCTGGCCCGTGTGATGCCGGGCTGGCAGGTCATCGGCTGGGCGCTCGTCCTGTGCCTGCCCCTCACGGCACCCATGGCCGCGATCGCGCTGTCGTACGAGCCGGTGGAACTGACCGCGCACAGTGTGACCGGACTGCTGTGGGTCGCCGCCGGGTCGCAGTTCCTCGGCCTGGTCGTCTGGTACCGCGGCATGGCCGCCATCGGCATCCCGAAGGCCAGCCAGTTGCAGCTGGCGCAACCGCTGCTCACCCTGGTGTGGTCGGTGCTGCTGCTGGGCGAGCGGCTGACCCCGGCCGCCCCGCTGACCGCCGCCGCCGTACTCGTCTGCATCGCCGTCACCCAACGGGCCCGGAGCTGACCGGTATGTACGGGACGGCCCCAACTCGCGCCACCCGCCGTAGACTTGCGGTCACGAATCGCCACTCCCGTGCCGAACGAGGAGGCCCTACAGATGCAGGCAACCGTAGGCGACCAGCTGCTGGTGCACGGCAGGATCGTCGGACAGCACGACCGGGTCGCGGAAGTCATCGAGGTACTCGGACAGCGGGGAAGCCCCCCTTACCGGGTCCGCTTCGAGGACGGTCACGAAACCCTGATGTCGCCCGGACCCGACTGCGTGGTCCAGCACCGCGAGGACGGCCCCCGATAAGTCAGCGAGGTCAGCGAGTGAGCTTCGCCGGCTGCCGGTAGTGGTCGGCGACCACCCTGGCCATGGCCTCGATACGGTCGGCGGCGCCAACCCCTCGCTCACCATCGGCGCGCTCGCCGAACACGCGCTGGCCGGCATTGTCACAGCCGGCGGCTGAACCCGTGCACCGGAAGCGGGAGGCTTCACGGCCCGGACGGCGTTGTCATCCGGTCCGCAAGCGGCTCGAACGCTGCCGGCGGTGACGTCAGGGGTCCGCCCGCACTTCCGGATTCGAGACACCAAAACGGTCGTGCACATCCCGCAGAGGGCGCGGACACCACCAGTTCAGCGTCTCTAATCAGCTAAGCGATCCCATGTCAGACGTAGTGTCTGGCAGGGGAGTTTCCCATCGTGGAGGGGTAGCGTGAGCGTGCAGGTGGAAGCCCGCGCCCAGTGCTGCTCCTCGTGGCCTGTGGCCGGTGGTGGGTGTGCTGATCGTCGTCACGTCCTGGTGCCGGTGGGCTGCGCGGGGCAGCCGGGTCCGGTCCGTTGGTGCGTGTCCCTCCGGACGCTTGCCCGCCGGACCCGAGGGTGCGGTGGGGGAGGGTGCCCTGCGTCGCCTGGGCGCGGGGCGTGTTGGCTTGTGCCGGGTGGGTCCGGTCTTCGACCGGTCCCGGCTGGTCTTCGGTGCGGGCGTGATGACCGCTCGGGCTTCAAGCTTTTCCACCACCGAGCGGATTGCCAGGACACCGGTGGAGCGGTCAGTGACGGTCTTGGTCTGGTGGGTCAGGCCGCGTGCGGCGATACGCCGCCATGCCCCGTGGTCGCGGTCGCCCTGCCAGCCGCAGGACTGGTTGGGGCAGATGGCCCACTTCCAGCCCGCGACAGTGGGGCGGTCCGGGGCTTTGCGATGCCGCAGCGAGGTGAGGCACTGCGGGCATTGCTTGGAAGTGTTGCCGGCTGGGACGGTGACGACGGCGATGCCGGTCTCGGCGGCGAGGTGCCGCATACGGTCGGCGATCTGCCCGCGTACGGTCTGGGACATGCGGGTGTTGTGCGTGCGGCCCATGCCCTTGGCTTCCATCGACCGCAGGTCTTCCAGGTAGATGACGCTTGCCCCGGCGGCAATCGCCTGGTCGACGGCCCACCGGGCAGCAGCCCATGCCAACGTGTCGTTGAGGTTCGAGCGCCGGGAGGACACGCGGCGGATCTCTTCCACCAGGACCGCGTGCTTGCCGGTCAGGGCCGGATCGGGAGCTTGGCCGTCGATGAGCCGCTGATACTGGTCGGCTTTGGCGTGGAGGTGTTCGCTGTGTCGGCGGAGCCGGTGCTGTTTGGCCAGGACTCCGGAGGCCCGGAACTGGGCCCCGGCCCCCAGGGAGGTGATCCGGCCGTTGTCGTGGAGCCGGGCCGCGCCCGCGCTGAGGAGGGTGTTCAGGCCCCAGTCCACGCCGAGAGCGACCGTGTGTCCGACTCGGGCGGCCTTGGGAACAGCGTGGGTATAGGCGAGGTCGGCGCGCACCTTGTCGCCCTGGGGGCGGAGAGTGGGCAGGTGCAGCACCGCACCCGGCGGGACGGTCGGCGGTAGCGAGATCGGGCAGGCCACCCACGTCCAGTCCGCGTATGTGCGCGGGTCGGGCCGGGTGGGCAGTTGCAGTCGCAGCAGTGCCCGGCCCGGCTGCCCGGCGCGTTCGATGGTGGCCTGCTGCCCGTCGCACGCGGACAGCAGCAGCATCCGCGCCACGCGGGGCTCGGGCTCCAGCTCGAACACATCGGCTGGAAGCCGCCCGTGCTTCCGCTCGAACGCAGCCGCTTGCCGGGTACGGGACTTGATCACACTGGACGGCAGGAACCGGCCCCCGGGCGTGGCCTCGCGGACCTGGTCCCACTCGGCGGACGTGCGCCTGGCGGGATCTGCGGGCCATACGAGCAGTACCCCGGCGGTCAGATCGGCGCGCCACTTCGCCGACCGCAGAGCGCGTCCGGCCTGCTCCTGAGCCATACGCACGATCCGGTCGTTGACCTTGACGCCCTCGGGGGCTGTCACGATCCAGCCCAGACGCCGCATGGCCATCCACGCATTCGACGGCAGCTTTTGGCCCCCGGCATCCTCCCCGGAGGCAAGCGTGTCCACGTCTGCCGTGTTCCAGTGCTCACCGGTCAGTGCGGTGACCATGCCCGACACCAGATCAGCGGCCCACCCGCTGCGCTCCGCCAGCACTGCTCCGGTCAGGAGTTCGCCGGTCTTTTCATCCACACCGGTACGCAGGAGGCCGCGAGCGCACGCGGTGCGGGAGGTCTCGCCCCCGGCGAGCGGCAGCTTCCGGCTCACCGGTCACCACCCGGGCACTGGCCGGTCTCAGTGAGCAGCCGCTTACGGGCCTCCGCCGACCGCATCCCGTACAGACGACCGGCGAACGTGGTCACCAGGGAAACGAAGTCCTCCAGCAACTCGTCCCGGCCACCGGACTTCTTCGGGTGCAGGACTTCCAGAGTGACGCCGTACACGGCGAACAAGCGCTTGAGCCAACCGACACCGAACCGCGCCAGCCGGTCCTCATGCGTGACTCTCACCACGCTCACGCTGCCATCGGAGACCATCGCCAACACCCGGTTGATACCGGGCCGGTTCTCCCGCAGGCCAGAGCCACGGTCCTTGACGACCTTCACGACCTCGCCCGAGGCGGTGGCCCGCAACTCCTCTTCCTGCGCCGCCAGCGAAGACTCCTGCCCGGACGAACCGGAAACGCGCACATACAGAACCTCTCGCCTTGGACGGGAGGTTGCAGAGCCGCTGCCGCGCTTCATGTTCTCCACATCCACTGAGGAGAACCGGCGCTCACGGCCGACCCAGGAGAACGGGATCTTGCCGTCGATAGCCCACTGACGAAGCGTCATCGGGTGAATACCCAGACGCTTCGCGGCCTTCGACATGCGCAGCAACTCCATGACTGTAACCATACATGCACAACACTAGGGATAACTAATGAAGTTGGTTAGCCTGCCGGCCATCTTCATGATGGCGGGAACCAGGAGCATCCTCACCAGGGTGGCGTCGAGAATGACTGCGAGGGTGAGCCCGACGCCCAGCAGTTTCAACGGGGTGAGAGGAGACGTAGTCATCGCTGCCATCGCGATGGCGAGCACGAACGCGGCGGCGGTGAACAGCCGGCCGGTCTGCTCTAGCCCGAAGGCCACGGCAGAGGGGGTATGCCCCGTACGGCGGTGCTCCTCCATGATCCGGGACAGCAGGAACATCTCGTAGTCCATCGAGACGCCGAAGGCGACGCAGAACATCAGCACGGGCAGCAGTGTGTCCGTGGTGCCTGTGACCAGGAAGTCGCCGACCAGCCACCGCAGATGCCCGTCCTGGAACACGTGGACGATCGCCCCGAACGTGGCGGTGAGGCTGAGCAGGTTGAGCAGCACGGCCTTGACCGGGACGAGGACACTGCCGGTGAACAGGAACAGCAGCGTGAAGATGACGAGCACGATGATCGCAGCGGCCGGTCCGAGCCGGTCACCCACCACGGCCTGGTGTCGGCCAGAGCCGCGGCGTCACCGCCCACCAGCGGGAACAGGTGCCCGCACCGCCCGGAGGGCGTGGACCAGTTCGCCGCCCTCGACGGAGAAGGGTTCTGCGTCGGTGACGACCGAGAGCCATTGCCCATGCGCACCGGAGAAGCGGGCGGACGAAGGGACGGGCGGGGCGAACCGACGGCCTCCCGCGTACGAACCCGTCGCGGTGTCCACCCTGCGCACATGGGAGGTCAGCGAGACCTGGCGGGCGTAGTCGGCCAGACTCTCCGATCGCGTGCCCGTGAGGCCGGGCAGCACGATGCTCACCATGGCGGTCGCCCGGGTCCGGCGAAGGCACCCGAGATCGTCGTCCAGATTGATGTTCCCCGCACAGTGCCAGATCACGTCCAGCTCGTCCGCGAGCCGCCGGAACGCGCCACCGGACAGCCCCAGCTCCGGTTGGCACAGGTCGATCTCCACGACGCGAAGCCGGCGGGGGAGGTCCGCGATCAGCGAGGCGGGCGTTCCGCTCAGCTTCATGAAACGCGCGATCCGCCGCAGCCCGCAGCCGGATCCGGCGCGCACCAGGACTGTCAGCGAGTCGTGCTGTCGCAGCAACTGGCGGACGAGGCGCAGTCCCAGGAACCCGGTGGCCCCGGTTAGAGCGACTCGCACTTTTCAGTAACTCCAGAGTTGAGAGGGCGGAGACCGGTCGCCCTTCCGGGAGACCGCAGGGCGTGTGGAGGCGCCCGGATGATCCCGGCTGGTCTTCCGGCATGGACAACCATGCGGACCTGAGCCGGGCCACGAAAACCATCCACGCGTTGGCCCAACTTCACTCGATCGGCCCTGCACGCAGGCTTCATCCCGCCGAAGTTCGCCTGCGCCGCCCACAGCAGCCGCCTCATCGCCCGAGCGGAACAGGCCGCTCGAACCGGCGTCCGGCACTGACGGTTCCAGGCAGGTGAGCCGAGCGTTTTCAGCACGCTGATGGCGAGGTTGCGGAGGGTCGCCATGGCTCGTGGTGCGGTCCCGGCGTGGACGGTGGAGGCGTCCTCGGCGAAGGTCACATCCCTGATGTGGTGCGAGGAGTTCGCCACTCCCCTTTTGACCGAGCGGGGCTCGCGGCGTCCGGGTCCGGCCTGGGAGGCGGTGTGGTTCAGCGAGGGGAAGCTGGCGGCGGCGCGGTCTGCGTCCGGAGCGGTCCGGTGCGCGACTCGTCCCGCTCCCCCTCGGTTTGGTACTTTTCACTGGACACGAAAATCGATCGGATGTTCGTTTACTGGGATCTCCGAGACGTCCGTTGTCGGCAGTAGACGCTCACGTTCTCCGACGTGCGGCGCGCCACACAATCGGACCGGGTGAAAGCTCATGGCAGAAACCGACCACGAAAAGGCGCTGGACACCGCGCTCACCCAGATCGAGCGGAAATTTGGCAAGGGTGCGGTCATGCGCCTCGGCGAGCGGCCGAACGAGCCCATCGAGGTGATCCCTACCGGATCGACCGCGCTGGACGTCGCCCTCGGTGTGGGCGGCCTGCCCCGCGGCCGTGTGGTGGAGGTGTACGGGCCGGAGTCCTCCGGCAAGACGACGCTGACGTTGCACGCGGTGGCGAACGCGCAGAAGGCCGGCGGCCAGGTGGCCTTCATCGACGCCGAGCACGCTCTGGACCCGGAGTACGCCAAGAAACTCGGCGTCGACACCGACAATCTCATCCTGTCCCAGCCGGACAACGGTGAACAGGCTCTGGAGATCGTCGACATCCTGATCCGCTCCGGCGCGATCGACCTGATCGTGATCGACTCCGTCGCGGCCCTGGTGCCGCGCGCGGAGATCGAGGGCGAGATGGGCGACTCCCACATGGGTCTGCAGGCCCGTCTGATGAGCCAGGCCCTCCGCAAGATCGCCGGCACGCTCAGCCAGACGAGGACGACGGCGATCTTCATCAACCAGCTCCGCGACAAGATCGGCGTGATGTTCGGCTCCCCGGAGACCACGACCGGCGGCCGGGCGCTCAAGTTCTACGCCTCGGTGCGGCTCGACATCCGCCGGATCGAGACCCTGAAGGACGGCACCGACGCGGTCGGCAACCGTACCCGCGTCAAGGTCGT
>NZ_JBEZJY010000031.1:0-123206 GCF_040651415.1 Streptomyces sp. NPDC048484
CACAGCCGCTCATCCAGCACATACACCCGCGTATTGGCGACCGGCGAACCGATCGACGGCGCTCCCAGATCCTCGTCGGCGACCCCGACAGCCGCCACGCACGAGATGACCGTGGCCTCCGTCGGCCCATACCCGATGAACAACCGACGCCCAGGAGCCCACTCAGCAGCCACCCGGCCACTCACCCGCTCCGAACCCACCAACAACGAAGACACACCCGCCAGCCCAGCCGGATCCAACATCCCCAGCAGAGACGGCGGAACACTCGCAGACGCCACACCACCCGCCACCACCATCGAGGACAGCCCCGCGGGCTCGGCCCGATCAGCGGACGGCGCCACCACCAGCGTGCCCCCGGCCACCAGCACCGCCGCCACATCAAGCACCGACGCATCAAAACTGAACGACGCGAACTGCAACGACCGCACACCCACACCCACACCCAGCACCGGCCCCAACGCCACCGCCAGATTCACCACACCACCATGCGTAACCTGCACACCCTTCGGACGCCCCGTCGAACCCGACGTATAAATCACATACGCCAACTGGCCCGCACGCGTCACCAGATCGCAAGCCCGAGACGGCCCGGCCAGCGCCACCGCCATCTCATCCGGGCCGAGCACAATCCCGGCCCCACTGTCACCCACCATGAACTCCAGCCGCTCCACCGGATACTCCGGATCCAGCGGAAGAAAAGCACCACCCGCCTGCCACACCCCCAGCACCGCCACCACCATGTCCACACCACGCCCCAGCCGCAGCCCCACCACCGACTCCGCACCCACCCCCACCCCACGCAGATAACACGCCACCCGGCCGGCCCGCTCCAGCAGTCCGCCATACGTCAGCGAAACACCCCCACACACCACCGCCACCGCATCCGGACACACCCCCGCCCGCCCCACGACCAGCTCATGCACCCCACCCACACCCGGCAGAGCAACAGCCGTGTTATTCCACTCCCCAACCAGCACCCCACGCTCCGCCACCGTCACCATCGACAGCATCGACAACGGCCGCTCCGGACCCGCCGCGACAGCGTCGAGGAACGTCAGCAGGTGACTCAGGAGCCGTTCGACGGTCGCCGTGTCGAAGAGTGCGGTGCTGTACTTGATCTCGCCCGTCATGGACTCACCGGTGTCACCCAGCCGCAGTGCCAGGTCGAACTTCGCCGCCGGCGGACCGTCCGGCTCAAGGTCGACCTGCACCAGACCGCCCGCGTCACCCGCACCGCCCCCGACGCCCGCACCGGTGGTGTTGGTGTCGTAGCCGAACAACACCTGGAACAGCGGCGTGTGCGAGCGGTTCCGGCTGGTCTCCAACGCGTCCACCAGTTGCTCGAACGGCAGGTCCTGGTTCGCGTAGGCGCCGAACGCGGCCTCGCGCACCCGGCCCAGCAACTCGCTGAAGGTCGGGTCGCCCGACAGATCGGTTCGCATCACCAACGTGTTCACGAAGAACCCGATCAGGTCCTCGGTCTCGGCCCGGTTACGGCCCGCCACCGGTGTCCCCACGACCACGTCGTCCTGGCCACAGGATCGGCCCAGCACCACCGAGAACGCTGCCAGCAGCGTCATGAACATGGACGCGCCGCCCGCACGTGCGACCCGGCGCAGGCCCTCGGCCGTCTCCGGGGGAACGGTGAACGCCAGCCAGTCACCCACGCCCGACCGGACCGGTGGACGCGGCCGGTCGAGAGGGAGTTCCAGCTCGGGTGCCCCGGCCAGGTGGCGCTGCCAGTAGTCGAGTTGCCGCTCCAGAACCTCGCCGGTCAGCCACTGGCGCTGCCACACCGAGAAGTCGGCGTACTGCACGGCGAGCGGCGGCAACGGGTCCGGCTCACCCACGCGAAACGCCTCGTACAACGCCGCCAGATCACGACGCAGGACACGGCCCGACCACTCGTCGAAGATCACGTGGTGCATCGACAGCGCCAGCACGTGGTCCCGGGCAGCTGTCCGGAGCAGCAGTGCCCGCAGCAGAGGGCCTGAAGCCAGGTCGAACGGCGCCGCGGCGTCCTGCGTCATGAGCTGCCTGGCCACGGTGGCCGACCCCGCGTCCACCACCGGCAGTGTGAACGGCGACGGCGGGTCGATCACCTGCCGCGCCACCCCGTCCGCGTCCGCCACCAACCGGGTCCGCAGCACCTCGTGCCGCGTCACCAGGGCGGCCATCGCCGCGCCCAGCGCCGCGACGTCCACGTCCTCGCCCAGTGGCAATGGGAGTTGGGTGTTGTACTCCCCCGAGCCGGGCTCGAGTTGGTCGAGGAACCACAGCCGCTGCTGGGCGAAGGACAGCGGTAGCCTGCCGTCCCTGTCCATGGGCGTGACCGGCGACGACGACGTTCCCGGCCCGGCCTCGTCGATCACCCGTGCCAGGGCTCGGACGGTGGGCTGGTCGAAGAGTGCCGCGAGCGGGATGTCGGCACCGAACACCTCGTGGATCCGGGAGATCGCCTGGGTGGCCAGCAGCGAGTGTCCGCCCAGCTCGAAGAAGTCGTCCTCGGCGCCGATCCGGTCCACGCCGAGCACCTGTGCCCAGATCCGCGCCAGCGGTTCCTCGGTCGCGCCCGACGGTGCGAGGAATCCGCCCAGCTCCGGCCGGGCTCCGTCCGGCGCTGGCAGTGCGGCCAGGTCCAGCTTGCCGGTCGGGGTGAGCGGCAAGGAGGCCAGCTCGGTGAAGAGCGCCGGGATCATGAAGTCGGGCAGCCGCCCGCCCAGGTGTGCGCGCAGTTCACCGACCGGCGGAATGCCCGTGTCGGTGTCGCTGGGAACCAGGTGGGCCACCAGCCGCCGTTCGGCGCCGGTGCCGTCCACGGTCACCACGGCGGCCCGTACCGCCGCGTGTGCGAGCAGCGCGGCCTGCACCTCGCCGGGCTCGATCCGGTGACCGCGGACCTTGAGCTGGCCGTCGGCGCGGCCGTGGAACTCCAGCTTGCCGTCGGCACGCCAGCGCGCCCGGTCGCCGGTGCGGTACAGGCGCGAGCCGTTACCGGCGAACGGATCGGCGAGGAACCGTTCCGCCGTCGGCGCGGGACGGCCCGCGTAGCCGCGAGCGACCTGCGCGCCACCCACGTAGAGGTCGCCGGTCACTCCGACCGGTACCGGTCGGAGCCGGTCGTCCAGCACGTATACGCGGGTGCCGGCGAGCGGCGTACCTATCGGGACCGTCCCGCCGCGGAGCAGGTCCTCGGTGAGAGGTGTGGTGACCACGCCGATGGTGGTCTCGGTCGGCCCGTAGTGGTTGACCACCAGCCGGTCCCCGGCGGCCGCGAGCAGTTCGCGCACCCAGTCGGCCGGTGCCGCCTCGCCGCCCAGGACCAGGCCGCGCCGCGGGATCAGGGCGGCCTGTCCGGCCTCGGCGGCGAGCGCGGCCAGGTGCGAGGGCACCACTTTCAGGTGGTCGATGCGGTGCTCGGCCAGGTATCCGGCCACCGCAGAGGGGTCGGTGACGGCGTCCTGGTCGAGGATGTGCAGGACCCCGCCGGTGGCCAGGCTGCTGAAGACCACCGTGTTGCCGAGGTCGGTGACCTGGGCCTGGAGCAGGGCGTGCCGGGTGCCCGGTTCGGCGAGCCCGGCCGGTTCCAGCACCTCGGCGACGTAGGCCGCCAGGTAGGCGGCGAGTCCGCCGTGCGTGACCTGGACACCCTTCGGGCGTCCCGTCGAGCCTGATGTGTAGATCACGTAGGCCGTCTGGGCCGGCCGTGTCGTGGTCCCGGGCGGTGTGGTCGGCAGGGTGCTGAGTGCCGCGCGGACGGCCGACTCGTCCAGGCTGATCGTGCGCAGCCGCCCCGCGGGCAGGTCGTCGACGATGTCGCTCGTGCCGACCAGCACGGTCGCCCGGCTGTCGGCCAGCATGAACGCCAGTCGTTCCGGCGGGTAGGCGGGGTCCAGCGGCAGATACGCGCCGCCCGCCTGCCACACCGCCAGCACGGCGACGACCATGTCGGCGCCGCGCGGCAGGCACAGCCCGACCACCGTCTCTGGTCCGACACCCGCGCCGCGCAGGTAGTGCGCCAGCCTCCCCGCACGCTCCGACAGCTCCGCGTAGGTCACCTGTTCCGTGCCGGCGACCACCGAGACCGCGGCGGGGTAGGTCGCGGCGCGCGCGGCGATCAGCTCGTGGGTCAGGTCCGGCCCGTGCGCCGGGACGGCGGCGGCACCGCTCCACTCGTCCAGCAGCAGGTCCCGCTCCCCCGCGGTGACCAGCGGGAAGTCGAGGGCCGGCCGGGTCGCGTCGGCGGCCACCGCTTCCAGCAGGGCGACCAGATGGCCCGTCATACGCTCGATCGTCGTGGCGTCGAACAGGGCGGTGCCGTACTCGATCGTGCCGTCCAGTGTGCGGCCGTCGTCGACCAGGATCAGCCGCAGGTCGAACTTGGCGATCACCTCGCCGGGGTTCAGCGCACCCAGTGTCAGGCGGCCCTCGTCCGCCGTGGCCGACGGGTCGACGGTGTCGTAGTTGAACAGCGCCTGGAAGATCGGGGTGCGCGACCGGTCCCGGTCGGTGGTCAGGGCGTCCACCAACTGCTCGAACGGCAGGTCCTGGTGGGCGTAGGCGTCCAGGGCAGTGGTGCGCACGCGGTCGAGCAGCGCGGCGAACGTGGGGTCACCGGACAGGTCCGCGCGGATGACCAGGGTGTTGAGGAAGAGTCCGATCACGTCCTCGGTCTCGGCGCGGTCGCGGTTCGCGATCGGCGTGCCGATGACGACATCGTCCGTGCCGCAGTAGCGGCCCAGCAGCATCGCGTACACCGACAGCAGCGTCATGAACATCGTCGCGCCGCCGTCGGCGGCCACCGCCCGCAGCCCGTCGGCGACCTCGGGCGGCACGGTGAACCGCGTCATCGCCCCGGCCATCGACCGCACGGGCGGGCGCGGCCGGTCGGTCGGCAGCTCCAGTACCGGCGCTCCGGTCAACTGGCCACGCCAGTAAGCCAGTTGCGCTTCCAGGAGCTCGCCGCTCAGCCAGGCGCGCTGCCACACCGCGAAGTCGGCGTACTGCACGGCGGGCGACGGCAGCGGGTCGGGCTCACCGTCGCGGAACGCCTCGTACAGCGCGAGGAGTTCACGCTGGAAGATGCCTGCCGACCACTCGTCGAAGACCGCGTGGTGGGTGGAGAGCACCAGGATGTGCTCGTCCGGTCCGAGTCGCAGCAAGCAGCTGCGCAGCAGGGGTTCGGCCGCCATGTCGAAGGGTGTCACCGCGTCGCGGGTGGCCAGCAGTTGCGCCGTGCCGTACGGGTCGGCGGCGCCGGTCAGGTCGGTCACGGGCAGGGGGAACGGCGCGGGCGGGTCGATCACCTGGTGCGCCACCCCGTCCGCACCGGCCACGAGGCGGGTCCGGAGAACCTCGTGCCGGCCGGTCAGCGCGGTCAGCGCGGCACCGAGCGACGCCACGTCCAGGGGCCCGTCCCGGCGCATGTACATCGGCAGGTTGTACTCGAGCGACCCCGGCTCCAGCCGGTCGAGGAACCACAGCCGCTGCTGCGCGAACGACAGGGGCAGCGGCTCGTCGCGCCCGGCCGCGGTCACCGGTGGCGCCGTCGCGCCCCGCTCCGCGGTCTCGATCGCGGCGGCCAGAGCGCGTACCGTCGGCCGGTCGAAGAGCACCGACAGCGGGACCTCGGTGTCGCATGCGGTGCGCACCCGCGAGATGACCTGGGTGGCCAGCAGCGAGTGCCCGCCCAGATCGAAGAAGACGTCCTCGGCGCCGACGCGTTCGACGCCGAGGACGTCCGCCCAGATGCCTGCCAGCAGTTCCTCCGTCGCGCCGCGCGGTGCGACGAAACCGGCGGTGTCCGGGCGGCCTGACTCAGGGGCGGGCAGGGCGGCGCGGTCCAGCTTCCCGTTCGCGGTCAGGGGCAGCGCGGCCAGTTCGACGAAGGCCGCCGGGACCATGTACTCGGGCAGGCTCCGTCGCAGCAGATCCCGTAGCTCGCCGGGGGCCGGCAGGCCCGTGTCGGGGTCGGCGGGTACCAGGTAGGCCGCCAGCCGCTGGTCCGCCCCGGAACCGAAGGCGCTGACCACCCCTGTGCGTATCCGTGGATGCGCGGTGAGCGCAGCCTCGATCTCGCCGGGCTCGATCCGGATGCCGCGCAGTTTGAGCCGGCCGTCGGCGCGGCCCAGGTACTCCAGAACTCCGCCGGGCAGCCACCGGGCCCGGTCGCCCGACCGGTAGAGGCGTGAGCCGTCCGCGGCGAACGGGTCGGCCACGAACCGCTCGGCGGTCAGCGCGGCACGGCCGCCATAGCCGCGCGCCACCCCGGAACCGCCGACGAACACCTCGCCCGGCACGCCGACCGGGGCCGGGTTCATGGCCTCGTCCAGTACGTGCACCCGCCAGCCGGGCAGGGCGCGGCCGATCGGCACGCGCGGGCCGCGGCCCGGCTCGGGGGCGGTGACACGGTGGTGGGTGACATGCACCGTCGTCTCGGTGATGCCGTACATGTTCACCAGCGCGGGCGTGTCGAGCCCGTACCGCTCGTACCAGGCGGTCAGGTGCGGCCGCGTCAGTTCGTCGCCGCCGAGGACGACCAGGCGCAGGCGGGCGAAGCGGCGCCCCGCGGTGGCGGCCGCCCGCGACAGCTGACGGAACAGCTCCGGGGTCGCGCTCAGGACGGTGACCCCCTCGGCGGCGACGAGCGCGCCGAGCCGCTCCGGCGCGCGCACCGTGTTCATGGGGACGAGGACACACCGGGCGCCGCGGGTCAGCGCGCCCCAGATCTCCCATACGGAGAAGTCGAACGCGTAGGAGTGGCACACGCTCCACACGTCGTCGGAGCCGATGCCGAGCGTGGCGTCCGCGGCGTCGAAGAGCGCGGTGAGGTTGGTGTGCGGGATGAGGACGCCCTTGGGGCGGCCGGTCGAGCCCGAGGTGTAGATGACGTACGCCAGTCCGGCCGGGTGCGTCGCCACCTCCGGCGCGTCAAGGGGGCGGGCGGCGATGGCCGCCGCCGTCCGCGGGTCGTCCAGCACGACCAGCCGGGTGCCGTCCGCGGGCGCCAGGTCCGTCCGGCCGGAGCGCGTCACGACGACCCGTGCGGAGCTGTCGGCCAGCATGAACGCCAGTCGCTCCGGCGGATGGGCCGGGTCCAGCGGTAGGTGGGCGGCGCCGGCCTGCCAGACCGCGAGCATGGACACCACCATGTCGACGCCGCGTTCCAGGCACAGCCCGACGACGGTCTCGGGCCCGGCGCCCGCCGCCCGCAGGTGGTGGGCGAGCCGGTTCGCACGCGCCATGAGCCCGGCGTAGGTCAGCGCCGCGCCGTCGCACACCAGCGCCACCGCGTCCGGGGTCGCCGCGGCGCGTGCGGTGATCAGCTCGGGTGCCCCGTGCGTGACGGGTGCCGGGACCGCGGGGCCGTTCCATTCGCGCACGAGCAGGTCGCGTTCGGCCGGGGTCGTCAGTTGCAGTTTCGCCGACCGGTGCGCGGGGTCGGCGGCCACCGCGCCGAGCAGGCTGATCAGGTGGCCGGTCAGCCGTTCGATCGTGGCCGCGTCGAAGAGGGCGGTGCTGTACTGCATCTCGCCGACCAGGCCATCCTCGCGGTCGCCCAGCAGTACCACCAGGTCGAACTTCACCGGCAACGACCCGGCGAGCACGTCCGCGCCCAGCGAGCCGCCGGACGCGTCCCCGAGGGTGCCGTCCTCGGTCCGGTCGGCCGGGTCGGCGGTGGCGTAGTTGAACACGACCTGGAAGAGAGGGGTACGGGACCGGTCGCGGCCGGTCACCAGGGCATCCACCAACTGCTCGAAGGGGAGGTCCTGGTGGGCGTAGGCGTCCAGCGCCGTCTCGCGTACCCGGGCCACGATCTCGTCGAAGGACGGGTCGCCCGACAGGTCCGTGCGCATGACCAGCATGTTGGCGAAGAAGCCGATCAGGTCCTCGGCCTCGGCGCGGTTGCGGCCCGCGACCGGCGTGCCCACCACGACGTCCTCGGTCCCGCAGTACCGGCCGAGCACGACCGCGAGGCCGGCCAGCAGCGTCATCGCCATGGTGGCGCCGTTTCCGCGCGCCACCGCCCGCAGGCCCTCGGCGGTCGCCGCGGGCACGGTGAACCCGGCGACGGCCCCCTCGATCGACCGCACGGGCGGGCGCGGCCGGTCGGCGGGCAGTTTGAGTTCGGGGAGCGCGGCCAGCTTCCGCCGCCAGTAGGACAGTTGGCCGTCCAGGACCTGCTCGGTGAGGTTCTGTCGCTGCCGGACGGCGTAGTCGGCGTACTGCAGCGCGAGCGGCGGCAGCGGGTCGGGCCCGCCCGCCCGGTAGGCCCGGTAGAGGGCCGACAGTTCGCGCTGGAAGATCCGGTACGACCACTCGTCGAAGACCACATGGTGCATGGACAGCGCCAGCACATGCTCGTCCGGGTCCAGCCTGATCAGCAGCGCGCGGATCAGTGGCCCGCCCGCCAGGTCGAACGGGGTCACCGCGTCGGCCGCCACCAGGGCCCGTGCCGCCGCGAGCGGATCCGCGCTGTGCGAGAGGTCCACCACAGGCAGCGGGCACGGTGACGGCGGGTCGATCACCTGATGGGCGACCCCGTCCGCACCGGCCACGAGCCGGGTCCGCAGCACCTCGTGCCGGGCCGGCACCGTACTCAGGGCGGCGCCGAGGGCCTCGACGTCGAGGGCCCCCAGCCGCACGGGAATCGTCAGGTTGTACTCGGGGGAACCCGGGTCGAGCTGGTCCAGGAACCACAACCGCTGCTGCGCGAACGACAGCGGCAGCGGCTCGTCACGGTCGGCCACGGTCACCGGCGACAGCACGATGCCGCGCGTCGCGCTGTCGGCCCACGCCGCGAGGTCGCGTACGGTCCGGCGGTCGAACAGGACCGACAGCGGGGCCTCGACGCCGAACACGTCCCGGATCCGGGAGGTCACCTGGGTGGCCAGCAGCGAGTGTCCGCCCAGCTCGAAGAAGTCGTCCTCGGCACCGACCCGGTCCACGCCCAATACCCGTGCCCAGATGCCCGCCAGCAGTTCCTCGGACGGGCTCGCAGGCGCGACGAAGGCGTTCCCGCCCAGCCGGGTCGCGTCGGGGGCGGGCAGTGCGGCGCGGTCGAGCTTCCCGTTCGGCGACAGGGGCAGCTCGTCCAGTTCGACGAAGAGCGAGGGGAGCATGAACGCCGGGAGCCGTGTCGCCGCGAACTCCCGCAGCTCGGCCGCCGCGGGGAGTGGGCCGTCCGGCACGAGGTGGGCGACCAGTGTCCGGTCGGATCCGTCCCCGGCCGCCGTGACGACCGCGGACCGCACCCGTGGGTGGGCGGTCAGCGCCGCCTCGATCTCGCCGGGCTCGATCCGGAAGCCGCGCACCTTCAGCTGGTGGTCGGCGCGTCCGAGGATCTCCAGTCGGCCGTCGGGCAGCCGGCGCGCCCGGTCACCGGTCCGGTACATCCGGGTGCCGTCGGCGGTGAACGGGTCGGCCACGAAGCGTTCCGCGGTCAGCGCGGCGCGGCCGCGGTAGCCGCGTGCCACCTGTCGGCCGGCGATGAAGATCTCGCCGGCCACCCCCACGGGCACCACGTCGAGGCGGGTGTCCAGTACGTACAGCCGGTTGCCGGGCAAGGGCGTGCCGATCGGCGGTGGGCCCTGGACGTCGGGGCCGACCGCGCCGGTGGTGACCATGACGGTCGCCTCGGTCGGGCCGTAGGTGTTCACCAGCTCCCGGCCTCCGGTCCAGGCGGCCGCGACCTGCTCGGTGAGCGGCTCGGCGCCCAGCAGCAGTGTCTGCAGACCCGCCGTCCTGGCGGGGTCGAGCATGCCGAGCAGCGACGGTGTGACGCTGGTCGCCCGCACCCCGCCGTCGCGGATCAGCGCGGTCAGCAGTTCGGGTTCGGCGCGTTCCAGGGCGGTGGCCACGGTCAGGGTGCCTCCGGCCGCCAGCACCACCGCCATGTCGAGTACGGAGGCGTCGAAGCTGAACGAGGCGAACTGCAGCACCCGTACACCCGGCCCGGCGCCCAGTACGGGCCGCAGCGCGGTCGCCATGTTGACCACACCGGCGTGGGCGACCTCCACGCCCTTGGGCCGTCCTGTCGACCCGGAGGTGTAGATCACGTAGGCCGCCTGCCCGGCCCGGACCGCCAGGTGCTCGGGCGCCGTGCCCGGCAGTGCCGCGAGCACGGCCGCCGTCGCCGGATCGTCCAGCCGCACCACCGTGTCGACGGCGGCCGGTCCGGCCGCGGCCGTCCCGTGTGTGACCAGGACCCGTGCGCGGCTGTCGGCCAGCATGAACGCGAGCCGGTCGGCGGGGTAGTCCGGGTCGAGCGGCAGGTAGGCGCCCTGGGCCTGCCACACCGCGAGGACGGCGACGACCATGTCCGGGGTGTGGGGCAGGCACAGGCCCACGGTCGTCTCGGGCCCGACACCCAGCCCGCGCAGATGGTGGGCGAGCCTGTTCGCGCGTTCGACCAGACCGGCATAGCTGAGCGACGCCGTGCCGCACACCACCGCCACCGCGTCCGGTGCGGCGACGGCCTGGGCGGCGATCAGTTGGTGTACCCCGGACGCGGCGGGCATCGGCGCGGCATCGCGGTCGTCGCCGTCGCCGTCGCCGTCGCCGTCGCGGAGGAGGGTGTCGCGTTCGGCCGGGGTCAGCATCGGGAGTCGGGAGAGCGGCCGCCCCGGGTCCGCGGCGACGGCTTCGAGGAGCGTGACGAGGTGCCCGGCCATCCGGTCGGCCGTCGCCGCGTCGAACAGTGCCGTGCTGTACTCGACGGACCCGGCCAGTGCGTCGCCGGTTTCGACGAGCCGGAACTCCAGGTCGAACCTCACCGGCAGCATGCCTGGTGCGACGGTCTCGACGGTGTGGTCGCCGTCCCGGGCGGAGTAGCCGAACATCACCTGGAAGAGCGGGGTGCGGGAGCGGTCCCGCTCGGTGACCAGGGCGTCCACCAGCCGCTCGAACGGGACGTCCTGGTGGGCGTAGGCGTCCAGCGCCGTCCGCCGCACCCGTCCCAGCAGTTCGGTGAACGTGGGGTCTTCGGACAGGTCGGTGCGCAGCACGAGCGTGTTGACGAAGAACCCGATGAGGTCCTGGGCCTCGGCACGGTCGCGGCCCGCGACCGGCGTGCCCACCACGACGTCCTCGGTGCCGCAGTACCGGCCGAGCACCACGTCGACGGCGGCGAGCAGCGTCATCGACATCGTCGCGCCGTTCTCGCGCGCCACCGCCCGCAGGCCCTCGGTGGTCGCCACAGGGACGGTGAACTCGGTGACCGCTCCGTCGGTGGAGCGCGTCGGCGGGCGCGGCCGGTCCACCGGCAGATCGAGTGCGGGGAGGTCCGCGAGCTGCTCGCGCCAGTAGGCGAGCCCTCTCTCCGGCACGTCCCCGCTCAGCCGGTCGCGCTGCCACTTCGCGAAATCGGCGTACTGCACCGGGAGCGGTGGCAGCGGGTCGGGCTCGCCGTCGCGGATCGCCTCGTACAGCGCGTCGAGTTCGGTCCGCAGGATCCGGTGCGACCACTCGTCGAAGACGACATGGTGCACGGCCAGGGCGAGGAGGTGTTCGGCCTGCCCGAGCCTGATCAGCAGCGCGCGGATCAGCGGCCCGCCCACCAGGTCGAACGGTGCGGGCGCGTCCTGCCCGACCAGCCGGTCGGCGGCGGCCCGCGGATCCTGCTCGCCGGTCACGTCGGCGACCGGGAGCGGGAACGGCGCCGGCGGGTCGATCACCTGGTGCGGTGTGCCGTCCGGACCGGTCACCAGCCTGGTCCGCAGCACCTCGTGGCGGGTGGTGAGGGCGGTCAGCGCGGCCCCGAGAGCGGCGACGTCGCAAGGACCGGTCCAGCGTTGCGGCACCGGCACGTTGTACGCGGCCGATCCCGGCTCCAGCCGGTCGAGGAACCACAGCCGTTGCTGCCCGGACGACAACGGCAGCTCACGGTCGCGGTCCACGGCCGTCACCGGCGGGGCCACCACGCCCTCGGGCGAACCCGCCAGGGCCCGTGCCAGCCCGGCGACGGTCGGCTGTTCGAACAGCGCCGGGAGGCCGAGCTCGATCCCGAACAGCTCATGGATCCTGGAGAGCACCCGGACGGCGAGGAGTGAGTGGCCGCCCAGCTCGAAGAACCCGTCGTCGATGCCGACCCGCGGCAGGCCGAGCGCCTCGGCGAACACATCGCAGAGGATCTCCTCGCGCGCGGTGCGCGGGACCCGGTCGGACACCGTCACCTCGGGGGCCGGGAGCGCGGCGCGGTCCAGTTTGCCGTTGGGTGTCAGCGGGAGCGCCGCCAGCGCCACGACGGTGGCCGGGACCATGTACTCGGGCAGGGCCCTCGCGACGTGTCGGCGCAACTCGGAGGCGAGCACCCCGACGTCGAGCGAGGTGATGGGCGTGTTGGCGCGGGCGGAGAGCGGGCGGGCCCCGGCCCGTGGGACGAACGTCCCGGTCAGCGCCGGTGACCCGGCTTCGGCCGCAGGCATGAACACGGCTTCCATGCGGTCGTCGGCGAGGTCGCCGGACCAGGTCACCACAGCCCGGTACCCGGCCTCGGCGGCCAGGCCGTGCAGGTGTTCGGGGTCGAGGCCGGAGCCGTCCGCGAGAAGTGCGGCGGCCTCGCGCGGCGACAGGCCCTCGCCCAGCGCCCGGGTGGCGGCCGCCTCGCCGGCCAGGCGTCCGTTGGGCATCCCGATCACGCGCAGCGGTGCGGGCGACCGGGCGGCCAGCAGCTCGGCGAGCCCGGCCGGACCGCTCACGTCGTCGCCCCAGCGGAAGGCGGGGACGCGGGCCAGGTCGGACAGATCCGCGCGGGTGTGCAGGACGACGTCGTAGCGATGACGCGTCATCTCGTTGTGGTACTCACCGCGCTGGAGCCTGAGGTCCACCCCGGTGACACGGGGCAGGGCCGCGGAGAGCGCGGTGAAGAAGTCCGGGTCGACCAGCAGTTCCTTCTCGGCCACCAGGGCATGCTCGACCGCCCGCCGGATGTCGGCGGCCGGGGCGTCGGGCTCGGCACGGCGCAGTTCCACCGCTGTGTGCAGGAGCCGCAGCGTGCGCCGGTTGCGCACGTCGCCGACGAACAGCGCGCCGCCCGGGGCGAGCAGTTCGACCGCGCGGGTGAGCACCTCGGTCAGGTAGTCGGCACCGGGGAAGTACTGCGCCACCGAGTTCAGGACGATGGTGTCGAACCGTCCGGCGGGAAGACCGTCGAGGTCGTCGGCGGTCCGGTGTCGCAGTACGACGCGTCCGGCCAGTTCGGGCCGCGCCGCCACCTGTTCGCGCAGCCGGTCGATGGCGAGCGCGGAGAAGTCGGTGGCCCAGTACTCCTCGCAGTGCGGCGCGAGCTGTGCGAGCAGCAGGCCGGAGCCGACCCCGATCTCCAGGACGCGGGCGGGACGCAGTGAGCGGATCCGCCGCACCGCCCCGTCCCGCCACCGGAGCATCTCCTCGGACGGGATCGGCACGCCGTTGTAGGAGCTGGTCCAGCCCGAGAAGTCCCTGCCGAGGCCGGCTTCGTCGGCTGCCCGGTACATGGCGTCGTAGACCTGGAGCCATTCGCCGACGCGGCGCTCGGCGTCGGCCCCGCCCGGCTCGGTCGCGCGGTCGTCGTCGCCGTACGGCACGACGTAGGCCACGAGCCGCCGGTCGCCGCCGTCAGCGAAGGCGGTCACCACCGCGGTCCGGACCACCGGATGGGCGGTCAGCACGGCCTCGATCTCACCCGGCTCGACCCGGAACCCGCGCACCTTGAGCTGGTCGTCGGCCCGTCCCAGGAACTCCAGGCGCCCGTCGGGCCGCCACCGCACGCGGTCGCCCGAGCGGTAGAGCCGTGTGCCGTCGGCGGCGAAGGGGTCGGCCACGAACCGTTCCGCCGTCAGCGCGGGGCGCCCGCCGTAGCCGCGCGCCACCCCGGCGCCACCGATGTACAGGTCGCCCGCGACACCCACCGGCACCGGGTGCAGCCACTCGTCCAGGACGTAGGCCCGGGTGTTGGCCAGGGGCCTGCCGATCGGTGGCGCGCCCACGGCACCGGCGTCGATCTGCTCGGTGCAGGAGATCACCGTGATCTCGGTGGGGCCGTAACCGTTGAACATCCGTCGGCCCGGGGCCCAGTCCCGTACCACCTGCTCGTCGACGCGCTCCGAGCCCACGAACAGACCGGTGACGTCCGGGAGATCGGCCGGGTCCAGGGAGCTGAGCAGCGACGGTGCCACGCTCGTGGACAGCACTCCGGCGCTGCGGACGGCCGCGGCCAGGAGAGCCGGTTCGGTGCGCTCCCGCGATGTGGCGATCACCAGGGTGCCGCCGCCCGCGAGCACCACCGCGAGGTCCATCAGCGCGGCGTCGAAGCTGAAGGAGGCGAACTGCAGCGCGCGTGCCCCGACCGTGACACCGAACGCCGGCCGCAGCGCCGTCGCCAGGTTGATCACGCCGTCGTGCGGCACCAGGACGCCCTTGGGCCGTCCGGTGGAGCCCGAGGTGTAGATCGCGTAGGCGAGTTGCCCGGGCAGCGCCGGGGCTGCCTCGGGCGCCGTCGGCGGAAGTGCCGCCACCTCGGCTGCCGTCGCGGGGTCGTCCAGCCACACCGCGCTCTCCACCAGGGCGTCGAGGGCGAGGCCTGCCGCCGCGCTCCGGTGGCCGACCAGCACGTCCACCCCGCTGTCGGCCAGCATGAACTCCAGCCGGTGCGCCGGATGGTCCGGGTCGAGCGGCAGGTAGGCGCCGCCGGCCTGCCAGACCGCCAGGACCGCCACCACCGTGTCGACGCCGCGTTCCAGGCACAGCCCGACGATCGACTCGGCGCCCACCCCGGCCGCGCTCAACCGGTGGGCGAGGCGGCCCGCCCTGGCCAGCAGTCCCGCGTAGGTCAGCGCGGTCCCACCGCACGTGAGTGCCAGTACGTCGGGGAACGCGGCCGCCGCGGCCGCGATCAGCTCGTGCACGCCTGCCGCCGCCGGAAGCGGTGCGGCGGTGTCGTTCCACCCGTTCAGCAGGACATCGAGTTCCGTCCCGGTGAGCATCGGGACACGGGACAGGGGCCGGCCGGGGTCCGCCGCCACGGACTCCAGCAGGGTGGCCAGGTGGCCCGCCGTCCGTTCCACCGTCGCGGCGTCGAACAGGTCGGTCCTGTACTCGATCGCTCCGCTGAGGGTTTCGCCGTCGTCGGTCACGACGAGCCGCAGGTCGGACCGGGCGATCGTGGTGGTCCCGAGGGTGCCGCTCTGCCCCGCGGCCGAACCGGAGCAGTGGAAGAGCCCGCGCAGACGCTCGGCGTCCCAGGTGTCCGCGAGCCGGGCGAACGGCAGGTCCTGGTGGGCGTGGGCGCCCAGCGCCGTGCGGCGGACCCTGGCGAGCAGTTCGGTGAACGCCGGGTCGCCGGAGAGGTCGATGCGCACGGGCAGGGGGTCGGCGAAGAACCCGATCAGGTCCTCGGTCCCGGCCCGGTGCCGGTCGGCGGCCGAGGCGCCGATCACCACCTCGCGCTGTCCGCAGGTGCGGCCGAGCACCACGGCGAACGCGGCCAGCAGTACCGTCGCCGGTTCCGCCTCGCCGGCCCGCGCCACCGCCCGCAGCGCCTGGGCGGTCGCGGCGCGGACCGTGAACCGGACAGCCGCGCCCGCCGACGACCGGACGGGCGGCCGGGGCCGGTCGGTCGGCAGCTCCAGAGTGGGCGCGTCGGCCAGCTGGTCGCGCCAGTACGTCAGGTTCCGCTCCAGTACGTCACCGGCGAACCACTCGCGCTGCCAGGCCGCGAAGTCGGCGTACTGCAGGTTCAGCGGCGGCAGTGGATCGGGCTCACCGGCGCGGAACGCCTCGTACAGCGCCGCGAGTTCACGTTCGAAGATTCGCCCGGACCGTTCGTCCGAGACAGCGTGGTGCATCGACAACGCCAGCATGTGCTCGTCGGCGGCCAGTCTGATCAGGCATCCGCGGATCAGCGGTCCGCGGGTCAGGTCGAACGGGGTCACCGCGTCGGCGGCCACCAGCCGTTCCGCCACGCGCACCCGGTGCGCCTCGGCGGACACGTCCGCCACCGGGATCCGCACGGGCGCGGGCGGATCGATGACCTGCCGCGCCGCTCCGTCCGAGCCGGCCACCAACCGGGTGCGCAGCACCTCGTGCCGGCCCACCACGGCGTTGACAGCGGCGGTCAGCGCGGCGGCGTCCAGCGTGCCGCCGAGTCTGACCAGCATCGAGAGGTTGTCGGTCACCGACCCCGGCTCCGCCTGGGCCAGGGACCACAGCCGCTGCTGCGCGAACGACAGCGGCAACGCCTGGTCACGGCTGACCGCGGTGACTGGCGGCGGGCCTTCGCGGAGTCCCACGCTCCTCTGCCTTCCGTTAGTGCCCGACCGGGAATCAGCGCCTGCCGATTCAGTGCTTGTCGAGGAATTCGATGATCGCCGAGTTGACCTCGACCGGCCGTTCGAGATAGCCGAAGTGACCGCAGTCGGAGATCTCCACGAGGTCGCAGTCCGGGATGGCCTCGGCCACCTCGGCCGCCAGGTGTGATGGTGTGACCATGTCGTCGCCGAACGCGATGACCCGGCACGGCACGTTCACCCCGCGCAGCGCCTCGCGCCGGTCCGCTCCGGTGTCCGCATAAGCCTGGCCGCGGGCCGCTTCGCCCCCGTTGAGCCGCAGCGTCTCCAGCCAGAGCGAGACGGCGCCGTCGTCGTTCAGCGTCGCCGGCGACAGCATCTGCACCGCGGACATGACCGCCTGGTACTCCGGCGGGAGCTTCACACCACTCTCCAGCAGCACCCGCTCCGCCTGTTCCTGCGCCGTCCGGACGGCGTCCGACCGGGACTTGGTGGCGATCAGGACCGCGCACCGGACCAGGTGCGGCCAGCCGATCGCCAGCTCCTGCGCGATCACGGCACCCAGGGAGGTCCCGACGATCCGGCACGGCGCCGCGCCCAGCGCCTCGATGAGACCCTTCGTGTCGGCGACCATGTCGGCGAGCGAGTACCTGCCCGGAGGAACGTCCGAAGGTGGTACGCCCCGGTTGTCGAAGGTGATGGCCTGGTAGCCGGCCGCCGCGAGCGCGGGCGTCTGGTGCAGGGACCACACCCGGCCGGCGGCCGACGACCCCATGATCATGAGTACCCGCTCACCTCTGCCCGACCGTTCGTAGGAGAGCCGGATACCGTTGGTGAACACATGCGGCATGGTGTCGTCCGGTCACTCGCCGTCGAGGGCGATGCGCAGGCTCTTGGGGCGCATGTCGGTCCAGGTCTCCTCGATGTACGTGTCGCACTCCTCCTTGGAGGCGCACACCCCGGTCTCCTTCCAGCCGCCGGGGACGTCCAGGTCGGCGGGCCACAGGGAGTACTGCTCCTCGTGGTTGACGAGCACCTTGAACCGGGCCTCGGTGCTCTCGAAGTCGAAGCTCACCGTCCGCACAACAGGTCTCCTTCTCGGTTAGGCGGTGGTCTCGCTCCCAGCTGTTTCCTGCCGGGCGAACTGGGTTGTGTAGAGGTCGGCGTACAGACCACCCGCGGCCAGGAGTTCCTCGTGGGTGCCGCGTTCGTGGATCCGGCCCTCGTCGATGACGAGGATCTGGTCGGCGTCGCGGATCGTGGACAGCCGGTGCGCGATGACCAGCGACGTACGGCCGGACAGGGCGGTTTTGAGGGCTCGTTGGATCGCCGCCTCCGACTCCGAGTCCAGGTGCGCGGTCGCCTCGTCGAGGACGACGATCGGCGGTGCCTTGAGCAACAGTCTGGCCAGCGCGATCCGCTGTTTCTCACCGCCCGAGAGCCGGTATCCCCGGTCGCCGACCACGGTGTCGAGCCCGTTGGACAGTGACTCGATCAGCTCCCGGATACGCGCCGCCTCGCAGGCCCCGACCAGTTCCGCCTCGGTGGCGTCGGGGCGCGCGTAGAGCAGGTTGGCCCGGATCGTGTCGTGGAACAGGTGCGCGTCCTGGGTGACCACCCCGATCGTGTCGCGCAGCGATCTGGTCGTGACCTCCCGGATGTCGCGACCGCCGACCCGCACCGCTCCTGAGCCGGGGTCGTAGAACCGCGGTACCAGATGTGTGATCGTCGTCTTGCCGGCACCCGAGTGGCCGACCAACGCGGTCAGTTTCCCGGCGGGCGCGCGGAAGCTCACGTCTTCGAGCACCCACGAGTCGTCGCTGCGTTCCGGCATGGGCAGTGCGATCGACTCCAGTGAGGCGAGCGACACCTCTTTGGCATTGGGGTAGCGGAAGGAGACCCGCTCGAACTCCACGTCGGGCGCCGCGCCGTTGCCGGAGATGTGCCGGGGCAGTGGGGTCGCCCCAGGACGCTCGGCCACCAGCGGTTCGAGGTCCAGCACCTCGAAGACGCGGTCGAAACTCACCAGTGCGCTCATGGCGTTGGCCTGCAGGTTGGAGAGCTGGATGATCGGGTCGTACACCCGGGTGACCAGAATCGTCAGCGACACCAGCGTGCCGACCTCGAACGCGCCGTCCACGACCAGCGCGCCACCGATGCCGAACATCAGCGCGAGTGTGACCGCGCCCGCCAGTCCCATGACGATTCCGAGCATCTGTCCGGTGACGCTCGTCCTGACGCCGATGTCGCGCTTCGCGGCGGCGCGGCCGGAGAACAGCTGGGACTCTGTCTCCGGGCGGCCGAACAGTTTGGAGAGCATGGCACCGGCGACATTGAACCGCTCGTTCATCATCGAGCCCAGCTCGGCGTCGAGTTCCATCTCGCGGCGGGTCAGCCGCTGCAGCCGATGCCCGAAGAACCGGCCGGGAAGGACGAAGAGGGGGGTCATCAGCAAGGCGGCGACGGTGATCTGCCAGGACAGGTAGAACATGGCGGCGAGCACGAGGATCAAGGTCAGGATGGTGTTGACGGCACCGGCCAGCAGTCTCGTGACCGCGTGCTGGGCCCCGACCACGTCGGTGTTGAGCCTGCTGACCAGCGAGCCGGTCTGCGATCGGGTGAAGAACGCCAACGGCTGTTCCTGCACATGCGAGAAGACCTCGGTGCGCAGGTCGTAGATCAGCCCCTGTCCGATCCGGGCGGATGCTCTGACCTGAACGTATTCAGTGATCGCCTCCACGATCGCGAGCCCGATCATGAGGCCGGCAAAGGTTGTGACGACGGACATCTTGTGCGGCAGGACACCTTTGTCGATGGCCAATCCCAATAACAGCGGACTGAGCACTGTCACCAGCGAACCGACAGCGGAGACGGTCAACAGCAACGCCAACTGCCAACGGTAGTGCTTGGCGTACGGAATGATTCGGCGAATGGTGCCGGGCCTGACGCGTTGCCCCTTTTTCACCGGATCGACAAAACGTCCCTGGCCCGGCGGCAGACTTGGTGCCTGCTGGACACTGCTCACCGCATATATCTCCTCTGCGCCCTTTGTTTCGCGTCCTTCCCGCACGCAGTCTGAAACAGGTCGGCACTGCAATCAACTGCCGCTCCACCGCAGTTGAACACCTTGCTGATGGGCTCTGTTCTCAGCTCATCGGCCCTGTTCCCAGGAGCCTGGCACGATCAGACCTGCCTCGTACGCGGCGATGACCGCCTGCGTACGGTCGCGCAGGCCCAGTTTGGCGAGGATGTGGCTGACGTGCGTTTTGACGGTCTCCTCGGTGACGGCCAGCCGGGCCACGATCTCGAGGTTGGACAGGCCGGCCGCGACCAGCCGCAGCACCTGCGTCTCCCTGGGGGTGAGCTCGGCGAGCGCGTTCACGAACCTCGTGTCGGCGGGCTCGGGCTTCAGCTGGACGAACTCCCTGATGAGCCGGCGGGTGACGGCGGGGGCCAGCAGCGCGTCGCCGGCCGCGATGATCCGTACGGCGTCGAACAGCCGCTCCGCGCTGACGTCCTTGAGCAGGAAGCCGCTGGCACCCGCGCGCAGGGCGTCATAGACGTACTCGTCCAGGTCGAAGGTCGTCAGGATGAGGACGCGTGGCCCGCCGGTGCCGTCCGAGGTGAGCTCCCGGGTGGCCTCGATGCCGTCCACACCCGGCATACGGATGTCCATCAGCACGATGTCCGGCGTCAGTTCGCGACAGATCCGCACCGCCTCGGCACCGTCCGGGGCTGTCTCGATCACCGTGAAGTCCGGCTGGGTGTCCAGCACCGCGGCGAAGCCGGTGCGGACGACCGGGTGGTCGTCGGCGATGACGATCCGGACCGGCGTCAAGGGGTCGCTCATCAAGGCCCTTCTGTCTTGGCGGGCAGGCTGGCTTCGACGAGGAACCCACCCGCCGCCGCCTGACCGGTGCGGACCGAGCCGCCGACGGACGCCGCGCGCTCCCGCATGCCGAGCAGCCCGTGGCCGCCTGACGGGGTCGCGGGCGCACCCCCCGGCCCGTTGTCGCGGACGCGTAGCCACAGGATGTCGTCGGTGAAGTGCAGTTCCACGTCGACCGCGGCGCCAGGCGCGTGCCTGCGGGCGTTGGTGAGGGCTTCCTGGACGATCCGGTAGGCCGCGAGTTCGACCCCCGGATCGAGCGCCTCGGGTGAGCCGCGCATGATGAACCGCATGACGCCCCCGGAAGCGTCCCTGGCCTCGTCGATCAGCTCGTTCAGCTGCTCCAGGCCGGGCTGCGGGTGCCGGGTGCCGCTGTCGCGGCTGGTGTCCTCGCGCAGCACACCGAGCAGGCGCCGCATCTCCGTGAGCGCGGCGCGGGCGGTGTCGCCGATCCCCAGCAACCGCTTGGCGCCCTCGGCGGGCATGCCGGGGGTGGCCATCCGTGCCGTCTCGGCCTGTACCGAGATCATGGAGATGTGGTGGGCCACCACGTCGTGCAACTCCCGGGCGATCCGGGCCCGTTCGCCGCGCGCGGTGTGCTCGAGCAGCGTGCCCTCGATGGCGCGGCGGTTCGCGCTGTTCTCCTGGGCCTCGTGGCGGGCCCGGCGTGCCGTGCCCGCCAGCGCCGCCACCGGCACCAGTGCCGCCAGTGCCACCGCGTGGACGCGGAACCCCGTAGCGGCGGGACCCGCGAGCGCGAGGACGAGGAAAGGCAGGTCGACGGCGACGGCCAGCAGTTCGGGTCCGGCCCGGCCCAGCCGGTAGGCGCAGATCAGCTGGGCGAGCAGGCCCGCGAGGGTGACGGCCTCCAGGAGGGTGAAGGACACGACGTTCGCCACCGTGACCACCACGACGGCCGGGACCGGTCGGGTCAGCAATACCGGCAGCGTCGCGGACAGACACAGCAACAGCAGTGCGAGCAGCCCCAGCACGAGCTGCACCGTGGCGTCGCCCCCGGACGACCCGCTCGTGGCGGCGGGTACGGTCGAAGCGCTGCCCGGCAGCAGGCGCACGGCGAGCTCCGCCATCGCGAGCGACGCCAGGAGCGCCACGGCGACGACGTGCCGGGTCGGGAGCCGACCGATCCGCTGTCTGTTGACGGCCCACCGACGACGTGGGACGTCCGCGCGCTCCATGGCGGTAAGTATGGCAGCCAGGGCCCGCGCGGAGATCCCCCGCGAGGCGGCTGCCTCGCCCCTCGTGCGAGGGACGGCACTCTCCCCCGTACGAGGGAGACATGGCGCGGGCCGGCCCGGTGATCCCCTGGTGGCTGCGTCGGTCCTGTGACGCCTGAGCACCCCCGTCGCGGCACTCGCACGAACAGTTGTCGGACCGAACCGGCCATGTGAATATGTCCAACGCACACGAAAAAGAGGCGGATAACGGAACGTATCAGCTCCACCTCTGACTGGCGGTGTTGTTCGCGGAAAGCAGCCATCGCCCGGTGAAGAGCACGAAATTGCGTGCTTGGCAGCGCAGAGCACATGGCAGAGATCTGTGCGGATGTCGGTGTCGAAGGATCGCGGTCGGGGATCGCCCCGACCAACTCCTTTTCGACCGGGCCGGAGAGTTGATCTCGCTGGCGCATCTGGGGATATTCGATCGTCGAAGTCTGGGTACGGAGAGGACGTTCAGCATGGACAGGCTGAAAATCGATGCGGTGGAACTGCACGCGATACGGGAGTTACTGGACGAGTTCGAGGAGGATGTCGACCGGCTCGACCAGGAGGAGGTGCTGCACCGCGCCACCGTGCTCGCGCACCGGCTGCCCACCCGGATCCGGCTGCACCTCGACGCCTTCCGGCGCGAGTGGCTGTCCGGAGTGCTGTGCATCTCGGGGTACGAGGTGGACCAGGAGCGGCTCGGTTCGACACCCGCGCACTGGCGGGACGGGTCGGAGCGGTCGCACGCCCGTCGTGAGGAGCTGTTCCTGCTGCTGTGCGGCTCACTGCTCGGCGACCCGTTCAGCTGGGCGACCCAGCAGAACGGGCGGCTGATCCACGACGTCGTGCCCATCGCGGGTCATGAGCACGAGCAGCTGGGGTCGAGCAGCGAGGCATTGCTGACCTGGCACACCGAGGACGCCTTCCACCCGATGCGCGGCGACTTCCTGGCCTTCGCCTGTCTGCGCAACCCCTACGCGGCGGCGACCACGGTGGGGTACGCCGACGCGCTGGACCTCCCGGACGAGGCCCGGGCGGTGCTCTCCCAGGAGCGGTTCATCATCCATCCCGACGAGTCCCACCTGGCCAAGAACAACTCGGTGCCCGGCCCGTTCGAGGACATCGAGAACCTCCAGCGCAATCCGGATCCGGTGGCTGTCCTGTTCGGTGACCCGAACCGTCCCTACATCAGGGCAGACCCCTACTTCATGGCCGTTCGCGAGGGCGACGACGAGGCAGGGGAGGCACTGGACGTGCTCGTCCGGCAGATGGACGAGGTCATGTTCGATCTGAAGCTGGAGAGCGGTGACTTCTGCTTCCTGGACAACTTCCGCGTCGTGCACGGCCGGAAGCCGTTCAAGGCCCGCCATGACGGCACCGACCGATGGCTGAAGCGGCTCAACCTCACGAGCGACATACGGAAGTTCCGGGCGGCGCACACGTCCGCCGATGTCCGAACCGCCGTCGGCTGAGCGGCCGGCCCCGACGTAGTCCAGCTCGTAGTCCAGCTCTCGACAAGGGACACCCGCATGAGTGACGTGCCACGTTTTCTCCGCTCGAAAGCGATCATTGAGCCGCTGGTCGACAGGTTCTACGCCTGGCACCACACCGTGGCTCCCGTGCAGGCCTCGATGAACCTCGCCTTCCTCCAGGTGCCGATGCTCGAGTCGTACCTGCAGTCACCGCAGGTGCACATCGCGGCCGGCGGCAATCCCGAGCTGCGCGGCGGCTATTTCGTCAACATCCCCGAGGAGCGGGTCAAGGACATCCGTGATCTGCTGGCGTCGATCAAGCGCGACCGGGCGCCGATGCTGCGGTTCGCCGAGGCCGTCGCGGAGGCCGAGGACCTGGTCCGGCAAGAGGCCGGCGGGTTCGCCCTGACCCCGCTCTACCCAAAGCTGCCGCCGGAGCTGAACGGGCTGGTCGAGATCGCCTACGACACCGACAACCAGGCGTCGCTGCGCTTCATCGAGCCGCTCACCTACAAGAGCGACGCCTTCATGGAGGACCGGCAGTCCGTACAGCTGTCGATCGAGCCCGGACATGAGCGCCCGTTCATCCTGAGCACGCCCAGGCTGCGGTCACCGGACGTCCTCGACCTGCCGATTCCGTTCCGTCACCCGGGTCTCCAGGAACTCTTCCGGGCCCGGGTCCGGCCGACGACGGCGGAGAGGCTGCGGGAGGCACTGGAGCTGACGGACGAGGCGCAGTTCGCCCTGCTCGACGGTCTGCTGAGCTCCGAGAGCAGTCTGAACGAGGACCGGCACATCGGTTCGGGCGGCCGTATCCGCTACTTCGGGCATGCCTGTCTGGTGCTGCAGACCCCGGAAGCGTCGATCATCACCGACCCGTTCATCAGCGCCGACAGTGACGCCGGCGGCCGGTACACCTACGACGACCTGCCCGACCACGCCGACCTGGTGCTGATCACACACGGCCACCAGGACCACATCGTGCTGGAGACACTGCTGCAGCTGCGCGGCCGGGTCGGCACGGTCGTCGTGCCGCGGTCGTCCCGGGGCAATCTGTGCGACCCGTCGCTCGGGCTCTACCTCGAACACCTCGGCTTTCCCGTGACGGAGGTGGACGATTTCACCGAGGTCGAGTTCCCCGGCGGCAGGGTCACCGCGACGCCGTTCCTCGGCGAGCACGCCGACCTCGACATACGCGGCAAGTCCACCTACTGGGTCGAGCTGGCCGGCCGCAGGATCTTCGTCGGCGCCGACTCGTCGGGCATCGACCCGACGCTCTACCGCTACGTCCGCTCCCACCTCGGCGCGGCCGACATGGCGTTCCTGGGCATGGAGTGTGACGGCGCCCCGCTGACCTGGCTCTACCAGGCGCTGCTGACCAAGCCGGTGACCAAGAAGATGAGCGACTCGCGCAAGCTCTCCGGATCGAACGCGGCGCAGGCGGGTGCGATCGTGACGGAACTGGGCGCGTCGGAGGCGTACATCTACGCGATGGGCGAGGAGGAGTGGCTGGGGCACGTCATGGCCACCAGCTACAACGAGGACTCCTACCAACTGCGGCAGATAGAGGAGTTCATGGCCTGGAGCGCGGACCACAGTGTCAAGGCCGAGCACCTGCTCGGGCAGCGCGAATGGCGCTGGTAGGCGTGCGGCCCAAGGCGGCACCTCTGGAGGACTGGCTCCGCGACTACTACTTCACCGCGGAGATCGACATCAGTTCGAGTGGCGTCTCGTCCTACTCCATGGCGGAACTGCGTGCCATGACGGGAGTGGGCCACGACGAGATCGACACCCTGATGTTCGACGACGGTTACTCCCTCGGCGCCCCGGCGGTCCGCTCGGCCGTCGCCGGGCACTGGGGCGAGGCCGACCCGGAGCGGGTCATGACGACGAGCGGGTCGGGCGAGGCGATCTCACTCGTCCTCATGGCCCTCCTGGAGCCCGGTGACGAGGTCGTCGCGGTCCAGCCCGGCTACCATCTGCTGGTCGAGTTCGCCGCCGGGCTGGGCTGCACGGTCCGGACCTGGCGGCTGGATCCGGGCCGCGACTGGCAGCCGTCCCTGGACGAGCTGGCCCAACTGGTGACCGAACGCACCAAGGCGATCATCGTCAACTTCCCGCAGAACCCGACCGGGGTCTCGATCACGGTCGCCGAGCAGACCCGGCTGGTCGAGATCGCCGACGGTGTCGGCGCCCATGTGCTGTGGGACGCGGCGTTCGCTCCGCTCACCTACGACACCGAACCCCTGCCCCCGGTCTCGTCGCGCTACGGGCGCGGGGTCAGCTTCGGCACGTTCTCCAAGGCGTTCGGGCTGCCGGGGCTGCGCTTCGGCTGGTGCGTCGGGCCACGCGAGCTGCTCACGGAGTGCGTGCGCATCCGCGACTACACCACGCTGCACGTGTCCCCGCTCGTCGAACTGCTGGCGCTGGGCGTGCTGAAGAACGCGGACGCGTTCATCGAGCCGCGCCTGAAACGGGCGAGGACCAACCGCGACCTCCTGCGCGCCTGGGCGGACGCCCATCCCGAGCAGGTGTCACTCGTCCCGCCCACGGGCGGCGTCGCGGCCTTCCCCCGACTGCTGCCGTTCACCGAAACCGACGCGTTCTGCGAAGAGCTGTTCCAGACGTGCGGCGTGCTGGTCATCCCGGGATCGTGTTTCGGCGCTCCCGGACATGTCCGGATCGGCTTCGGCGGCCCGACCGACCCGCTCACCGAAGGCCTCGAACGGCTGACTCGCGCGCTCGCCCGACGCCGCTAGTAGTGCCTGGTCAGGTTCGCATTGGGGTGGGTATGTCGCGGTGGCAGGTGGGGCAGGCGCCGGTCCAGAGGGCGAGGAGTGTCTGTAGCTCGCGGACGACTTGGTAGAGGCTCAGGCCGGCGCCGTGTCTTTGGGGGCCTTGGCCAGTCGTTGGAGTGTGCAGAAGGCGTGCGCGACGGAGCCGAGGGTGACGTGGTGGTGCCAGCCGTTCCAGGTGCGGCCTTCGAAGTGGGCAAGTCCCAGGGCCTGTTTCATCTCCCGGTAGTCGTGCTCGATGCGCCAGCGGAGCACAGCCGCAGCCGACTGAACACCGCGTTCGTCACCGGCAACTTCATTGGCGGAACGATCGGCTCCGCGCTCGCGGCCGCCCTGTGGGGGGCCGGAGGATGGTCCCTGGTGATGACCGGCGCCGCCGTCCTGTTCGCCATCGCTCTGATGGTCTGGGCTCTCGCGCGACGGACGCTGACCGTCGGCTGAAGCACCAGGCCTTCGTCCGGTGCGAGCGCCCGCGCGGCCTGCGTCGCGCCGGAGGTATCCAGGTCGCCTTCGCGCGTGCAGCGGCCGAGTGAGCTGTGGTGGAAGGCGTCGTTGAAGGCAGCCTTGATGGTGGAGGAGACATTGCGGTACTCGCTCGCGTCGACCCGCGGATGGAGCACCGCACTCCCAGCCGAACGTCTGCGTGTGCGGTCCAGGGTCAGTGGCGGTCTCCGCGTACGTGGTGTTCGGCGAGGATGAGATAGCTGCTGGCGGTCCAGGTGTAGGCGCGGTCGCGCAGTCCCCTGCCCGTCAGGGCGTCGAAGTTCTCGGCGAAGCCATGGGTTTCGCACAGGGCGCGGAAGCGGGCGCTGATCTCGTCCGCCAGTCCGTGGTGGCCCGCTCGGCGCAGGCCGTCCTCGACGAGGACCGTGGAGGGGGCCCAGATGGGACCGCGCCAGTAGCCATCGGAGAGGTAGTGCGGCGAGGCGGGCAGTTCGGTGGCGAGGCCGTACGGGGTCAGGTGGGCCTCGATCCGGTCGGCCAGTACGGCGCTGATGTCCTGCGGCAGATGTTCCCCGAGGGCGATGGGCATCAGGTCGAGCAGGCTGGAGCTGGTCCAGGTGTCTCCGCTGTCGACCCCTTGGGTGACGAACCGGTCGCCGGTCCAGAGCCGGTCGAGCATCGCCGCCTGGGTTTCCCGGGCCGCCCGCGTCCAGCGGAGCGCATCGTCGGTGTGCCCCAATTCCGCCGCCAGTTCGGCAAGTTCGTGGAGCTGGAGGATGAGGAAGGCGGCCAGTTCGGCGGTGATGACGACGCGCTCCGGATCGAAGGTGGTCGCGTTGTCCCAGCCGCTGTCGTTGCCGTGCTGGTAGTGGGGCAGTTCGGCGCCGGGTGCGCGCCGCATGGTGAGCCAGAACTCGGTCCAGTGCTTCAGTCCGCGGTATGTCGCGGCCAGCTCCTCCCGGCCGAGTGGTTCGGGCAGCCGGCGGCGCAGGAGGCGGAAGGCCCAGCCGTGGATGGGCGGTTTGACGAAGTTGTGGAGGACCTCG
Organism: Streptomyces sp. NPDC048484; assembly: GCF_040651415.1. Classification (NCBI taxonomy): domain Bacteria; kingdom Bacillati; phylum Actinomycetota; class Actinomycetes; order Kitasatosporales; family Streptomycetaceae; genus Streptomyces; species Streptomyces sp. NPDC048484. The sequence continues at coordinate 27,135 of NZ_JBEZJY010000031.1, forward strand.
GAGTGGGTGACCGAGTCGGGCAAGGCACCGGCCCCGTCCTGGTGGTCGAAGGGCAGCAGGAACTGGTCCCGGGCCAGTTCGGGGCATCCGGGCGCCAGGGCCAGGGCGTTGAAGCAGTGGTCCCAGCTCCAGACCTTGTCCATCCAGTGCTTGGACATGAGGACCGCGGGCCGGGTGACCAGCCCTGCCGGGCGTACGGTCGCGGACCACACGACATAGGCGGCGAGTTCGGCGGCCGGCGTGGCGGACGAGCGCCACGGGGCTACCGCGTCCGCGAAGTCGGCGAAGGCGTTCTGCGCGCTCTCCACGATCTTGCCGAAGGCCGCCGACGAAGTGTAGGGCGGGCGGGCGGTGTCGAGTTCCTCAACCGCGATCTCCCAGGTGCCGTCCGCGTCCGCGGCGACGGTGAGGCTGCGGTCGGCGCTGCCCAGGGCCTGTGTGCCGGAGGTGTCGGCGACGGTCCCTGACAGTACGGTGACCCGGTAGCGGCGCCCGGTCTCGTACGAGGTGAACACGTGCGCGTCGACGCCCGGGTCGTGGAAGAAGTACGTGCCGCTGAAGGGCGTCAGGGCCTGTGCTGCTGCGCAGATGCTGAGGTCCAGTCCGCTCCCGCGCAGGCGAACGGTGTCCGGCGACTCGTAGGCGAGGTCGACGCGGTCGGCCGCGTCGATCCAGCTCAGCAGACCAGGTGTCGCCTCGACGCGGGTCTCGGCCCGGGCGCCCGTCGCCGCGTCGAGCGGGACCAGGCGCAGCACCGGGTGCATGCCGTTCTGGTGGGAGACGAGGTGGAGGTCCTCGGCGTAGGTCTTCTCCGCCACCACGGGCGAGATGTCGAACCAGGAACCGTGCGCGCTGAACGGGATGTCGTGGACGGAGAAGGCCGGACCGGGCGAGGCGGCGGTCATGGAGGCGTGACTCGTTTCTTCAAGGGGTGCTGATCGACGAAGTGGTGATGGCGCGTCAGTCCTTGACGGCACCGGTGGTCACACCGGCCGAGACGTAGCGTTGGGCGAGGACGAGGATGACCGCGGCCGGCAGTGAGGCCACGACGGCGGTCGCCATGATGGCGTTCCACTCCTGGTTGTTGTTGCCGATGTAGTGGTAGATGCCGAGGGTGATCGGCTCGTGGGCGCCGCCGTTGACCAGGGTGCTGGCGAAGACGAAGTCGGACCAGGACCACAGGAACGCGAACAGGGACACCGTGACGACGGCGTTGCGGCTCATCGGCAGGACGATCGACCGGAAGGTGCGCCAGGTCCCGGCGCCGTCCACCGTCGCGGCCTGGAGCAGTTCGCCGGGGATCCCGGACATGAACGCGGTGAAGATGAGCACCGCGAAGGGGACGGCCAGAGTGGAGTCGGCGACGATCAGGCCGGGAACGGACTGGAGCAGGCCGAGGCTGAGATAGATGGCGTAGAAGCCCATCGCCATGATGATGCCGGGAATCATCTGGGCGGTCAGCAGGACGAAGCTGAGGGCGCCGCCGCCGCGCGGGCGCAGCTTGGCCAGCGCGTAGCCGGCCGGGGCGGACAGGGCCACGGTCAGGACGACGGTGCCCAGGGCGACGGCGAGGCTGGTGCCGAGGTAGGGCAACTGCTGGTCGAGGACGGCCCGGTAGCCGTCCAGGGTGCCGTTGGCGGGGAACAGGTCCGGCGGGCTCTTGCGCATGTCCTGGTCGGGAGTGAAGGACACGTTGAGCATCCAGTAGACCGGGAAGAGCATGATCGAGGTCAGCAGCAGGCCGATTGCCGTCTTCCACCACGCGTGGCTGGTGCGTCGGTTCATGACAGCGCCTGCTTTCGCTGCACCCGGGCGTAGACCAGCCCGAAGACCAGGGCGGCGACGACCAGCAGGTTGCCGACGGCCGCTCCGGGGCCGAAGGCCGGCAGCAGGTTGCCGAAGCCGAGCTGGTACGACCAGGTGGCGAAGGTGGTGGAGGAGTCGGCAGGGCCGCCCTTGGTCATGATCCAGATGATGTCGAAGACCTTCAGCGTGTAGACCAGCCCCAGCAGCAGGGTGATGGCGGAGACCGGGCGCAGCAGCGGGAAGGTGATGTGCCGGAAGCGCTGCCAGGCGTTCGTGCCGTCCAGCGCGGCCGCCTCGTACAGGCTGGCGGGGATGGCCTGCAGGCCGCTGTACAGGACGACCAGGTTGAACGGGATGCCGATCCAGACGTTTGCGATGATCACCGAGGTGAGTGACCACGACGGTGAGGTCAGCCAGTTCACCGGGCCGACACCGAGGACGTGCAGGGCGGCGTTGACGATGCCGGAGTCGCTGTTGAGCATCCACGACCAGGTGGACGCCGACACGATCAGCGGCAGCAGCCACGGCACCAGGAACAGGGCACGCAGGGTGGCGGAGAGCCGGAAGTTCTGGTTGAAGAAGACCGCGAGCGCCAGGCCGATGGCGTACTGGAAGGCCAGGCACACGGCGGTGAACACCACGGTGTGCAGCAGCGCCGGTGCGAAGGCCGGGTCGTCGAAGACGGTCCGGTAGTTCTTCAGGCCCGTGAACGGGGCGTCGCCCTGGACGAAGGAGCGGACGGTGTAGTTGCGCAGGCTCAGGTCGATGTTGCGGTAGAGCGGATAGGCGTAGAAGAGAGCGAGGTAGAGGGTCACCGGGGCCAGGAATCCCCAGGCGGCCCACTGCTGTGAGGTGGGGCGGCGCCGTGCCCGGCGGGATGCGACGGGGGCCGCACCGCCGGGGTCGTGCACGGGCCGCCTGTGCGGCACTTGCGTCGTGTGGCTCATCAACGGACCTTGACTGCCGGTTACTTGACCGCGGACTGGGCTGCGGACAGCGCGTCCTTCGGCGACGTGGACCCGCTGAGCGCGGACTGGACCGCCTTCCACAACTGCTCCGAGATCTTCGGGTACTTGGTGCCGAGATCGTCACTGGTGCGGCCCTTGGCCGCCTTGACCGCCGCGACCCAGGGCTTCAGCTGGGCGTTCGCGGCCACCTGCCTGTCCTGGATCTCGGTGGTGGGGGCTACGTAGGACAGGGTGGTGTCGGTGTCGTACAGATTCTTCGTGCTGGTCAGGCACGTCACCAGCTTCTGTGAGGTGGCGTAGCGGCCGGTGGAGTCCTGGACCGGGATGGTGACGAACTCGCCGCCCGTCGGGGCCGCGGCGTTGCCCCCGGAGGCGGCGGGGACAGGTATGACCCCGTAGTCGAAGCCCGCTTTCTTGGCATTCGCGAGCTGCCAGGTGCCGTTCTCGGCGAACGCGTAGTCGCCGCTCGCGAACTCCTGCCAGCTGGTCGTCTGGGTGTTGTTGAGCACCGAGTTCGGGGCGTAGCCCTTACCCAGCCAGTCCTTCCACAGCGTCAGGGCGGAGACTGCCTGGTCGGAGTCGAGTTGCGTCAGCTCGGCGCCCGCACCCCAGAACCAGGGCAGGAACTGGAAGCTGCCCTCCTCCGTGCCGATCGCCGAGAACGTGATGCCCTTCTTGCCCGCCTGCTTCACCTTGGCCAGCGCCGCCGTCAGCGACGGCCAGTCCTTGACCGAGGCGACGTCCACCCCGGCCTCCTTCAGCACCTTCTTGTTGTAGTAGACGGCAAGGGTGTTGGCGCCGATCGGCGTGCCGTACGTCTTGCCGTCCGACTGGCCTGCCGCGAGCAGGTTCGGATCCACGGCCGAGGTGTCGAGCTTGGTGTCGTCGGTCGTGGTGAGCACGCCGGCCTCGGCCAGGGTCGACACCACCGGGTTGTCGACGATGAGGGCGTCCGGGGAGTTGCCCTGCTGCGCCGCCAGCAGCGTCTTGTTCGCCAGGTCACTGGTGTCGAAGCCGGTCCGCTTGACCTTCACACCGGCCTTGGCGCCACAGGCGTCCAGCAGCTTCGTCCAGGCCGAGCCTTCGGCGAACTGCGGGTAGGGGTCCCAGATCGTGTACGTGCCGCCGTCGGCGGCCTTCGAGCCGCTGCTGCCCGAACCGGATCCGCAGGCGGTGGCACTGGCGGCAACAGCCAGGGCTGTCAGGGCTGCGGCGCTCAGGCGGCGGCCTCTGGAGAAGGTGTTCATCGCGGGTTCCTTTGTTTTTGGCATGCGGGTGCCCAGGACGAGGGGCGCGAGGGGGCGGGCACGCCGAACGGCGGTATTGAGCGGTTGGTGAGCCGTCCGAGGGCCCCATGGGATGAGCGAGGAGGAGAGGGACTCGTCGTGGCGTGCGGTCAGGGCGTCGTGTCGGGTGCGGCGTCCCCCGTGGGCGTGGCCCCTGCGGGCCCGGTGCTGGCCCGCAGGGAAATGGGTGGTACGAGGAGATGGTGACGGGGAGGCGCGTCGGGATGGTCGAGCCTCTCGGCCAGCAGCTCGACGGCGAGGCGGCCCAGCTGTTCCGCGGGCACGTCCGCCGCGGTGAGCTGCGGGGTCACCGTCTCCGCCCAGCGGCCGGCCACCACCCCGGTGACGGAGAAGTCGCGCGGCACATGCCGGCCGGCCTGGGCCAGCCCGCGGTAGAGTCCGCCCAGCGCGGCCTCGTTGAGCGTGACCAGGGCGGTGGTGGCCGGGTCGTCGTGCAGGATCCGCTCCAGACATGCCTGGCCCGAGGCGGCGTCGTCGCCGCAGCAGTAGGTCCGGACCGTCAGCCCGCGCTCGGCCGCGGCCTTGGTGAACCCCTCCAGGCCGCGGTGGGCCGACTCGTATCCGGCCCGCAGCAGTTGCTCGGGCCGGTTGACGAAGGCGACACGGCGGTGGCCCAGGTCGGCGAGATGGTGGACACACGCCGCCGCCAGCGCGGTGTGGTCCAGGCCCACCCACCAGCCGGCCTCCGGGTGGGCGGTGCGGCCGATGGCGACAGACGGGAAGCCCACCGCGGTGAGGTGGTCGACCCGGTCGTCCGCCAGCCTGATCTCCATCAGGATCGCACCGTCCACCCGCCGCTCCGCCAGCAGCCGCTGGAAGGAGCGGTCGCTGTCCGCACCGCTGGGAGACAGCAGCACGTCGTAGTCGTAGGACGCGGCGGCCTCCACCACACTGCCGATGAAGTCCAGTTGCATGCCGGTGTAGTGGTTGCCGGCCGGCGGGAAGACCAGACCGAGGGTGCTGGTCCGTCCGTTGGCCAGTGCCCGCGCACTGGCGCTGGGCCGGTAGCCCAGCTCGTCGACGACCCGCTGGATCTTCCGGCGGGTGTCGTCCGAAACCGGGCGCTTGCCGCTCAGCGCGTAGGACACGGTGCTCCGCGAGACACCGGCCCGCCGGGCGATCTCACCGATGTTCACGGCGACTCCTTAGCTCGAACCGGTTCGACATTCTCCGAGAAGAACCACTCACTGGTCGCGTGGGGCTGGAATAGAGGCAGGGACGGCTACCGGTCGTCGAACCGGTTCGCGTGAAGTGACGGTAGAAACAACCCGAACGGCTGTCAACACCTCGGACCGCACTTCCGCAACCTCACGGAAACGGCTACGAGACCTGGCGTCGGAGGGATTGTCGGCCAGGTTCCCCCGGTGCTAGCTTCGCCGAACCGGTTCGAGGAAGCGATCCTTCCAACAGCCGCGCCCCTCTCCGCGGACCCGCCGAAACGCAGAGCCACCATCCCTGCCACGTTCAAGAAGCACCGTTCAAGAAGCACCTCACCTCTGCCGTACATCTGGATCGAACCGGTTCGACACACTCCCCTTCCACCATCCGGGCGGTACGGAACCGAGGGAGGCCCTGCATGACTGAGCCCTGCGTGACGAAGGACGACGCCCGCGGGCGACTGCCGTCCCGGCCCCGGTGCTCACTCCACCGACCGCCGGCCGGGCCGGGCCGGGCAGAGATGGCCCACCGTCAGGCACCAGCGCTCAGTCAGGGCTGAGCCGCCCGAGGCGGGCGACCCGAAACCGCTCACTCAAGGATGAGGACGAGTCCATGCCACCCGCTGACAGATCCGCCCGGCGCCGAGCCCATGCCGCCGCCGTGGCACTGACCCTCGGCGCGGGCCTGCTGGCCGCACCGGCCGTCTCCGCACAAGCGGCCGAGGCACCCCAGCCCGCCGCCCGTTACACCTTCGACCAGGACGAGTTCGCCTCGGGCAGGATCACCGACAGCTCCGGCAACGGCCTGACGGCGAGCCTGGTGAACGGCTCCACCGCCCGGCCCGTCGAGGGCACGGACGGAGGCAAGGCGCTCGCCCTGCCCGGCGGCGCGCCCGACTCCAACGGCGCGTACGTCCGCCTGCCCCGTGAAGTGCTCGGGGACGCAACGGACCTGACGGTCTCCGCCCGCGTCAAGTGGAGCGACGACCAGTCGCCCTGGCAGCGGGTCTTCGATCTGGGCACCGACACCACCAAGTACCTCTTCACCACCCCGCACAACGGAAACGGACTGCTGCAGACCTCCGTGACCACCGGCGGAGGCGGCGCGGAGGCACAGGTCCGCGGCTACGCGCAGCTCCCCGCCGACCAGTGGCGGACCATCACCGTCACCCTCGACACCTCCGCCGGCCGGGTCACCACCTACCTCGACGGCGTGGCGGTCTCGTCCTCGAAGACCAACGTCAAGGCCCATGATCTGCTGGACGGTTCGGCCTCCGCCGCCGGGTACATCGGCAAGTCGTTCTATCCGGATCCGCTGCTCAAGGGCGCGGTCGACGACTTCACCGTGTGGCACTCGGCACTCAGCCCCGAGCAGGTGGCCGGTACGGTCGGGCCCCTGCCCACCCTCCGGGAGCTCTCGCGGACGTCCTTCGAGGCCCGGACCACGTCCGGGACCGCTCCGTCCCTCCCCGCCACCGTCCGCGCCACCTTCTCCGACGGCTACGACCGTGACACGCCGGTCACCTGGGACGCCGTACCCTCCGACAAGTACGCCCGGCCCGGCACGTTCACGGTGGCCGGAACCGCGGCCGGGCACGCGGTGAAGGCGACCGTCACCGTGGTCCGCGAGGGACAGCTCACCGTCGACCTCGGCTCGGACACCGGCGCCTTCCACGGCGGCGCCTCCGGCACGCTCTACGGCGTGTACGGACCGGACGTACCGACCAACAACCTCATCGAGGGCATGGGCCTGCGCACGGTCTCCACCAAGGCGCAGGACGGCCCGCAGCACCCCGGTGCCGACGCGCTGGAGGTGGTCAAGCCGCTGGCCGACTCCACCAACGGTGACGTGTACATCTACATGACCGACATCCACCGCGGCTTCCCGTACCAGTGGCCGGGCGACACCCCCGAGGAGAAGCTCAAGCTCTACAAGGAGAAGATCGCGGTCCAGGTCGACCAGGTCCTGAAGCTGCCTGAGCAGTACCAGGACAACATCGTCTTCGTGCCGTTCAACGAGCCCGAGGGCAACATGTTCGGCACCGGCGAGTGGAGCTACAACAAGGTCAGCTGGCTCAACGACCCGGACGACTACTTCGCCGCCTGGGACGACGCGTACAAACTCATCAAGAGCAAGATGCCAGCCGCCCGCATCGCCGGCCCCAACACCAGCGTCCTGTACGACCAGGTGAAGGGCTTCCTCGCCCACGCCCTGGCCGCCGGCACCCTCCCCGAGGTCATCACCTGGCACGAGCTGAGCCACCCGGAAGCGGTTCGCGAGAGCGTCGCCGAGTACCGGACCTGGGAGAAGGAGCTGTTCAAGGGAACCAACCGTGAGGGCACGCAGCTCCCGGTCAACATCAACGAGTACGCCTTCAACTACCACACCTCGGTGCCCGGGCAGATGATCCAGTGGGTGTCCGCGATCGAGGAGTCCAAGGTGGACGCCGACATCGCGTACTGGAACATCGACGGCAACCTCTCCGACTCCGCGGTGCAGTCCAACCGCGGCAACGGCCAGTGGTGGCTGCTGAACTCGTACGCCTCCATGAGCGGACACACGGTGCGGGTGACCCCGCCGTTCCCGGGCGAGAACTACACCATGCAGGGCGTCGGCACACTCGACGAGAAGAAGCGGCAGGCCCGGCTGATCTTCGGCGGCTCCGACGGAAAGGGCCACATCACCTTCGCGGGCGTCCCGAAGAAGCTCTTCGGGGACCGCGTGCACGCCTGGGTGCGGGAGATCGAGTGGAGCGGTCAGGTGGGCGACTCCGCCGGTCCGAAGCTGCTCTCCGAGAAGAACCTGAGGATCGGTGACGACGGCAAGGTCGTCGTCGACTTCGGCGACGGCGGGCTGCCGAAGCTGAAGGAGTCCTCGGCGTACGAGATCGTCCTCAGCCCGGCCGGCAAGGCGAAGGGCACGCAGTCCCCGCCCGTGCGCTGGCAGGGCTCGTACGAGGCGGAGGATGCCGCCCACACCGGCTCCGACTACGCGAAGAACGGACCGGAGGGCTCGCCCAGCGACGTGTCGAAGTTCTACACGTCCGGCGGGTACGACGTGGGCGGCCTGCGCACCGGCTCGGACGTCACCCTCGACGTCACCGTGGACGTGCCCGAGGACGGCGCCTACGACCTGAGCGTCTTCGCCAACTCCCTCAACAGCTTCGACAAGGTGAAGGAGCAGGGCCCCACCAACGTCTTCCTGCGCGTGGACGGCAAAACGGACAGCGAGCAGGAGCTGTACCTGCCGCTGGGCTACAAGTGGGTGGTCTGGGACCACGCCGACACCAAGGTCCAGCTCACCAAGGGCAAGCACACCCTCACGATCGCCGCGAAGAGCGCCGACGGCAAACGCGCCACGAAGGGCGACGCCATCGTCGACCGCCTCACCCTCTCCCTCCCCAAGGCGTCGGCCGCCACCCAGGTGTACGAGGGCGAGCTGGCGTGGCTCGGCGGCGGGGCGCAGCCCGTCTACGAGCTGCCGAAGCAGGCCGGAGTTCCGGCCACCGGCTCGGGCGCGGTCCGGCTCCCGAAGAACGGGACCGCCACGTTCTGGGTCTACTCCCCCGCCGACCGCGAGGCCACGCTCCAGGCCGGTGCCCTGAGCGGCTCGGGCGCCCGGCTCTCCGTCAACGGACACGACGTCCTGCGCCTGTCCAAGGGCAGAAGCAGTACGGCGGTCTCCCTCTCGGGCGGCATCAACAAGGTGACACTGACCGGAGGTTCGTCCACCACCCTCGTCGACCGCCTCACGGTCACGCCGACGGAGGGCACGCTCAAGGCGCGGACGTACGAGGCCGGCGACGCCAAGCTCGTCGGCTCGGCCACGCTCACCCCGCTCTCGCTGGCCACCGACGGCACGGCGATCACCGGCATCGGCGGCGAGCCGGGCAACGGCAACACCGCGACGTTCACCGTCGCTGCCGACCGGACCGGTCTGTACGCGCTGCGCATCCGCTACTCCAACCCGGAGCAGGCCGAGGCCACCCACTACAACCCGGACCCGCTCGCCCGCCACGCCGACGTCAGCGTCAACGGCGGTGACAAACAGCGGGTCGGCTTCCCGCACAGCTTCCACCAGAACAACTTCTGGGAGGTGACCGTCCCGGTCCGTCTGAAGAAGGGACAGAACACGATCGCCTTCCGCTCCGAGGAACTGCCGAACTTCGACGGCACCACCTACGCCTCGGACACCTTCCCCGGCGTTCCGCTCCGCTCCCGCTACGCACCACTGATCGACCGGATCGCCGTCGCGCCGTACGCACGGCAGGCGCAATGAGGTAAACACCACCGGCGGCGCCGTGGCGCGCGCGGAGGCCAGGCAGCGGGACCTCACGTCCTACGCCCTGCGGCCAAGCACGCCCACGGCGCGGCCGGTGCCGCAAGCGGACTGCCCGGGTCTGTCACGGTCGACGGATCCGGGCGCTTCGCTGTGCGAAGAGGCGAGCTTTCGCCGCGAACTGCACGGGCAGCGCGTCCTGCCCGGCGAGAAGGTGCTGGACCGCGGCCGGACGGGGACTGCCCACATCGCCGCCCACCCTCCTCAACCGGGCAGATGAAGCGAGGTTCGTGTCTCCTCGACGTCGACCTCGACGTCATCGGTGAAGGCGCCGACCGCCGATGCCCCACCGAGGAACGCGGTGGCGAGTGCCACGGCGCCGGCGAGCGCCCAACGGGGCTGCCAGAACCTTCTGTTCCGTGTCGTGCGCCTGGTCTCGGCGGGCCGCCCGCACGCGATGGTCACGCGTGCGTCCAACCACGCCTCCGCCTCGTCCGACCGCACCCCGCAGGCCGCCACAAACGCGGCGACCAACTGCTCGCGGGGCAGCCGGTCCCTGCCGAGCATGGTCGCCGCCGTGGAGTAGGGCAGAGCGTGGCCCGCTTCCGTCGCGCGGCGTTCCAGTTGGCGGTAGCTGAGGCCCGACCACGCCTTGAGGCGTCGGAGCGCCGCCACGAAGGCGACCGCGTCGGTGTCCGGCGGTGTGGGCGGTGCTGTGGTCATCATGGTCCCCCTGTTGACCTGGACGTACACGGGCTCGCACAAGCTCGAACACCATAACGGCTTGAGGAACGGCGAGAGCGGCGGTCAACCTCGGAGCCCATTCCCGACGTTGGAGGATGTATGGGCACGACTGCGTCTCGTCATCGCCGCCACCACCGCCGTACGGCCATCGCCACTGCCCTCGGTGTTCTGCTGATGCTCGGCGGATGCGCCGAAGAACCCGGTGCCGGTGCGTCGCCGGCGCGCACCCCGAAGTCCCAGCCCCGTGACGGCGAGTCGGTCGCCGACTTTCTCCGCCGTACCCTGCCCGCCGGGCCCAGTGGCACCGTGATCGCCGCCCGCGGCGACCGGCTCGCGTACTGCGGCGGGTTCGGAGCAGCGGACCGCGCCGCCGGAACCCCCGCGAGCTGCCGGACCGTGTACGACGTCATGTCGATCACGAAGCAGTTCACCGCGGCCGCGATCGTGAAGCTGGAGGTGATGGGCCGGCTCCGGGTGAGTGATCCGATCAGCCGGTTCCTCGGACACGGGCGGCCCGTGCCCGAGGACAAACGCGGCATCACGATCGAGCACCTGCTCACCCACAGGTCGGGCCTGACCGAGGCGCTCGGCGACGACTACGACCCTTTGTCACGGGAGGAGTTGGTGCGCCGGGCCCTGGCGTCGAAGCTGCGGTCCGCCCCGGCCAAGGAATTCCACTACTCCAACACCGGCTACAGCCTGCTCGCCGCGATCGTCGAGGAGGCGTCCGGGGAGACGTACGAACGGTTCCTGGCCCGGCACCTGTTCGCCCCGGCCGGGATGGAGCAGACCGGATATGTGCTGCCCCGCTGGCCGCTGCACCTCGTTGCGGTGGAGTACGACAGCAAGGGCCGCAGCATGGGCAGACCCTTCGACCACCCCTGGGCCGCCGACGGACCGTACTGGAACCTGCGCGGCAACGGCGGGATGCTCTCCACCGCCCAGGACATGCTCCGTTGGCACCGCGCACTCCTCGGTGACAGGATCCTGCCGGCGTGGGCCAGGGAGAAGCTCTTCGAACCTCGCGTACCAGAGCCGGGAACAGAGAACTCGTACGGATACGGCTGGAGCATCCGTGACACCCCGGACGGCCCTCTCGCCTGGCACGACGGTGGCAACGACTGGTCCCTGGGGCTCCTGAGCCGGTCCCTGCGCGACGGCGTCCTCGTGTTCTGGATCAGCAACCACGCCTACCGCGACGGGAAATGGAACCTCGAGGACCAGGCGGAGGCTCTGACAGTAGGCATCGCGGATCGCGTCCGCGCGGAGGGGTGACGACTGGTCGACCCACTTCGGCTCGGGCCGGGTCCGCCGTCAGCGAGGTCAGCGGCAGACGGCTCACAGGCCGGTCGCAGGTCTGCCGTCCCTTGGTGGCCCGGCACACGAGTGCGGCGAAGCCGCTGGAAGGGCAGCACACACCAGCATGGCAGCAGACGAGACAGCGGTCATCGACGGGATCGACACCCACACCGATCTCCACCGGGCCGCGGTCAGCCTCCAGGTCGGCACCTGGCCACTACCTGCGCGCTGAAGTCCCTTCGCGCGGCGGTGCCGTTGAGGCGCGTACCACGAGTTCGGTGGCGAGTTCGATGTGGTGGGACTCGACCTTTTCGCCGTTGGCCAGTCGGAGGGCGGTGCGCAGGGCTGCACCGCCCATCTCCCGTAGTGGCTGGCGCACGGTGGTCAGCGGCGGTGAGGCCATCGGGGCGAGGCTCGTGTCGTCGAAGCCGACCACGCTCAGGTCTTCAGGGATGCGCAGGCCTCGGGCGCGGGCGGTCTCGATGACACCGACGGCGATCTCGTCGTTGCCTGCGAAGATCGCCGTCGGTGGCTCGTGCAGGCCCAGTAGCGCCGTGGCGCCGAGCAGCCCGGTCTCGAACGTGAATTCTCCGGGCCGGACATAGGCGTCGGGTACCTGCGCTTCTTCCGCCTCCATGGCCGCGCGGTAGCCGTGCACGCGTGCCTGGTTGCATACGGCCATGGCCGGTCCGCCGATGTAGGCGACGCGGCGGTGGCCCAGGGAGAGCAGGTGCCGGGTCGCGGCCAGGCCGCCGGCGAAGTTGGTCGCCCCGACGCTGTGGACCCGGCTGTCCGGCAGGTGCAGTGGGTCCAGCACGACCAGCGGCAGCCCGGAACGGGCCAGTTCGTTCAGGTGCGTTGTGGTGTACACGCTGGTGATCGCGATGACTGCGCGGCGCCCGGCTGAGACCAGGTCCCGGGCCCAGTGTGGGGCGTGGGACGCCTTGCTGATCACCACCGAGGCCCTCAATTCAGCGGCGGAGTCGATGATGCCTTCCAGGGTCTCGGCCACGTACGACTTGAGGCCGCCCTGGAACTGCACCTCGATGGTCGGGCTTTCGACGGCCTCGGTGTGCCGGAACACGGGTGCGAGGTAGTGGTGCTGATGCAGCAGTTCCTGCACCCGGGTGCGGGTATGCGGCGCCACGTCACCGCGACCGTTGACCACTTTGGACACGGTCGCGACGGAGACCCCAGCCACTTGGGCGATGTCCGCCAAAGTGGTGCGCCTGGCGTTCGGTCGCATCGGTTCCTCCCAGCTTGTACGTCCACCGGTGTGGTGAGCCGCCGGTCGGGCCGGCAAGGCGGGTGGAACCGGTCAACCGTACGGCAACCCGGCACCGGGCTCGTCATGGGAGGCGCCGACGAGCTCCTCGGCCTCGACACGTCCGACGATCTGGGTAGGACCGCGTCCGGTTGCACGCGGTCCGACCGACATGCACGCCGACCCGTGCGCATGCGCTTGCGCCCGGCTCCAGCCGTACCTGGGCACAGCGGGCCGGCTGCCGAACTGCGCGGCCCTGCCCACCACCGTCGTCTCAGCCAGGAGGGCATCGACCCGGTCCGGTACGGGCGGCACCGGGTCCTGCCTGCGCGGCAGGACCTGCACCGACAGCGTGTCCGCCGCAGTCATCGCATCACCCCCGCTTTCAGCCAGCCCATTTCGAAATGTTTCGGTCCCTGCCAAGGTTCTTCAGGAGTCGTTCTCGCCCGATATTACGCAGCTGGTTGCAGCTCGACAACGTGCACGCACGAGTCTTGACACGGCGTCAGCCCGAAACTTAATTTGCACGGACAGAGCTCGGAGAAGGATGTTTCGAAAACCTTTCACCATGACTCACGAGAAGCCGATGGCTCTCGGGTGCGGAGAAGAACATGGCGCTCTCCCGACGTACTCTCCTCGGTCTTGCCGCCGGCGTGCCGGCCTCGGCGGCCCTGGCGGCCTGTGGCTCGTCCGGCCCCGGCAAGAGCGGTAGTGGGGCCACGTACTGGTACCTGAACGGTCAACCGCAGGAAGGCGTCAGAGCCGGCGCGGTGGATGCGTTCAACAAGGCCCACTCCAAGGAGCAGATCGAGGACTTCACCTTCCAGAACGACGCGTACAAGGCGAAGATCAAAACCTCCATCGGTGCCGGCAAGGCGCCCACCCTCATCTGGGGCTGGGGCGGCGGGACGCTGCGCACCTATGTGAAAGCGGGCCAGGTCGAGGACCTCACCTCGTGGTTCGGCGAGCACTCCGAGGTCAAGAAGGGGCTGCTCCCGTCCTCGTTCGCCGCGGCAACCGTCAGCGGCAAGATCTACGCGATGCCGTGCGAGACCGTGCAGCCGATCATCCTCTACTACAACAAGAAGGTCTTCGAGCAGGTCGGCGTGCAGCCACCGAAGTCCTGGGACGACATCATGGAGCTGGTGCCCAAGTTCAACGCGAAGGACATAGCGCCGTTCTCCCTCGGTGGCCAGTCCCAGTGGACGAACATGATGTGGCTGGAGTTCCTGTTCGATCGCATCGGTGGTCCGGAGTTGTTCCAGGCCGTCATCGAGGGCGAGAAGAACGCCTGGTCCAACCCGGACGCCATCACCGCGCTGACCAAGGTGCAGGAGCTGGTCAAGGCCCGCGGCTTCATCAAGGGCTTCTCCTCGATCACCGCGGACTCCAACGCCGACCAGGCGCTGCTGTACACCGGCAAGGCCGCGATGATGCTGCACGGCGCCTGGTCGTACGGCATCCAGCAGGCCAGGGGCGGGGACTTCGTCCCCAGCGGCGCGCTGGGCTACATGAATTTCCCGCCCGTCGAAGGCGGCAAGGGCGATCCGAGCAACACCGTCGGCAACCCCGCTCAGTACCTGTCCATCTCCTCGAAGGCCAGCGCCAAACAGAAGAAGGTCGCCAAGGACTTCCTCGCCACAGGCGTCCTCCAGGACGCCGAGGTGAAGAAGTGGATCGACAACGGGTCGGTTCCGATCCGACTGGGCACGGAGAAACTGCTGGCCGCCTCCAAGAGCGCCGACTTCCTGCAGTTCACCTACGACGTCGCCACCAAGGCCAAGGTGTTCGGCCAGTCCTGGGACCAAGCCCTCACTCCGACGCCGGCCGAGGCCATGCTGGAAAACATCGTCAAGTTGTTCCAACTGTCCATCTCACCGCAGCAGTTCGCCCGCAACCTGAACGCGGTCACCGGCAAATGAGCTCAATCACCGGCCATCCGCCGCGCCGCGCACCGCGCAGCATCCTGCCGTGGCTGGCGGTGCCGGCGCTGGTGCTCTTCGTCGGCTTCGCCGTGATCCCGCTCGTCGGTGTCTTCGCGCTGAGCTTCACCACGTGGGACGGGATCGGTGCGATCCACCTGTCGGGGCTGACCAGCTGGCGTGCGGTTCTCAACGATCCCGGGCTGCCGCACGCCCTCTGGGTGACGTTTCTGGTGATGGCCGTGTCCTGGGCCGTTCAGACGCCGCTGAGTATTCTGCTCGGTACGTTCATGGCAGGCCGCCAGCGCTACCGTGCGGTGCTGGGCGTCGTGTACTTCGTCCCGTTGATGCTCAGCTCCGCGGCGATCGCGATCGCCTACAAAGCCCTGCTGGACCCCAACTTCGGGCTCGGTGCCGGGCTGAAGATCGAGGTGCTCAGCCAGGACTGGCTGGGACGGCCCGGGCTCGCGTTCGGACTCGTCGTCTTCGTCGTCTCCTGGCAGTTCATCCCGTTCCACTCCCTGATCTACCAGGGTGGTGTCCAGCAGATCCCCAAGTCCCTCTATGAAGCAGCCCAGTTGGACGGGGCCGGACGGATCCGGCAGTTCTTCAGCATCACGCTGCCCCAACTGAAGTACACCATCATCACCTCGTCCACGCTGATGGTGGTCGGGTCGCTGACCTTCTTCGACCTCATCTTCATCCTGACCGAGGGCGGCCCCGGCGACGCCACCCGGGTCCTCGCACTGGACATGTACAAGCGGGGATTCAAGGCCAGCCTGATGGGGCCGGCCAGCGCCATCGCGGTCATCCTGGTCCTGGTGGGCCTGGCCCTCGCGCTGCTGCTGCGCCGGCTCGGGGGCCGGGACGCCGGCGCGAGCCAACTTGAGGGGGCCTGAGGTGACCACCACACTCACCGAGCCGCGACCACCGCAGAAGACCGCACACCGCGAGGGGCAACGCCACTCCCGTCCGGCGTCCCGCCGACGCAACTGGGCCGGCGGCCTGGCCGGATGGATCTGGCTCGTCGTCGTCGCCGTACCCCTGTACTGGTCCCTCATCACCAGCTTCAAGGCCCAGGACCGCTACTACGCGAGCAACCCGCTGGTGCCGTCGGGCGATCCGACACTGGAGAACTACCGGCTGGTCATCGAGTCCGACTTCCTTCGCTACTTCGTGAACAGCGTCGTGGTCACCGCCGGAGCCGTCATACCGGCGGTCGCGTTCTCCTTCATGGCCGCCTACGCGATCGTTCGCGGTCGGCGCATGCGGGTCCTTCGCGCGATGAACGGGCTGTTCCTCATGGGTCTGGCCATCCCGCTGCAGGCCACGGTGATCCCGGTCTACCTGATCATCATCAAACTACGTCTGTACGACAGTCTGCTGGCGCTGATCCTCCCGTCGATCGCCTTCGCCATCCCGCTGTCCGTCCTGGTGCTCACCAACTTCATCCGCGACGTGCCCAAGGAGCTGTTCGACTCGATGCGGGTCGACGGTGCCACCGAATGGACGACACTGTGGCGGCTGGCGGCGCCACTCACCCGACCGGCCATCCTCACCGTGACCATCTTCAACGCACTGACCATCTGGAACGGGTTCCTGCTGCCACTGATCCTCACTCAGAGTCCCGACCGCCGGACCCTGCCACTCGCGCTGTGGACCTTCCAGGGCCAGTACGGGGTCAACGTACCTGCCGTTCTCGCCGCCGTCGTCCTCACGACACTGCCCCTCCTGGTGCTGTACGCGTTCGGCCGCCGCCAGTTGCTGAGCGGTCTGACCGCCGGATTCAGCCGTTGACCGACACTGACGCCGTGGCCGGTGGGCGGGCGAAGCGGATCCGGGCCGGGCCGGGTCCCGGACGCGATCTGCCCCGCCCTGAATCCTGCTCGTCTACCTGTTCGCCCGTCGCGCCCTGGCCAAGGGGCTGACGGGCGTGGGAGGAAAGTGAACGACAACGTGGCTGTAGACAACACCCCCGGGATCTCCCTCTGGAACGACCCCACCGTTTCCGTCACCGCGAGAGTCGACGCCCTGATCGACGCGATGACCCTTCAGGAGAAGACCGCCCAGCTGTACGGAGTGTGGGTGGGCGCCTCCGATCAGGGCGGCGAAGTGGCCCCCCACCAGCACGACATGGAGGAGGCCGTCGATCTCGACGCACTCCTGCCCACCGGACTGGGCCAGCTGACCCGGCCCTTCGGCACGGTCCCGGTCGACCCCGCCCTGGGTGCGCTCTCCCTGGCCCGCACCCAGACCCGTATCGCCGCCACGAACCGGTTCGGCATCCCCGCTCTCGCGCATGACGAGTGCCTGGCCGGCTTCGCCGCCTGGGGGGCGACGGCCTACCCCGTTCCGCTGTCCTGGGGCGCCACCTTCGATCCGGACACGGTGCGGCGCATGGCCGCCGCCATCGGCCGCGACATGCGTGCCGTCGGCGTCCACCAGGGACTCGCGCCCGTCCTGGACGTCGTGCGCGACGCCCGCTGGGGCCGGGTCGAGGAGACCATCGGCGAGGACCCGTACCTCGTCGGCACCATCGGGACGGCATACGTGCAGGGCCTTGAGTCCGCCGGGATCGTCGCCACCCTCAAGCACTTCGTCGGCTACTCGGCCTCGCGCGCCGGCCGTAACCTCGCCCCCTCCTCCGTGGGTCCGCGTGAACGCGCCGACGTTCTGCTGCCTCCCTTCGAGATGGCGATCCGTGAAGGCGGCGCCCGGTCGGTGATGAACGCCTACACCGACACCGACGGCATGCCCTCCGCGGCCGACGAGGAGCTGCTCACCGGGCTGCTGCGGGACACGTGGGGCTTCGACGGCACAGTCGTCGCCGACTACTTCGCCATCGCCTTCCTGAAGACCCTGCACGGCGTCGCAGCGGACTGGGCCGGCGCCGCCGGCACGGCGCTGCGCGCGGGCATCGACGTCGAACTGCCCAATGTCAAGACGTACGGCGCGCCCCTGGCCGAGGCCGTCGCCGACGGCCGCACACCGGAGGCGCTGGTCGATCGCGCCCTGCGCCGGATACTCACCCAGAAGGCGATGCTCGGCCTGCTCGACCCGGACTGGAACCCCGTACCGGCCGCGCTCGACGGGGCGGACCTCGACGATCCGGCCGCCCTGCGCGGTCGGATCGACCTGGACGGTCCGCAGAACCGCGCGCTGGCCCGCACGGTCGCCGAGGAAGCGGTCGTGCTGCTGAGCAACGACGGCACCCTGCCGCTCGGGAGGCCACGCCGCATCGCCCTGCTCGGTCCCAACGCCGACGAGCCCATCGCCGTACTGGGCTGCTACTCCTTCCCCCAGCACATCGGCGTCCGCCACCCCGATACCCCACTCGGCATCGAGCTGCCCACGCTGCGCGACACGCTCGCCGCAGAGTTCCCCGACGCCGAGATCACGGTCGCCCGCGGCACCGGAATCGACGACGGAGATCTCTCCGGCATCGGCGAGGCCGCCCGGGTGGCACGCGAGGCCGACGTCGCCCTGGTGGTGCTCGGCGACCGCGCGGGGCTCTTCGGCCGGGGCACCAGCGGCGAGGGATGCGACGTCGAGTCGTTGCTGCTGCCCGGCGCGCAGCAGCAACTGCTCGACACCCTGCTCGACCTGCAGACACCCGTGATCACCGTGCTGCTCGCGGGACGGCCTTACGCCCTCGGCCGCGCCGTCGAGAAGTCCGCTGCGATCGTGCAGTCCTTCTTCCCGGGTGAGGAGGGCACTCACGCGATCGCCGGGGTGCTCAGCGGCCGTACCAATCCCTCCGGACGTCTCCCGGTCAGCGTGCCGCGCGGGCCGGGATCCCAGCCGGCCACGTACCTCGGGGCGCGGCTCGCTCACGCCAGCGAGGTGTCCAACATCGACCCGACCCCCGCGTTCGCCTTCGGGCACGGTCTGTCCTATACGCGGTTCGACTGGACAGACCTGACCGTGGACGTCCAGGAGGTCCCGACGGACGGCGAGTTCACCCTCGCCTTCACCGTCCGCAACACAGGCGGGCGGTCCGGAACCGAGGTCGTCCAGGTCTATCTGCACGACCCGGTTGCCTCCGTCGTCCAGCCGGTGCAGCGCCTCGTCGGCTACGCCCGGGTCGAACTGAAACCGGGCGAGGCACGGCGCCTACGTGTCACGGTCCCGGCCGACCTGGCCTCCTTCACCGGACGCGACGGTCGGCGCGTCGTTGAACCGGGCGAGCTGGAGGTGCGGTTGGCCGCTTCCAGCGCGGATCCGCGCCTGACGGCCAGGGTCACGTTGACCGGAGCCGAGCGCCACGTGGATCACACGCGGCGCTTGCACACCATCATCGGGCAGGAGCCGGTTGCCCGGGCATGAACCGGGCGTGCGCAGCGCACGTCGCGGCAGCGGCAGCGCTGCGCACATGGGATCGCGGGGCGTGCGGGATCGCGAGGCTTGCGGGTGAACGAACGCGGTGGTCGCCGTATGAGTCTTCGTCATCTCACAGCACGCCACGCTGGGCGAGGTTGCGCATCAGCGCTCGTACGCCGAACGTCCACGGCGCGGCCTGCTCGCTGGGGACGACGGTGTTGGCCAGAGCGCCGAGTCGCGGGCTGGAGATCCGCACGATGTCGCCGTACTCGTGGGTGAAGCCCGAGCCGGGTGCCTGTCGGTCCTCGGTGGGGGCGAACAGCGTTCCGGTGAACAACACGAAGCCGTCCGGGTATTGATGGTGCGGACCGTGCGTGGCGGCCACCAGGTCCAGTACGTCGCGGCTGATCTCGCACATGGAACTGCTGCCGTGCAGTACGTAGCCGTCCGGGCCGTCGATCCGCAGGTCGATGTCGAGCCCGCGTACGGTGTCGAGGTCGAAGCCCTCGTCGAGCACGCGGATGAACGGGCCGATCGCGCATGAGGCGTTGTTGTCCTTCGCACGGGACAGCAGCAGGGCGCTGCGTCCCTCGATGTCGCGGAGGTTGACGTCGTTACCGAGCGTCGCGCCGCGGACCCGGCCGCGCGAGTCCACGACGAGGACTGCCTCGGGCTCGGGGTTGTTCCACACCGAGGCGCCGAGCACGCCGATGTCGGCGCCGGTGCCGACCGCGGACAGTACCGGGGCCTTGGTGAACACTTCCGGGTCCGGCCCGATCCCGACCTCCAGGTACTGCGACCACAGTCCTTCGGAGACGAGCAGTTCCTTGGCCTTGTCCGCTTCCGGCGATCCGGGACGGATGCCGTCGAGCGTGCCGCCCACCACCTGCCCGACGCGGGCCCGCACTCTCGCGGCCTGCGCCGGATCGCCGCCCGTGCGCTCTTCGATGACGCGTTCCAGCAGACTCCGGGCGAAGGTGACGCCCGCGGCCTTGATCACCTGTAGGTCGACGGGGGCGAGCAGGTGCGGAACGTCACGGCGGCCGGTCGGTGCCGCGAGCAGTTCGTCCAGGCGCCAGACGTGTCCGCCGTCGGCCTCGCGGACGACTGCCGCCGCGTCGTCGCGTTCCATGAGGTCGGAGACGGTGGGTGCGACGGCCGTCAGGTCGACGACCTGCTCCCCGCGGACCGCGGCCACACACGGTCCGTCCCATTCCGGGTCGTGGACGCGCGCGACGAGGGCGGCTCGATCGGCGTCCACCGGCAGGACGGAGCCGGCTGTGAGGACCGGACGAGGGCGCGCTGCTGACGATTCCACGATCGATGCTCTCCTGGATTCGAGGGGTGCGGTCGCCCGGGGCGGACTCAGTGGGAGTCGCGGGGGACCTCGTGTCCACGGCTTCCGCGCAGGAAACCGAAGTCGGCGCCCTGGTCGGCCTGTTCCACATGCTGGGTGTAGAGCCAGGCGTAGCCGCTGGTGTGCCGCTCAACGGGTGCCCTCCATGCCTCCCGGCGCCGCGTGAGCTCGGCGTCGTCCACGTCCAGGCGCAGAATGCGGTTCGGGACGTCGAGGACGACGGGGTCCCCGTCGCGCACCAGGGCGAGAGGTCCGCCGACGGCGGCCTCGGGCGCTACGTGCAGGACCACCGTCCCGTACCCGGTGCCGCTCATCCGGCCGTCGCACACGCGCACCATGTCCTTGACGCCGGCCTTCAGCAGCTTGGCGGGCAGCGGGACGTTGGAGACCTCGGGCATGCCCGGGTAGCCCTTGGGGCCGGCGTTGCGGATGACGATGACGGTGTTCTCGTCGATGTCGAGTTCCGGGTCGTCGGCCACCTCGTGATAGGCCTCTGGGGAGTCGAAGACGCGCGCGGGGCCGCGGTGGGTGAGCAGGTGCGGTGAGGCGGCGGACTGCTTGATCACAGCGCCGTCGGGGCAGAGGTTGCCGCGGAGGACGGCGATACCGGTGCCGGCCTGCTGGAAGGGGGCGTCGAGGCCGGTGATGACGTCGGAGTCGACGCGTTCGGCGTTCTCGGTGTTCTCGGTGATGGTGCGTCCGGTGACCGTGATCTGTCCGCCGTGCAGCAGCTCGCCGCTGAGCAGCTCGGCCATGACGGCGGGCAGGCCGCCCGCGTAGCAGAAGTCTTCCATGAGGTATTTGCCGCTCGGCATCAGGTTGACCAGGGTCGGCACCGCACGGGCCAGGTCGTCGAAGTCCCGCAGGCTCAACTCGACGCCGAGGCGTCCGGCGATGGCGGTGAGATGGATGATGGCGTTCGTGGAGCCGCCGATGGCCGCGTTGACCCGGATGGCGTTCTCGAACGCCTCCCGGGTCATGATCTGCGAGGGGCGCAGCTCCTCCCCCACCATCCGTACGATGCGCTGCCCCGCCGCCTGCGCGGTTTCCATCCGCCGGGAGTCGACCGCGGGCCAGGCAGCCGAGCCCGGCAGCTGCATCCCGAGCGCCTCGGCCATGCAGGCCATCGTCGAGGCGGTCCCCATCGTCATGCAGTGCCCCTCCGAACGGGCCATGCACCCTTCCGCGACGAAGCACTCCTCCTCGGTCATCCGGCCGGTCTTCAGGTCCTCCTCGAACTTCCACACGTGGGTGCCGGATCCCACGTCCTGGCCCCGGTACTTGCCGTTGAGCATCGGCCCGCCGGTGACCATGACGGCGGGCAGGTCGACGCTGGCGGCGCCCATGAGCATGGCGGGGGTCGTCTTGTCGCAGCCGGACAGCAGCACGACACCGTCGAGCGGATTGGCCCGGATCAGCTCCTCGACCTCCATGGCCATGAGGTTGCGGTACAGCATGGCGGTGGGGCGCATCAGGGTCTCGCCGGTGGCCATGGTGGGGAACACGAGCGGTAGGCCGCCCGCCTGCCACACGCCGCGCTTGACGGCTTCGGCGACGCGTGTCAGATGGGCGTTGCACGGGGCGAGTTCGGAGGCACTGGTCGCGACGCCGATGACGGGACGCCCGTCGAACACCTCGTGCCCGAAACCCTGGTTGCGCATCCAGGAGCGGTACACCATCCCGCTGCGGCCCTGTGCGCCGAACCATGCCTGGCTGCGGCGGCTCGTCTTCTGACCGTCGGTCATGCAGTCACTCCCGTGGCTCTGGCGTCGTCCGCTTCGCGATGGGGCGTTGTCGGGTGAGGACCCACAGGCCGTACCCTGTGACGCAATCATTAAATGATTCGATGAATGGCGTCCAGAGGGAGAGCAGAAATCGTGGCGCACTTCCTGACCATGCACCAGCGCGTGGTCGACGAACTCGGGCTGCGCATCGTGGGTGGCGCGTGGGAGCCGGGGGATCCGCTGCCGGTCGAGGACGCGCTCGCGGCCGAGGTCGGCGTCAGCCGAGGGGTGGTGCGGGAAGCGGTCAAGGCACTGGTGGCCAAGGGGATGCTGCACGTACGCCCGCGCACCGGCACGCGCGTGCTGCCCCCGGAGCACTGGAACCATCTGGACCGTGACGTGCTGCGCTGGAAACAGGCCGGGGACGCCACGGCTCTGCTGCGCGACACGGGTGAACTGCGCCGGATCGTCGAGCCCGAGGCGGCCCGGCTCGCTGCCGACCGGGCCGGCCCCGACGATGTACGAGCCCTGTACGACTCCCTGGCGGCCATGGAGGCCGCGGCGGCGGAGCCCGGCCGCAGCGGCTACGTCGAGGCCGACATCGCCTTCCACCGGGCCCTGCTCGACGCCAGCGGCAACCGTCTTCTCGGCTCACTGGGCCGCGCTGTCGACATCGCGCTGGAACACAGCTTCCTCGTCAGCACCCAGACCCCCGGCGCGGTGGAAGCCTCGCTGCCGGGTCACCGCGCGATCGTGCGAGCCGTCGAGGCCCGCGATCCTGCGGCCGCGGCCGCCGCCGTACTGGCCGTCGTCGAAGCCGCCGAACAAGAGATCGCCCAGTCGCCCGGAATGCCCAGCGATGCCGTATGACCTGTCACGGCTGCGACCCTGCAGTGCTACGGGCAAGGGCACGGAAGCTGTGCGCGGATCCGCGGTGCGGCTGTGCGTGGATCCGCCGTGCGGCGCAGCTAGTCAGGTAGTCAGGGCGACGCAGTTCGGAATCTCGAACATCCCGTAACGCGGTGCCGCCGCCGGTGGCGCTTGCCAACGGTCCAGGCGCACCGGGTCGCCCGGCGCGGCCGGAAAGGAATCCGCGCCTGACGAGTGTCGGGTTTGTCCTACGCCGATCGTGCCAACCGCGCTCGAATGCGTCGGCGTGCAATAGGTCAGCCCGCGGGAGTGTTGTAGTTGACGATCTCCTCGACCATGAGAGCGACCGCACCGGCCAACGGGTTGATCGTTCCTGTGCCCACGACGTCGGGCAGCTTGTGCGCCTCGCTCTCGGTGACGGCCACCATGCCCCAGAACGCGTTGAAGCCCGAGGGATCCGTCGGCTTGTCGGTGGCCGCCCCCACGGTCAGAACGCCTTCCGCCTCAGTCACGGCCAACGCGCCCATCTGCCGGAGCGTGTCGTGATCCCGCTCCTCGGCGGCCACTACGCTCCAGCCCGTCACCTCCACCTGCCGTAAGGCGTCAAGGAGCTTGCCAGGCGTATCCGCCCCTGAGACAACGATGTCGGGCAGCACGAGGGCAACCGGCCCCTGGGTCATCGGCAGAGCGGACCGGATCGCGCCGTCGAGACCAGGTCCGAACGACTCGTCCTGGTGGACGAAGACCATTTGGAAGGTGTCGGCATAGCGAAGGAGATAACTCACGGTGTCCAGTTTGTGTGTTCCGAACACGACGACCAGGCGCACCTTGAGTCCGCTCTTGGCGAGTTCGACGACGGCTTCCAGGCTGCGGTCCAGCACGGTGACCCCAGGAGCCAGACAGTGCAACTCCTTCGGGTAAGGCGCCCCGAAACGTGTTGCGTTTCCGGCGCAGGGCAGGATGACCGAGACATCAGGTACGGGTGTGGACGGACTCTGCATCGCGTAGCACTCCGGTTGTGTGGACGATGGGGGATCTTGCACACCTCGCCAAGCACAGACTGCCCAGAGCCGGCCGACGCCGAACCTCCTGCCTCACGCGCACCGTAGCCACCGAGCCTCACGCGCACCGTAGCCACCGAGCCTCACGCGCACCGTAGCCACCGAGATGTCTGCTCCAGTAACTTCCGAAGGCCGAAGTCTGCTGCGACATAGCCAAGTTGACCGACGCGACCAAGCGCGATGATGCGCGGCAACCCTCCCCCGCCCTGGCCGACACGCGACCTACACTGCTGCCGGTCATTCCCGACAACGAACATATCGCCGCCGGCGGCCACCACCCCGAGCCTGGGCGGAAACGACAGAAGCGCATGGACGACCCGACGAAAGAGGACGCTGAATGCGGGTGCTGTTGTCTACATACGGGACACGTGGCGACGTCGAACCACTGGTGGCACTCGCCGTGCGGCTGCGGGCGCTCGGTGCGGAGGTGCGGATGTGCGCCCCGCCGGACGAGGAGTTCGCCGAGCGGCTCGCAGGTATCGGAGTGCGGCTGGTGCCGGTCGGGCCGCCTGTACGGGAGTTGATGCGCGGGAAGAGCCTGCCCTCGGCAAAGGACCTGGCCCGCTACAGGAACGAGTTGGTCGAGACGCAGTTCGACACCTTCCCTGCGGCGTTCGACGGTTGTGACGTGGTGGTGGCGGCAGGTCTGGGGCAGGTCGCCGCGCGATCCGTGGCCGAGGCCGCGGGTATCTCCTACCTGTACGTGAGCTATGCGGCGGTCCACCTGCCGTCGCCGCACCACACGCCACCACCGCGGCCGGGCTGGCCGGAGCCCGAGGTCGCCGACAACCGGACGCTGTGGGAGTTGGACGCCCAGAACGTCAACGCGCAGTTCGGCGAGGCACTCAACAGCCACCGGGCAGAAATCGGTCTGCCGCCGGTGGACAACGTGCGCGATCACATCCTCACCGACCGTCCGTGGCTGGCGGCGGACCCGGTCCTGGGACCGTGGCGGGAGACCCCCGGGCTCGACGTCGCACAGACAGGCGCGTGGACCCTCGCGGACGAACGGCCCCTCCCGGCGGACCTGGCGAGGTTCCTGGACTCGGGCACCCCACCGGTCTACGTCGGCTTCGGCAGTCTGCCCCCGGCCGAAGGCGTCGGAGGCATGGCCGTCGAGGCGATCCGCGCACAGGGGCACCGCGTGCTCGTGTCCCGCGGGTGGGCGGACCTGGATCTCGTCCGCGACGGGGACGACTGCTTCGCCGTCGGCGAGGCCAACCATCAGAACCTGTTCGGCAAGGTGGCCGCTGTGGTCCACCACGGCGGCGCGGGTACGACGCTGACGGCGGCCCGTGCGGGCACGCCCCAAGTGGTGATACCTCTCCAACTGTCGGACAACCCCTACTGGGCAGGCCGGGTGGCGGCATTGGACCTCGGTGCGGCCCTCGACGCTCCGACCACGACCGTCGAATCTCTGGGCATCGCGCTCAAGACCGCTCTGTCACCCGAGACCCGGGCGCGTGCGAAGTCCCTGGGCAGCCGGCTCCGCACCGACGGAGCGGAGGTGGCCGCACGCAGGTTGGCCGACGGGTCTCGGTGAACGACGTCGGCCCGTAGTGCTCGGGGTCGGCCCGTAGCGCTCGGGCCGGTCCGAGCGCAGGGCCCCGGCCGGGGTGAACCCGTCCGGGGCGTCGGCAAGTGAGGACCGTGGCCCCGTGATTGATCGTGCTGCGGCTGACACCGCACCCCCGGTTGCTAGCGTTCGGGCTCATGGACGACGGCGTGTACGTAGGCAATGCGGGCAAGGACGCGACAGTGAACCGGGGATGGCTGCTCGGGCATTTCATGGAGCAGGGCGATCCCCGCCACAGTGACGCCGTCGAGGTGAAATGGGGTGTCCATCCACGCGGTGAGCAACGAGCCCAGTGGGTGCAGGGTGAGGTGCGGACAGCGCTGCTGGTTCTCATCACTGGACGCTTCCGTATGGAGTTCCCCGGCCGCAGCGTGCTGCTGGAGCGACAGGGCGACTACGTCGTCTGGGGCCAGGGGGTGGATCACTCCTGGTTCGCCGAGGACGACTCCGTGGTCATGACCTTGCGATGGCCTTCTGTCTCCGGATACGCGGTCCCCGACGGGGGGAGCGCGGCACGACCGAAGTGAACCATTGACCCCTTGTAGCCCGCTATCTTCAGGCAAGACCCTTAATGTCGTACGCCGAGCGCAAACAGCATTCCATCAGTGAACGGGTGTGGCATTGGTCACAGTTGACCACCCAATCGAAGCGCATTTAGCATCAACAAAAATGTGCCACCATGCGGGCGGCCGAATAAACAGAACCGTCCACAATCGCCACTCTGCAGGTACCCCGCTCAACTCCATAGAGCTTCTCCCGCACTCCGCACTGCCCGCACGGCAGTGCAACGACAGCGTTGACCAGGCCGGATAGCCGCTCGTCTCCAGCTGAGGTCCGGCCGAAGACCCCAGCCCTGCAGGTCTTTCTTTCAGATCGCGCTTTACCCGATTTTCGCCGCGTTCTCTTCTCGTGAAGGGTAACCCGTGTCTTTACCCCGAATCGCAGTCAGTAATCATTCCGGCGAAGACATAAAACCCGCGCCTTTGTCACTGGCGCAGGAGCGCCTGTGGGTCATGGCACGCATGGACGGCGACGCCAGCGCCGCC
This sequence comes from Streptomyces sp. NPDC048484, assembly GCF_040651415.1. NCBI lineage: Bacteria > Bacillati > Actinomycetota > Actinomycetes > Kitasatosporales > Streptomycetaceae > Streptomyces > Streptomyces sp. NPDC048484. The sequence continues at coordinate 53,835 of NZ_JBEZJY010000031.1, forward strand.
TACAACGAGCCGATGCCCTTCGAAATCCAGGGGCCGCTGGACCGGGACCTGCTCATCAAGGCGCTGCATCTGCTCGCGGCCCGGCACGAGGCCCTGCGCACCCGGCTGGTCCCCTTCGAGGGTTCGGCTCTTCAAGTCGTCGATCCGCCGGACACGGGGTTCCCGGTGACCTTCGAGGACCTGACGGGACTGCCGGACGCGGCCGAACGATTCGCGCGCATACGGTCGGAGGTGGAGGGCACCCCGTTCCGCCTGGGCGAGGAGCCCATGGTGCGCGGCTGCCTGATAGCGCTCCAACCGCACCATCACGTACTGATCCTGATGGCGCATCACCTCATCTTCGACGGCTGGTCCCGCTCCCTGCTACTGAAAGAGCTGGGCGTGACGTACTCCGCGCTTCAGCAGGGGCAGGACGTCCCGCTGCCCGAACTCGCCTGGCAGTACAGGGACTACACGCGCTGGCAGTGGGAGTGGATGTCGGGACACGAGCCCGCCTCGCACGCCGACTACTGGACCACCGCACTGGCCGGCATCCCGGCCGTGATCTCCCTTCCCACCGATCGGCCCCGCCCGCCCGAGCAGGGCTTCCACGGCGATCGGGTGCCCGTGACCGTCGACGAGGATCTGACGCGAGCCCTGCGTGCGCTGGCCGCAGACAACGATGTCTCCCTCTACGCGACCGTCCTCACCGGCTGGTCCGTGCTGCTGTCCCTCCTCTCCGGGGAGGACGACATCGTTGTCGGCGCCCCCACGTCGAACCGTCGACGCGGCGACGTCGAGGGCCTGATCGGCTTCTTCGTCAACACCCTCGCCCTGCGCGCGGACCTCTCCGGCTCACTCAGCGTCAAGGACGCCCTGAAGCGGGTGAACCAGCGGATCCGTGACGCCCTCAAGCACGTCGATCTCCCCTTCGAGCGAGTCGTCGAACTGGTCAACCCACCGCGGAGCCCGTCCTACACAGCCCTGTTCCAGACCATGTTCGCCTGGGTCCCCTCCATGCGGCTGGAGCTCGAACTTCCTGGCCTGCGGGTCGAGTTGCGGGAGGACGCCGCCCACGTACCCGCGAAGTTCGACATGGTCCTGGCCCTGGCCGACGAGGGGCGGCGCCTCACCGGGGAGATCGACTACGCGGTGGCGCTCTTCGACCGGGCGACGATCGAACGGTTCATACGTCAATTCCGGCGCGTGCTGCGGCTGATGACCGAGCGGCCCGATGCTGAGATCGCCGACCTGACACTGCTCGACGAGGACGAGCAGCGGGCGCTCCTCGCCGACTTCAGCACAGGGCCCACCGTGGCCGATCCCGCGTCGGCAGACGTACTGGAGCGCTTCGCCGCGCAGGTCCGAGAACGCCCCGGGCAGTGTGCGGTGGTGGCCGGCGACGCGGAGCTGGACTACGCGACACTCGACCGCCGGGCCAACCGTCTCGCCCATGCGCTGATCGCCCGCGGTGCCGGTCCCGATCGCGTGGTGGGCCTGCACGCCGGACGTACGGCCGAACTCGTCATCGGCGTGCTCGGGATCCTCAAATCCGGAGCCGCCTACCTGCCTCTCGACCCCGGCCAGCCCTCGGAGCGGCTCGGCGCCATGGTGAGCGACGCGGCACCGGTCCTCGTGCTGACCGACGAGAGGGACACCGCGGACGACCGCGGACGGCTGTGGGAGTACCTGGCGAAGGTGGAGGCAGAAGGGTCGCACGACGAGGCACCGGTCATCGACGTGGACCGGACCCGGCTCGCCTACGTCATCTACACCTCGGGGTCGACCGGCCGCCCCAAGGGCGTGGCGGTGACGCACGGCAGCGTCGTCAATCTCTTCGACCACTGGCGCGAACTCATGGGGGACGCCCCCGGCGAGGCATCCTCCGCCTGGTCGAGCATCGGCTTCGACGCGTCGGTGCACGAACTCCTCGTTCCGCTGGCCACCGGCGCCGTACTCCACCTGGTTCCCGACGAACTCCGCGGAGACCCACGGGCCTTGCTGGACTGGATGCGCGAACGCAAGGTCACCCAGGCGTTTCTGCCTCCGTCCTACGTCCTGTGGATCGGCGAGGATCCGGCGGAGCGCCTGGCCGGATCGAGCCTGCGTCAGCTCCTCACCGGAGTGGAATCCCTGCCTGAGAGCACCCTGCACCGCATGCGTGAGCTGCTGCCCGGCCTGCGCATCTGCTTCGGCTACGGCCCGACCGAGGCCACGCTCTACTCCACCGCCTACACCGACCCACAGCCGTACGAGCGGTCCTGTCCCATCGGACGGCCGCTGCGTGGCACACGCCTGTACCTGCTCGACGACCGCATGCGTCCGGTACCCGTGGGAGTTCCCGGAGAGGTCTACCTCGGCGGAGCGAGTCTGGCCCGTGGATATCTGAACCGCCCCGACCTCACCGACGAACTCTTCGTGCCCGACCCGTTCGTCCCCGGTGAACGCCTCTACCGCACCGGCGACCTGGCGCGCTGGCTGCCGGACGGCAACGCCGAGTACGTCGGCCGCCGCGACGACCAGCTCAAGCTGCGCGGATTCCGTATCGAACCCGGCGAGGTCGAGGCGGCGCTGCTGGCGGTCCCCGGGGTGCGGGAGGCCGTCGTCCTGGCCGATCGCGACGCCCCCGGTGGCCCCCGTCTGGTCGCCGGCGTGGGCTGTGACGCCGGGGCCACGCGGATGCCGTACGAGTGGCGTGCGGCCCTCAAGGACAGGCTGCCGGACTACATGATCCCCGCCGTGGTGGCCGAGTTCCCGCGACTGCCGTTGATCCGCAGCGGCAAGGTGGACCGGACACAGGTGCTGCGCGCCGCGGCGGAAACCCGCGCCGGGCAGGTCAACACGGCCGCGCCCCGCGACCATGTGGAGATGGCGCTGTACCGGGTCTGGCGCGGGGTGCTGCTGCACCCGGACTTCGGTATCGGTGACAACTTCTTCGAGCTGGGCGGCACTTCGATATCGGCGATCAAGATGGCGTCCGCCGTCCAGGAGGAACTCTGCGTCGCTCTGCCCGTCCGGGAGGTCATGCTGCACCCCACCATCGAGGCGCTCGCCGAGCGGGTGCGCGGCAACGGGGGCGATACCGCGCGGTCCGCGGAACCCGGCAGCCTGGTCGAATTCCGTGCGGGCGGCGGCCGGCAGCGCGTGGTGTGTGTGCACCCCGCCGGCGGCACCGCGTTCTGCTACCTGCCACTGTCCGCCGAACTGGCCGACGACATCGGTGTGGTGGGGCTTCAGGCACCCGGCATCGATGCCGGCGAGTCCACCCTGCCCGGTGTCGAGGCGATGGCCGAGGAGTATCTGCGGCTCGTCGGTCCCCGCACGGACGAGGCACTGGTGCTGTGCGGGCTCTCCTACGGCGGTCTCATCGCGTACGAGATGGGCCGCCGCCTGGTGGCGGCCGGACACAAGAAGGTGAGCGTGGTCCTTCTCGACACCCACGGTGCCCAGGACGACGAGCAGCGCGCAGCGATCGCGCCGGTCGGTATGGAGGAGTTCCGGGAGAAGCTGGTGCGCTTCAACGGCATGTACCCGGGTATCGACGACGACCAGGTGGCCCGGTACCTGAACGTCTACAACCACCACCGCGAGACAGGGCGCGACTACGCCGTTCCCCGATCGCCCGCCCGTGTCGTGCTGATGCAGGCGACGGCCGTGGAGGACGAGGAAGCGGACGCCGAAAACGCCGCCGCTCGGCTACGGGCGTTCTGGCGGCATCGCGTCAGCGGCGAGTTCGTGGTCGAGCCGGTTGCCTGCGGTCACTGGGACATGCTGGAGAGCGACGAACTGCCCCGCGTCGCCGCCGTCCTCACCGCCGAACTGCATCGGCTGACCTCCGACCCCGGCCAGGGCGAGACGGAGTGCACCACACTTTCAGGCACGTCGGAGGCACGATGAAACCGCATGTCGAAGCGTCCCCCACCGACGTGGCCGAGGACGTGAGCGCCCCGGCCGGGATAGCACTTGAGATTCACCGCCGGGCTCTTCGCACACCACACGCCGAGGCAGTCGTCGACGGCGAAGTCCGCCTCGACTACGCGACGTTGAACGTGGCAGCCGCCGGCGTCGCCCAGGAGCTGGGGCGCCGGGGTGTCACCGCGGGGCAGGCCGTGGCGGTGGCGCTGCCGCGGTCGTGGCGGCTGGTCTGCGTGATGCTGGGCATTCTGCGGCTGGGGGCGCAGGTCGTGCCCCTCGACAGGCAGAGCCCCGTGGAACGCCGTCACTTCATCCTCCGGGACTCCGCCGCGGTCGCTCTGGTGCACGAGGCGATCGAGAGCGTCGCCGGGCTCCCGCAGCACGTGGAGGTGCTCGCCGCGGACGCCCTTGTGCCCGAACTCCCCGACGCCGCGGCTGCCGTGGCCGCCGTGGAGGCACCGTCCGTCCCCGGCGAGGTGTCCTTCCTGTTCTACACCTCCGGAACGACGGGGCAGCCCAAGGGAGTCGAGGTCCGTGACGCCGGGGTCCGGCGACTGGCACAACCCGGCTACATCCGCGTCGAGCCCGGTCTGCGCTATGCCTGCCTGGCCAATCCGGCCTTCGACGCGCTGAGTTTCGAAGTCTGGGTGCCCCTGCTGACCGGTGGCTGCTGCGTGATCCTGAGCGACGGGGACGTGCGGACTCCCGAGCGGCTCGCCGCGGCACTGCGGCACGAGCGCGTGGACACCGTCTTCATCACCACGGCCCTGTTCAACGCGATGGTCACGGCCGTGCCGGACTGCTTCGCCGCGGCCGGCGAGGTGCTGGTGGGCGGTGAGCAGCTCGACGCCCGGACAATACGCCGCTGGTACCGTGACAACCCCGACAGCGGCACCCGTCTGCTCAACGCCTACGGACCGACGGAGGCCAGCACCTTCGCCCTGTGCCACCCGATCCCGCGGGACTTCGACGGGGCTGTGGTGCCGATCGGCCGGCCCTTACCGCAGACCGGTGCCGTCCTGGTCGTACCGGGTCAGGAGCGGGTCGCCGCACCCGGTGAGGTCGGCGAACTGCTGCTGAGCGGAGCCGGGCTCGCCGCCGGATACCGCAACCTCCCCGAGGAGACCGAGCGGCGCTTCGTGCGGCTCACGTGGCTGGACGGCGGCGAGGAACGGTACTACCGCACGGGTGACCTCGTACGGGCCGACAACGAGGGCCTGGTGGAGTACGTCGGACGAACCGACCGCCAGGTCAAGGTCCGTGGCTTCAGGATCGAGCCGGGCGAGGTGGAACGGCGCGTTCTCACCCACCCGGCTGTCCAACAGGCTTACGTGTGCACGCGCCGCGCGGGCCAGGAGGGGCCCAACGAACTGCTGGCGTTCGTCGTCCTGAGACAGGAACTGTCCTACGAGGAGTTCGACAGCCACCTGGCGGCCCACCTGCCCGCCTACATGCGCCCCCACCGGATCCATCTCGTGGCCGAGCTGCCGCTGAACGCCAACAGCAAGATCGACGAGGCCGCCCTGCTTCGGCAGGCCGACCGGCCCTGGCGGCCCGCCTCCCCCGGCGCCGAGGGACCGGCCATGACGGAGACGGAGCGCGGGGTCGTCGATCTGGCCGAGGAGATACTCGGCACCACCGGCCTCGGGCTCGGCGACCGGTGGATCGCCAGCGGCGGTGACTCGTTGAAGGCGCTCCGGTTCTGCTTCGCGGTACGACAGCGATGGGGCCGCGAGCTGTCCCAGGCGGCCGTCCTGCACGGCGACCTGGCCGCCGTCGCCGGGTCGGTCGCCACGGTCCGTCCCGGCGAGGAGAGTGCCTTGCCGGCACCGGTGGTCTCCGGTGCCCGCTCGGCGCCCGCCACCAGCGAACAGCAGCGGCTGTGGCTGGTACAGCGTCACACGCCGGGCTCCCGGGCCTACTCCGTCAACCAGGCCTTCCGCGTGGACGGACCTGTCGACACCGCCGGCCTCCGGCGAGCGCTGCGCGGCCTGGTGACACGCCACGAGGCGCTGCGGACGGGCTTCGGCCCCGGGCCGGACGGCCTGGAGCAGACCGTCTCAGAGCCCTACGACCCCTGGCACGAACCGGGCCCCCAGCACGCCTGGGACGAGGAAGAAGCACACGCCTTCGCCGACACCTTCTTCGCCGAGCCCTTCGACCTCGCCGTCCCCCGCATGCTCCGAGCCTGCTGGCTGCCGCGTGACGACGGCGGCACGCTCCTGCTTCACCTGCACCACATCGCCGTGGACGGCTGGTCGTTGAGCATCCTGCTGCACGACCTGTCGGCCGCCTACGCCGAAAACGGCCGGCCCGAGGCACCCGCTCCGACCCCGCTGGACTTCGCCGTCTGGCAGAGCGACCGGTTCGCGAGCCCTGCCTACCAGGCGCAGCGCGCTGAACTCCTCACGTTCTACCGGGGTTTGGCGGATCCGCTGGAGCCGCTGCCCGCCCAGGACGCCGCTCCGGCACCGCGGGCGCACCTGCTGCACACGTCGCTCGACGTCGTCCGGCGGGCCCAAGTGGACCAGTTGTGCGCCGAGTTCGGACTGACCCGGTTCCAGGTCCTGCTGAGCGTGTTCTCCTGGTGCCTGTACGGCGTGACCGGCCTGGTCAGCCCGCGCGTCGCCGCTCCGGTCGCGGGCCGCCCGGTGCGCGAGTTCGAGAACAGCGTGGGCATGATGGCGAACACCGTGCTGCTGCCTGTGACCGTCGCGCCCGGTGAGGACCTGCGCTCACACCTCGCCCGTACCAGGACCGGCACAGGGCAGGTACTGGGATGCCAGGACGTGGCGCTCACGGACGTCCTGACCGGCTGGGAGGGCGTCGGCGACAGCACGCCGTTCGACTTTCTGTTCGTCCTGGAGAACACCGACTTCGGGGCACTGCGGCTGCCCGGCTGCGCCCAGCGCCCCCTGTGGTGGGCGGCGCCGGAGGCCAAGTGCCCGATGACGGTCACCGTGGTCGAGCACGCGGACGGACTCGACGTGCTGTGGGAGTACGCCGAGGACCGGTTCACCGGCGAGGACGTCGAGGCGATGGCGGAGCTGCTGCGGCGAGGCGTGGACGCGCTCGCGGCCGGTGGCCGCTCCACCGCCCGGGAGCTCGTCGTGCCGTACCGGCGTTCCCTTCCGGAGCACGGCCGCGGACCCGCCCCGGACACCGGCTTCAGCACGATCGCCGAAGGCTTCGGCCGGCAGGTCGCCCGCACTCCGCACGCCCCCGCCGTCGTCACGGCCGACGGCGTCACCCTGAGCTACGCGGCCCTCGACGCCCGGGCCGCGGCACTCGCCACGGAACTGGCCGACCGCTACCCGATCCCGGCCGGCGGCAGCCCCTGCCGGGCGGCCCTGTACCTGGAGCCCTCCGTCGAGCACGTGGTGGCGCTGCTGGCGCTGGCACGGCTGAACGTCACCGCCGCGCCCCTCGACCCCTCCTACCCGGCCGACGTGCTGCGCCGCGTCCTGAAACAGATCGACCCGCTGTGCGTCCTGGCCACGCGGGACGGCTCGACGACGCTGGACACGCTGCTCCCGGACGGTGTGGTGCGCCACCTCGTCGTACCGGTGGTCCCGGCGCCGGTGAAGGGCGACGGCACGAGCGCGTCGTACGACGGGCAGACGTATGGCCGACGCACGGTCGACGCGTCGGCACACGACGGCGCCCGCCCCCTGTACACACTGTTCACCTCCGGCTCCACCGGCGTCCCCAAGGGCGTGCAGATCCACGACCGCACCCTGTGCGACCTGATCAGGTGGCAGTCCGGCCCCGGCGGCCTGACCGCCCCCGCAGTCACCCAGCAGTTCTCGATGCTGGCGTTCGACGTGTCCTTCCAGGAGATCTTCGGGACGCTGTGCACGGGTGGCAGCCTCCAGCTCATTCGTCCTGAGTGGCGTCAGGACGTGCCCGCGCTCCTGGACCGGCTGGACTCCGCGGGCGCCGAGCGGATCTTCATGCCCTATGTGGCCCTGCACCTGCTCGCCGAGTACGCCGTCCGCCTGAACAGGTATCCCTCCCGGCTGCGCGAAGTGGTCACCGCGGGCGAGCAGTTGGTGTGTACGGACAGCATCCGGCGCTGGTTCGCCGGACTCCCCGGCGCGCGTCTGTTCAACCACTACGGGCCGACCGAGACCCATGTGGTGAGCGCCCTGTGTCTGGAGGGAGATCCCGGGCAGTGGCCCGAGCGGCCCGCCATCGGACGCCCGGTGGCCGGCGCCGATCTGCGGGTGGTGGACGCCCAGGGCGACCCGGTCCCGACCGGGTGCGCCGGCGAGCTGCTGATCGGCGGCACCATGACCACCCGCTGCTACCTCGACGAAACCGCACCGGACGACACCCGCTTCGTCGAACTCCCCGGCGCGGGTCTGTTCTACCGCAGCGGTGACCGGGCGTTCTTCGACCGTGGGGGCCTGCTGCACTACGCGGGCCGCGACGACCAGCAGATCAAACTGAGCGGGCACCGGCTCGAACTCGGCTCCGTCGAGGCGGCACTGCTGCGCCATCCGGCGGTGGTCAACGCCGTCGTCACACGTGACGGAGAGCAGCTGACGGCCGGCCTGGAGATCCGTGGCGAAACGCCGTCCGCCGCGGAACTGACCGCGCATCTGTCCGCCCTGCTGCCCTCCTACGTACGGGTGGACCGCTTCCGTAAGCTGGAGAGACTGCCCCGCGCACCCAGCGGCAAGCTGGACCGGCAGTCGGCCGCCCGGGCACCGGGGGAAGAGATACGTCGTTCCGCGATCACCCGCACGGGTCTGTCGGCCGAGGAGGAGCGCCTCACCGCCGCCTTCGAGGAGGTCACCGGGTCGGCGATCGCACCGGACCAGACCTTCTTCGAGGCGGGTGCCTCCAGTCTCGCCCTGATGCGCTTCCACCTGCGCTGCACCACGGCACTCGGTCTGCGCTTCAGCATCGCGGATCTGTTCGAGCACGTCACCGTCCGCTCCCTGGCCCGCCACCTCACCACCCCGCGGCCGCTCACCCCACCGGCCGCGGAGAATGACGAGCTCCCCGACCCCGGCGAGCCGATCGCGGTCGTCGGCATGGCGGTACGGGTGCCCGGCGCCCCGGACCTGGCCGCCTTCTGGGAGCTGGTGGTCTCCGGCGGCACCGGAATCCGCCGCATCGACGCGCCGGAAGGAGTCGTCGGCGCGCACAGCACGCTCGACGGCATGCTCGACTTCGACCCGGGCCACTTCGGCATCAGCCCCCAAGAGGCACGTCTGATGGACCCCCAGCAGCGTCACCTGCTGATGGCCGGCGTGCAGGCCCTGGCGCACGCCGGATTGTCGGACACCTCGGCCACCCGGGTGGGCCTGGTGGCCGGAGCCGGGGAGAACACCTACTTCCAGTCCCTGCTGCGCGAGGCGGACCCCGACCGGCTGCCCGACGGCTTCCAGCTCGCCCTCCACCATGAGAAGGACTTCCTGGCCACCAAGGTGGCGTACCACCTCGGGCTGACCGGCCCCGTCTTCAGCGCCCAGACAGCCTGCTCCAGCTCTCTGGTCGCCGTGCACCTCGCCGCCGGTCTGCTCCGGCAGGGCGAAGCCGACGTGATGCTCGCCGGAGGAGTACTCATCGACCCCGGGCTGACCGGCGGCTACCGTTACCGCCCGCAGCACATCTTCTCCGCGGACGGCGACTGCCGGCCCTTCAGCGACGACGCCACCGGCACGGTCGGCGCGAGCGGCGTCGGCGTCGTGGTCCTCAAGACGCTGCGACGGGCACGGCGCGACGGCGACACCGTCCACGCACTCATCACAGGCTCCGCGATCAACAACGACGGTGCGGCGAAGATGAGTTACACCGCGCCGTCCCTCGCCGGACAGCGGGAGGTGATCCGGAGCGCCCTGTCCCGCGCCGGACGCACAGGCGCCGACCTCGGCTATGTGGAGGCACACGGCACCGGCACCCGGCTGGGCGACCCGATCGAAGTGGGAGCGCTTCGGCAGGCGTTCGACGTGAGCGAGTCCGGCCGCTGTGCTCTGAGCTCCGTCAAGAGCCAGCTCGGCCACATGGGCGCGGCCGCCGGTGTGGTGGGCCTCGTACGCGCGGTCCTCGCCGTGCACCACGGGACGCTCCCGCCCAACCTCAACTTCCGTGCCTTCAACCCCGAGATCGGCCCCGATCCCGCTCCCTTCTACGTCCCGGCCGAGGCCACACCCTGGCCCGGGGGACGCGAACGGGTGGCCGCGGTCAGCAGCTTCGGGATCGGCGGCACCAACGCCCACGTCATCGTGGAGCAGGACACCGCGCCCGGACCGGTGGCGACCCGCGAGGTACCCGAGTGCCTGGTGCTGTCGGCCTCCACGACGGACGCCCTCGCCGCCGACGCCTCGCGGCTCGCCGACTACCTCCAACTCCACCCGGAGCGTTACGGGTTCGTGCTGCGTCATCTCCAGGCCGGGCGGGTCGCTCGCCGCCTGCGGACCGCGGCACCCGTGACGGACGCCGCCGCGGCCGAGCGCTGGCTGCGCGAGGTGGCCGCGGGAGCGGTGCCGCCCGGTACCGCGGACCCGGACGCCATCACGGTCTCCGCGGCCGGTCGCACGGCCCACGACCTCGCCGAGGACTGGGCAGCCGGACGCACTGTCGACTGGGGGGCGGGCTCCGCTCCGGCGCCCTGGGACTTCCCTCCCCCGTCCTTCTCCCTCTCGGAACACGACTTCGACCGGCTGCCCGAGAAGCCTCGCGAGGTCCCGGCCGCCACACCCCGGCGGCTTCCCCGGGAGAACTGGCTGCACCAGCCGCACTGGGTCCGGCTGCGCCGTGCCGCCGTCGCGGACACCGGCGCGCCGGCCGGCCGCGCGTCCACCGTGGTCGTCGTAGCGTCCGAGAACACTCCGCGGACAGCGCTCGCACCCTTCGAGGCGGTGGCAGCGCGGGTGATACGGGTGCACCCGGCCGGCGCCTTCGCCCGCAGAGGACCGAACGCCTACGACGCGGACCCCGCCGACCCGGCGTCTCTGCGCCGGCTGCTCGACGCGCTGTCCGCGGACGGTGTCCCCGCCTCCGCGGACACGGAGTGGGTGCACACCCTGCCCCTCGACGTGACGGGGCCGGTCGGTCCCGGCACCCTGGAACACGCCCGTCACGCCTGCCTGGACAGCACTGCGGCCCTGGCCCAGGCACTGACCGGGCGAAACGGCTCCCCCCGTGTGTGGTGGCTGTCGTACGGCGCCCGGCCCGTGACAGGCACGGTGGAAAGACCTGAGCTGGCGCTCCTCGCCGGGCCGGTCGAGGTCGCCCATCAGGAGTCCGCCCTGAACGGACACTGGCTCGATCTCCCCGACGGCGACCTCAGCCGCTGGGCCGGACACGTGGCCTCGGTCATCGCCGGAACACGTGAAACCGGTCGTCCCGACGGACCGGATCTACCGCGCCAGCTCGCGCTGCGGCAGGGTTACTGGTGGCGGCCGGGCACCGTACCCGTACCGGAACCGGAGGGGACGCGGCCCCTCGTACCGGCCGGAGCGGACACCGTCCACCTGGTGCTCGGCGGCACGGGCGGCATAGGCCGCGCCATCGCCGCCTGGCTGCTCGAACACACCCGCGGTCGCGTCCTGCTGCTGTCGCGAAACCCGCGGCTGCCGGAGGAGTTGAACGGATGGGCCCACCGCGTCGGCCTCGTCCCGGCGGACCTCGCGACCATGCCCGTCCACGATGTGGCGGCGGCCGTCGCCGAGCACACGTCACGGCTGGACGGCGTCATCCACGCGGCCGGTCTCGGACACGGCGGGCTGCTGGTACGACGTGACGCCACCGCGATGCGTGACGCCGCCGCGGCCCGCGAGAGGGGCGCACTCGTCGTCGAGCACCTGATCGGAGCCTTCCGCCCGGAGATCGCGGTCTACTGCTCCTCGATGTCCGCCCTGCTCGGCGGTGTCGGCCAGAGCGACTACGCGGCCGGCGCGAGCCTCCTCGACGGCTTCGCCCGCCACCGGGCCACCGAGACGGAGACGACCGTCCGGATCGGCATCGACTGGGACATCTGGAGCGAGACCGGAATGGCGACCCGGGTCCTGAACCAGGACAGCCGCCATCAGGCCCACCTCGCGGTCGGCCTGACCGTCGAGGAGGGCAAAGCGGTCTTCGCGCATGCCCTGGCCCTGCAACTGCCTCAACTCCTCGTGTCCACCACCGACATCGATGTCTCCCGAGCCTTCTACGCTCCGACCGGGATCGCGGCCCCGTCCGCGCGCTCCGGACCGGTGCACCCGACGGACGCAGAGGAGGAAGCCCTCGTCGTAGGCTCCGACGCCGGCGGTTCCGGAGAGCAGGCGGACACCATGGCCCGGGTGATCCAGGATCTGCTGGGCGTGGACGAACTGGACCCCGAGGACTCCCTCTACGACCTGGGCGCCGACTCACTGACCCTGATCAGCCTGATCGCCCGGATCGAGGACGACTACGGCGTCGAGTTCGACCTGGCCTCCTTCAGCCACCGCGTCAGCCTCACGGAGATCCTGAAACACATCGAGGCGGCCCTCACCTCCGCCGAGCCCACCACCGAGGCGGCCCGGGGCACCTCCCGGGTCGTCCTCGACATCTGGCAGGAGGGAACCGGCTCGGCCGTCCTGTGCCTGGTGCACCCCGTGGGCGGAGACATCCAGGCCTACCGCTCCCTGGTGGCAGCGCTCGGCCCCGCACCGACGGTGTGCCTCATCGCCGACCCGGCACTCCGCGACACCGGGATACCCGCGTGGTCACTGACCGAGCGGGCCCACCACTACGACGCGCAGCTACGTGAGCGCTTCGGCGGACCGGACCACCGGCTCCACCTGGCCGGATGGTCCTACGGCGCCCGCGTGGCGATGGAGATGGCGGGCCTCTCCGAGTCGGCCGGCCGGCCGCTGGAGTCGCTCCACCTTCTGGATCCGCCACCGCCCGAGGCAAAAGCACTGGTCGCCGCCTACGACGAGGCTGACCTGGACAGAGTGTTCGCCGCCGAACTCGGCGCCGGCGCCTTCTCGTTGCCGGCCGAGCGCGCACAGGCGTACGCCGAGAGGCTGGCCCGTTGCTGCCGCGCGAACCTGCGCAGCCTCGGGGAACATCGCGTACGGCCACTCGTCTCCGTCCCCACATATCTGTGGCTGGCCGAACACCCCACGGCGGGCATGCCCACCCCCGCAGACCCTCAGGAGCCGGACCGGCAGTGGAACACCTGCCTGCCGCCGTCCGCCGTACGCAGGTATCTGCCCACGGACCACTACGGCATTGTCGCGGCACCCCACGTGGACACGGTGGCAGAGACCATCAGGGCGACGCTGGCGTCCCCGGGTGCCGGTGCCCGCGGGACCGCCGACCTGTAAACCCACCCCGCCTCTGGAGGTTGACATGGAGTCGTACGAACTCGAAGCGCTGGAAGCAGTGACCACTCGTCCCGCGTACCCCTACCGCACGCTCACCGTCGAGCGGATCACTCCCGTTCTGGGAGCGGAAGTCTCAGGCGTCGACCTGTCGCAGGAGATTGCGGCGGAGCAACTGGAAGAGATCCGGGCCGCCTTCCGCGATTACCACGTCCTCGTCTTCCGCGATCAGACGATCACCGCCGAGCATCACAGGCGCTTCGCCGCCGCCTTCGGCGAACTGCGCCCCGTCAACCCACCGCCGCCCGAGGGCGATCCCTACATCCTGGAGATCCGCACGACGTCGGCCGCGGCGAACGTGGCGGGCAACGGCTGGCACGCGGACGGCACCGCCGACGCCGAACCGTCCCTGGGGTCGATGCTCTACATCACCGAGACCCCCGAGCCGGGATGCGGCGGGGACACCCTCTTCGCCAACATGCACCTCGCCTACGGCATGCTCTCACCGACGATGCGCGCCTTGCTGGACCCGCTGACCGCGATACACGACGGCGCGCAGGCCCTGGCGGGATACGCGCTGCCCCCGGACTACGTCATCCCCAAGAGCGAACACCCCCTCGTCGCCCGGCACCCCGAGACCGACCGCAAACTGCTCTACGTCAACAAGGCCTACACCAGCCGCATCCCGCAGCTCTCCCCCGACGAGAGCCGGGCCCTGCTCGACATGCTCTTCGACATGATCGCCCGCAGGCCGGTCCTGCACTGCCGCGTCCGCTGGACCCCGGGCACGCTCGTCTTCTGGGACAACCGGTGCGTCCAGCACCACGCGACGTACGACTACTACCCTTACGCCCGCTACGGCCAGCGCGTCGCCATCAACGGCGGCCCCGTCAAGGGCTGATGTCCTGAAGGAGTGAGGGGGGGAGGGGGAAGGGGTGAGGCGTCGTGCCCGCTCGACCAGGTCACCTGACAGAGAATCAGGAGCATCTCCTGTGCCGGTGAGGTGAGACTTCGAACACCTCCCTCAACGGCAGGGGGGTTTCGGGCGTTGCGGCCCCTCACCCCCCAGCAGCGCCGTCACCTGTTCAGTGGCCACGCTGAAAATACTCACTCCAACAGCCGCCTCTCCTTGGCGACCGCCACGGCCCCCGCCCGCGTCTCCACTCCCAACTTGCCGTAGATCCGCCCGAGGTGGGTCTTGACCGTCGCCTCGCTGATGAACAGGGCTCGGGCGATCTCCCGGTTGCCCGAGCCGCGGGCGAGTTGTCCGAGGATCTCGTGCTCGCGCGGGGACAGGGTGGGACTCGGGCTGCGCAGCCGGGTCATCAACCGGTCGGCCACCGGGGTCGACAGGGCCGTGCGACCGGACGCCGCGTGGCGGATCGCCGTGAACAGTTCATCAGGGTGTTCGGCCTTGAGCAGATAGCCGGTGGCGCCCGCCTCGATGGCCCGGGTGATGTCGGCGTCGGTGTCGAACATCGTGAGCACCAGGATCCGGGGGGCCGTCCCACCGCCCTCGGAGGTCAGGCGCCGGGTGGCGGTCACGCCGTCCATCCCGCCGTCGAGCTGGAGGTCCATCAGCACAACGTCCGGACTCAGCCGGGCAGCCATGGCGAGTGCCTCCTCGCCGGTGGCCGCCTCACCGACCACTTCGATGCCGTCGGCGCTGGACAGGAGGGCGCGCAGCCCCGCACGTACCACGGCGTGGTCATCGCACAACAACAGCCGGACGGGCGTCACAGGACGGGCTCCTTCGGGGTGGTCGAGGGGGACAAAGGCGCGGAGGCCAAGGGTGCCAGGGGGATCGCCGCCGACACGACGGTGCCTTCGCCCGGCGTGGACTCCACGGTGAGTGTGCCGCCCGCCTGTGCGGCCCGGATGCGCATGGCGGGCAGCCCGTGCCCGCGCGCGCTGTCCGAGGGCGGTCCGGACAGGGCCCGCGAGGGGTCCGCCTCGAATCCGCGCCCGTTGTCGGCGACGTCCAGCGAGATCTGGTCGTCCAGGCAGGTCAGGGTCAGCGCGGCCCGGGTCGCCGCCGAGTGTTCGCGCACGTTGGCCAGCGACCCCTGGGCGATCCGCAGCAGCGCCGCCTCGACCCGTTCCGGCACCCTGCCCGGCTCACCGTCGAGCCGGAACTCCACAGCCAGCCCGGGACCGCTCTCCCGGTCGGCGAGTACGGCGAGCGCGCCCGGCAGCGTGTCGTCGGCGAGATCGGCCGGCGCCAGGTCGTGCACGAACCGACGGGCCTCCGCGAGGCTGCGGGAGGTGATCTCCGCCGCCCTGCGAACGTGCTCGCGGGCCGCGTCCGGGTCGG
The DNA here is from genome assembly GCF_040651415.1 of Streptomyces sp. NPDC048484. NCBI lineage: Bacteria > Bacillati > Actinomycetota > Actinomycetes > Kitasatosporales > Streptomycetaceae > Streptomyces > Streptomyces sp. NPDC048484. The sequence goes on from NZ_JBEZJY010000031.1 coordinate 69,351, forward strand.
TCCGCCAGACGCGCCCGGCGGCCTGGAGCAGCATCCGCTGACTCGACAGGCCCTGCGCGACCGTGTCGTGGATCTCCGCGGCCAGCCGCTGGCGCTCCGCCAGGACACCCGCCCGCCGTTCGGTGACAACAAGGTTGTGACGCGTATGGACCAGGTCCTCGATCAGGACGCGCTGTCGGGCCCCTTGACGCTGCAAATGCACCATCACGGCGGTGGCGACCGCGGCGACAGCGGGCGGGGCGATCACCATGTTGGGGTTCAACGCGCCCTCAGCGACGCGTACTTGGGAGGCCACTACCAGCGCGGTGAGCACGGCCGCCACCGGCACCGCAATCCGCGGGGGCAGCGCGTGCAGACCCGCGAACAGCAGCGGCATCGCGCACCACGTGGCGCTCGGCGCGAGGGCCAGGAGCACGACCCAGACCGCGGAAACCGAGCCCAGCCAGACCAGATGGAGCCTGGTCGGCGGCGAGCCGGAAGGCGGCGCCGGAGCCAGGAGGCGACCGAGGACGTACAGCAGACAGAAGACCGCGAACAGCGCCACCACCCACCCGGTACGCGCCCCGCCGGCGTCGCGGGTCAGGAAGCGGAAGAACGAGGAGCCGAGCAGCAGGAAGAACGCGGCGTGCACGACTGCGCCCAGCCAGCGCTCGTCCGGATCACCGTGTCTCATCCTCATCCTCACTCTCACCCTCCGTGTCTAACGCGTCGGCCGCGGCACCGCATCAACCGATCGGCTGACCCGGCCGTCACTCGAACTTCCACAGGACCGCAGCCTGTTGGCCGAGCCGACCGCACCGCTCCCGCACCGAGGCTGAAACCACACCTTGTACCTCTCGGAAAGGCTGCGACCACATGCCCCCGAAGAACCTAACCGCCAACCGCGCCGCCCTCGGCCACCGCATCGGCTACGCCCTGCGCCACCCGGACCGGGTGCCCCGCCATCTGACCCGCGCCGCCCGGGACCTGTGGCTGCGCCACCGTCACACCGACCACGTCTCCTACTACCGTGCCGTGATGCGCTCCGACACCCGCGCCGACCCGGACACGGCGGTCGGCAGCAGCACCCGTGAGCGATGGCTCGCGCTGGGGGCGATGCAGTTCGACTACCTGCTCGGCCACGGCCTGCGCCGAGAACACCGCATGCTGGAGATCGGCTGCGGCAACCTGCGGGGCGGCTGGCGGTTCATCCGGCACCTGGAGCCCGGGCACTACCACGGCATCGACATCTCGCCCGACATCCTCGTCGCCGCCCAGGACACCGTCGTGGAGATGGGCCTGCAACAGCAGCTCCCCACGCTGACTCCGGTCCGCGACCTGACGCTGCGGTTCCTGCCCGACGCCCACTTCGACGTGGTGCACGCGCACAGCGTCTTCTCGCACTCGCCGCTCTCCGTCATCGACGAATGTCTGGCCAACGTCGGCCGGGTGCTCGCGCCTGGCGGCTGGTTCGACTTCACCTTCGACCGCACCGAGGGTGAGGAACACCACGTCCTGCGAGAGGACTTCTACTACCGCACCGAGACGCTCACGGCCCTGGCCGAACAACACGGACTGCGGGCGCGCTTCATGGACGACTGGGAGGAACTCCCGCACGGCCAGTCCAAGATCCGGGTGACCCATGGGGACCTCGGTCCTCGGTGAAACAGAGGACGCGGTGACACAGAGGACGTGGAGAGGACGTGGAGGGGCCCGCCGCGCTACTCCGCGAGCGGGCCCCTCTCACACACGTCGACGTGGCTCAGTTCCAGGAATGCGCCTGCACCTTTCCCTGCTGTTCAACCGATTTTCTCTTACTGATCGAGGTCGGGAAGGCTGTGCCCGCATATCTTCTCGGCAGCTTTCTGCGCCGCGTCCGATCGTTTTTCCGTAGGCCCGTAGTCGATGACGAAGCCGGCCCGGGGCTTCTCCTCGGCGATGAGGCGCCGTACGTCCCTGCCCAACTCTGATACGCACGGTACGGCTCGCTCTCGGGACCGGTCCCCAGCCGCTGGGCCGCGCGGCGGCCGGCACTCCGGGGTCGTTGTCAGTGCGGCCCCATAGCTTTGGGGCCATGATGGAAAGTTCTGATCACGTGTCCCGGGAAGTGACTTCCTCGTATGAGCCGGCCTCTTGGCGGACGGACTGGACATGCGGTTCCGCGTCCGACCCTCGGCTGCTCCGCTCCTTCAACGGTCACGACTCCCCCGTGGTCGCAGTGGCGACGGCGGTCGTCGACGGGCGTCCGGTTGTCGTCTCGGCGAGCCGCGACGCGACGGTATGCGTCTGGGACCTGGCGACGGGGGAACGGCTGCATACGCTGACGGCAGCTCCTCCCGACCCCATGTCGTCGTTGTCGCCCGAGTTGGTGGCCCTGGCCACGATGGTGGTCGACGGGCAACCTCTGGTCCTCACATGCCACATCGACGGGACCGCGAGGCTGCGGGATCCGGCGACGGGGCGCTCTGCGGGCGAACTGGCCCTGGGGCTGGCACAGTTGGTCCTGGACGGTCGGCACGTGGTGCTGGCCGTCCAGGCGGACCGGACGCTGGGCGTGTGGGACCGGGCAACCGGCAGTCGGCTCGGCGTGTTCCCCTGGATGGTGGACATAGGGGTGCTGGATGGACGCGACGTCGTTGTGACGTGCCCACCGGACCACCAAGCGCAGGTGTGGGACCTGGCCACCGGCCGCGAGGTCGGCGAGTGCCTGCCGGCCGAGGGACCGTGGACACTCGACGGGCGGGACATCGGCGTAACCAAGGAGAAGGGCCAGCCAGGCCGTGTGTGGGATCTGGACCGCCATGTGCTTCTGGCAGCCGGCCTGCGGGAGTTGCTGGCCGATGCCGAGTACGAACACGCGGTGTCAGCCCTGGCGTCCATGGACACAGTGTCAACCTTGACGGTCGTCGACGGCCGGGTCGTGGTCCTCGACACTCACTACGAGGGTCCACCGGAACTCGTCGGCGACCTCGTCCCCGTTTCCACTCCCTACGGCCCGTCCCCGACACTGACCCTGGAAGGGCGCAGTGTCGCACTCGCCGTGGGCGTGGACCACACACTGCGCTTCTGGGACCTGCCGACGAGCCCCATGGACTCGACGGGCCCTGACGGTACGCGGAGCATGCGCAGCATCCCTTTGGAAGCAACCGCAGGCAAGGAGCTGATCAAGGGCGGTGAAGGAGACCACGTCGACCTGGTGAGCCTGCTCTCCGCCCGGACGAACGGCTTGGTCGTCGCCGAGTCCGGCCGGGAGATCCAGGTGAGGGACGCTTCCCGGAACCTGGTGCTGGGGGACACGCCCGTCTCCCTCGTCCCCGGTCCGGACGGCACCGTCACGCCTTTGCGCACGCTCGACCAGTCGCCCGCGGGCAGTGTGCTCACCGGTCACACCGATCGGGTGTGGGCCATCGACAGCGCCCCGGCCGGGACGCGCACCCTGGCGGTCACGACATCCCGCGACCGCACCGTACGGGTCTGGGATCTCGCCACCGGCGAACAGGAGGGTGAGCCCCTCACCGGGCACACCGGCCAGGTGTGGGGCGTCGCCACCACCGTGGTGGACGGACGGTGTGTCGCCGTCACCGCAGGGGAGGACCACACGGTGCGCACCTGGGACATCACCACTGCCCGAGGGGACGGCGGCCGACTGCGCGCCGGACACGCCGAATCCGTCCTGGCGGTCGCCACAACGGTCTTCGACGGTGTCCCCGTGGTCGTCACCGCGGGCGCCGACCACACCGTGCGCACCTGGGACCTGGCCACCGGCTCGCAGGCCTCCGAATCCCTGAGCGCGGAGGTGTCCGCCATGACGACGGGGGTGGTGGGCGGACACTCGGTCGTCGTCACTGCGGCTCCCGACGCCACCCTGCACGTTTCGGAGCTCGCCACCGGCCGACCCGTCCATCGTCCGTTCCCCAGCGGCCACGGCAGAGTCCTGGCCATCGCCTCGGCGACCCTGGACGGCCTGCCCGTCGCCCTCACCGCGGGCAGCGATCGCGTCGTGCGCGTCTGGGACCTCACCACCGGACAGCCCCTGGTCGCACCTCTCACCGGCCACTCCAGCCGTATTACCGCCGTTGCCACCGCGGTTCTCGACGGACGGACCGTGGCAGTGACGGGCAGCTGGGACAAGACGGTACGACTGTGGGACCTCGCCACCGGCCGACAGCTCGGCGAACCCCTGACCGGCCACACCGACTGGGTGACCGCCGTGGCCACCGCCACCCTGGGCGGAGCTCCTGTCGCGATCAGCAAGGGCCGGGACCGGACGATACGCCTGTGGAACCTGTCCACGGGGCAGCAGATCCGCGACGCCCAGGCCGCCGAGTCAGGCTCCGGCACCACGCTGGCGGTCTCGGCGATGGCCGATAGACGGCTCGTCGCGGCCCTCGGCGACGACCGCACCGTGCGGTTCCGCGACCTCACCGCAGGGTGCCCCGCCGGTACCGACCACCTGCTCCCTTTCCCCGTGCACTCACTCGCGGCGGCACCGGGCGGGCGCTTCGCGGTCGGGTTCGGTTGCGAGGTCGGGGTGTTGTCGAGGGATTCCTGACAAGTCAGGGGCCTCGCCAGGGTAGCGCCGGCCTTCGCCGAAAAGCAGGTGTCGCTCCACACGGCCCGTCGGCCATCGCCTTCGCCCACCAGTCCGGCGTTGCCCTGCCACCGCGGCAACTGCGAGACACACAGGACATAGGCCCCGCGTAGGCATTTGGTCCACCACGGAAGCTACCCGTGACCGCACCCGGTCCGAGTTGGGAGCGCCTCGGAGCGCGCTGAACGACACCCTCCGCACAGTCGTGCAGCGCGAACCCCTCGCGATCCAGCACCGGCCGGCCGCGGACCAATGCCCTGGGAGGTTCGGCAGTCAATGGCCGCTCCCGGCTGTCGGGTAGGACATCTGGAAGGCGAGGCGTTCATCGGCCTCGTCACCGATGCGAGCGAGCACACTGTCCAGGTCGAGGAACTCCTCCCAGACCGGCCTTCCGCTCGCCGCCGCGAGTCTGGCGACGACCAGGTCCTCCAATTCGGGCACCCGCTTGTTCTTCCAGATCTTGTCGGCCAGGCTGACCAGGAGGTCTTCCATCCCGGCCTCCTCGGTGGTCCAGGCGGCGTGTGTTCCGGCGAAGCGTGCCATGGCGGAGTCGACGCCTCGGGCCATCAGCAGCTCACGGCCGGCTTCTTCGTGCTGTGCTCCGGGAGCGGACAACTCGGCGGGGTGCAGGGCCTTGCCGATGTCGTGGGTGGCGGCTCCGAAGAGAACGGCCTCCGGGGTGATGCTCAGATCGAGGTCGCGCGTGGCGATCCATTCGAGGAGTTGCCCTGCAACATCGTGGACCGCTCGCAGATGGGCGACCAGGCGCGGCGGAGCGTCAACACTGTGAAGCAGTTCGGCTACCTCGGTCGGCAGTGGACGCAGTGGGGGCCGGCCGGTGTCCTGGAGGGCGATCGACAGTACTCGCGAGGGCGTCACCGCGACAGGGTAGCCGTTGCAGGCGCTGTTGAGGCCCGGCCTTCAGAAGCGTTTGCCCTCGCGCCGGTCCTGGCCCACATCGGTTTCCCGTGCTGGGCTCTTCTGCCGAAGTCTGCTTCCGTGTAAGCCAGTTACCGAACCGGGTGATCAAGTTCGACGCACCATTCGACGCCGGACGTCAAAGATCAAGTCAGCGGGGGCCTCAGTCACTTTGGGCCACCGGCTCGGGATCGGCGTCGAGCGCGTCGAGCACTGCGTCACCGTGCGCCCTCGCCCACTCGGTCAGCATGTGGATCGGATCGATCAGCGTCGCCCCGAGCGGGGTGAGTTCGTACTCGACGCGGGGCGGCACCTCGGCGTAGGCGTGGCGGCGGATGAGTCCGTGCGCCTGGAGCCGTCGGAGCGTCTGGGTGAGCATCTTTCGGGAGATGCCGCCGATCAGCTCGATCAGCTCGCCATGGCGCACCGGGCCCTCGCTGAGGCCGTAGAGCACGACCGCCGTCCACTTGTCGGCGATCAGCTCGACCGCCAGACGCGCCGGACAGTCGGCGAGGAAGGGATCACCGGGACCGAAACCGCTCATGGCGCCAAAGGTACCTGCGCCAGAGGTACCTGCTGGTTCCTGTCGGAAACCTAGCCTGGGTTCTCTCCCCCCTTCAAAGCCAGGAGAGTCATGCGAGTCATCACCCAGCAGTCGCTCGGCGGTCCCGACGTGCTCAGCATCGTGGACGCGCCCGAGCCCCGGCCCCTCCCGACCGAGGTTCTCGTCCGCGTCAACGCGATCGGGCTGAACCCACTGGAAGCGCGCCTGCGCGCCGGGGAGTTCCCGCTGCTCGGCCGGCCGCCGTTCGTCCTCGGCTGGGACATCAGCGGCGTGGTCGAGGAGGCGTCGACATGGCGGTTCAGGCCCGGCGACGAGGTGTTCGGGATGCCGCTGTTCCCGCGGGCAGCAAACGCGTACGCCGAGGTCGTGTCGGCGCCGGCGTTGCACCTGATACGCAAGCCGGCGTCGCTCTCGCACGTCGAGGCGGCGGCGCTGCCGGTCGTCGGACTGACGGCGTGGCAGGGACTCGTCGACCTCGGCGGCGTGACCGAGGGCGACCGAGTCCTGGTCCACGGCGGTGGTGGCGGGGTCGGCCACGTCGCGATCCAGATCGCGAAAGCGCTCGGCGCGCACGTGATCACGACCGCCGACGGGAGCAAGCGGAAGTTCGTCGAGGGGTTCGGCGCCGACGAGGTGATCGACTACACGGCGGTCGACTTCACCGAGGCGGTCCGCGACATCGACGTCGTGCTCGACACGATCGGCGGCGACACCGTCGAGCGGTCACTCGAAGTGCTCCGCCCAGGCGGTCACCTGGTGACGGCGGTCGCCGAGGAGGATTCGGTGCTCGTCGCCAAGTACGAGGCGGCCGGCATGCGCTTCAGCGGCATCGCGGTCGACCCCGATCCGGTCGCCCTGCGAGGTCTCGTGGAACTCGTCGAACAGGGCAGGCTCCGGGTCCATGTACAGGAGACGTTCCCGTTCGAGCGCGTCGCCGACGCACACCGACTGCTCGACGGCGGTCACCTCCGGGGCAAGATCGTCCTCACCGTCGGCGCGGTCTCCCGCCACTCGCCGGAGTAGAGGGCGTGGCGCCCCCGGGCTGAGCCCCATGCTGCCTCGGGCGGCCACAGGCACGCCGTCGCGGGCGTACGCCTCCAAACATCGCCGTCTTCCTGCGACTTGATCGGCCGGACACCCCCTAGTGCACGCGGTCCTCGCCGCTCTCCGGCGCGTCCTCGCCCGGAAGGTGCACGTCGTTGACTGCGATGTTCACCTCGACGACTTCCAGGCCCGTCATCCGCTCCACCGCCGCGATCACGTTCTCGCGGACTTCCGCGGCGACGTCGGTGATGCTTATCCCGTATTCGACGACGACCTGGAGGTCGATGGCGGTCTGCTTCTCACCGACCTCGACCTTGACGCCGCGCCCAGTGCTCGAGCGCCCTCCCGGGACCCGGTCGCGCACGGCGGCCATGGTGCGAGTGAAACCGCCGCCCAGTGCGTTGATGCCCGGGACCTCGCGTGCGGCGATCCCGGCTATCTTCTCCACCACCCCGTCCGCGATGGTCGTACGGCCGCGGGTCCCCGGTGGTTCCTGAGGTCCGGGCCGTGCGGCCTGCAACATCGTGCCCACGCCGGCGCGGGGCTCGTCGGGATCTGCCTTCTGCAGGGTTGAACCGTTCGGCTCCGTCATGCGAAGCCACCTCCTCGGCCGATGCGCGGACTGCCATGTCGGGGCGGCTGTCGGTCGCCACGTTTCCGCGCTTCCTTCCCAGTACCGTGCATGGCACCGGGTATGCCCGCGCGGACCGCGCCGCTGTACGGGCGTCCCGACCCGGCCCCGGCCGCTGTTGCTCCACCTCCACCGAACGTACGCCCCTGCCAGGAGCGGGCCAAGGGGCCGGAACACCGGATCACCGCCGTGCCCGGACAGAGTTCGTACGGCCCGCCGGAGGAGTACCCCGAGGTTACCGAGAGTATTTCACGCACCGGCCTCCACGCTTGTGTCGTTTTCGGCGATTGTCCACGCCGGGCCGATCCCGACCGCTCCCGCGATCTCAGAGCGGAACTTCCTTCACCGACAGCCGTGCTCGATCCGCTGTGGGGCCGGATCACCAGGGTCACGGTGAATCCCACACACTGGCCGACCCTCCCGCACAAGGTGCCCGTGAACGGGCATGTCGTGAGGGTGGTCGATCTCGCCGAGGGCCACGGGGGCGGTGGCGCTCTCCTCGCGCAAGACGGCCGACCAACCCAGACCCCGGCGCGAGGAGGACGAATCCCGCAGATCGACCATCTCTCGACGCGCACCCCGGGAGCAGTGCGGCCGTCGCGTCGGCGGCGTGGCTCACTTCTCCAAGGCGGTGACAAGCCTGACCAGTACCGGCAGTGCGGCGGTCAGGGCCTGCCGGTCGGCGGCCGGGAGCTCGCCGATGGTCCGGGTGAGCGCTTCCGCGCTGGTGCGGTCGTAGCGGTCGAGCAGTTCGAGGGCGGCCGCGGAGGGAGTGAGGACGACTGCCCGCAGGTCGGCCGGGTCGGATGTGCGCTCCACCAGCCCGGCCCCCGTCATGGTCTTCACCAGATTACTGACCGTCGACGGCGCGATACGCAGCCGGGCAGCCGCATCGCGCGTACCGAGGGGCCCTTCGGCGGCCAGTGAACGCAGCAGTTCGATCTGAGCCTCGGGCAGGTCGGGCAGTCCCTCCGCGCTTCGGGTCGAACGCAGAACCGCGCGGCGCAGCGGCCCGAGGAGTCGGCTGAGCTGAAAGGCTGTGTCGTCCATGTCACTCATTGTGCCGCCCGTTTCGTTTCGTCACAAACTACTTTTGTGGCAAAGTTAAATGAGTGGATCAATGAATGGATCGCTGAACAGGGCGACCGCAGAGCACGGCAGAGGAGCAGCAACGTGACCACCACCATCGAGAGCCCCGTCCCGGAGCAGGACCTCTCCGGCGCCGTAGGACACCGCTTCATCTACACGTACGCCAATGGCTGGCAGTACGAGATGTACGTGAAGAACGCCACCACCATCGACTACTGCATCCACACCGGCATGGTCGGCGGTCGCTGGGTCAGGGACCAGGAGGTCGACCTGGTCATGCTCACGCCGGGCGTCTACAAGGTGTCCTGGAACGAACCCACCGGGACATCGGTCAGCGTCAACATCGTCCCGTCCGAGCGCGTCCTGCATGGCGTGATCTTCTTCCCGCGCTGGGTCGAGGAGAACCCGCAGCGCACCGTACTCTTCCAGAACGACCACCTGGACGAAATGCGCGCATTCCGCGACGCAGGCCCGTCGTACCCCATCTGCACCGTCCCGGAGTTCGCGAAGATCACGCTGGACGAGTACGTCGGCGAGGACAACGAGGAAGCGGTGGCCGTGGCCCCGGCCGCACTCCCCGCAGGCTGGGCCAACCGCACCAACTGATCCGCCACAGCAGGGCCCAGGAACCGCACGCGACCACCCGACGAGCACCGCGGAGATCCGGGGTGCCTTCTACCGGGTGTCGGCAATGCCGCCGGCTGACCTCGCTCCGACAGCACGTTCCGGACATCGGACAGAGCCCTGGATGACAGGCCATCTGCGCGAGGACGAGGTGAGATCGTACTGCCCGCCTTCGAGCCGATCGGTGTGCCCTCGCGGCGGCTGACGCTGCCGTGCCGCCCAGAGACGTAGACACCGAACCGGTCGGGCCCGGAGGCCGTCAGTTCACCACACCGCTTCTGCCCCAAGTGCCCGCTGGGACGGGTGAAACCAACTTCCACCTGGTCATCCATTTCGTGCTCGAAGACGCGGCAACCAGCATGCTGCACGACGACGTATCGGAGTGCGATCAGCCGCACTGGCTTGATCGCATCGCTCGCCCGCCATCGGCGTCTGATCACAGACAACCCACAGACACCCCTCCCTCGTCCTAGATGACACGAGAGGCGCCCGGGACCGAAGGGACGTCTGCGCACTGGGTTTTGAGGAGAGAACCAATGATCCGTGCCCGGCGAATATGTGTGACCGCAGTGGCGGTGCTGGCGGTCCTGGCGGGCTCGCCCGGACTGGCACAGGCTGAACAGCCGCACGAATCGGGGCTGTTGAGCGCCACGAACGACGACCCACTTCCGCCGGGGTGGCGGATCGACGGGGAGGGCGGGACGCGCGAGCTGGTCTGGCGTGCGCCGAAGGCCGTGCCCATGGGGGATGCGCGGGTCGAGTTCCGTACCGGGGACCGGCGGCTCGGGGTGCCGAAGCCGGCGAGGGACGGGCGGACCTTCCGGCTCGCCCTCGGCGAGACGCGGCCCGAGCAACTGACGGGCCTTCAAGTGACGGCCGCGGGGCGCCGGCTGGACGCGGCGGCCGACGACCCGCACAGATCCGGCTCGCCCGTGGCAGGGATGCCCGCGCAGGCGCCGGCGAACGGCGTTGATCCGGGCAGACCCGGCTCGTACCGCACGGTCACCGGGGAGTACGCCCTCGACCCGGTCCGCCTGCCCGGGTTCGGCGCCCCGGTGGAGATGACCGCCGAGGTGGTGGCTCCCAAGGGTGCCACCGGCAGCCGGCCGCTCGCGCTGTTCCTGCACGGCCGCCACCACTCCTGCTACAAGCCGGGCTCCGAGAACGACGTGACCGGCGACTGGCCCTGCGCGGACGGCTACAAGCCGATCCCGAGCCACAAGGGCTATCTACGCGACCAGCAACTGCTGGCCTCCCAGGGCTATGTGACGGTGTCGATCTCGGCGAACGGCATCAACGCCCAGGACCAGGAGGCCGAGGACGCCGGCGCACAGGCGCGTTCCTCGCTGGTACGGCAGCACCTCGCACGCTGGGCCGACTGGACCGCCCATCGCTCCTCCGCACCGGCCGTCGTACGCGAGGCGGCGAAGGCGGACCTCTCCCAGGTCCTGCTCGTCGGCCACTCGCGCGGCGGTGAGGGCGTCAACCGGGCCGCCATGGACAGCCTCTACGCACCGCCGGCCGCCGAGGACGGCTACCGGGGCCCGGTGCGCTGGAAGGTGCGCGGGACTGTGCTCATCGGACCAACGGCCTACGGCCGGAATCCCGTCGCCGACGTGCCGTCCGTAACGCTGCTGCCAGGCTGCGACGGCGACGTCTCCGACCTGCAGGGCGAGGACTTCGTCGACGGGACGCGCGGGATCAGCCAGGGCACGGCACTGCACAGCGCCGTGTACATGGTCGGCGCCAACCACAACTACTTCAACAGCGAGTGGACCCCGGGCGAGGCCGTCGCACCGGCCAGGGACGACTTCGGGACCGACCCGGAGCAGCCGGACCCGGTGTGCACGCCGGGTGCCGCGACCCGGCTGACCGCCGCCCAGCAGCACCAGGCAGGCGCCACGTACATCGCCGCTGCGGCCCGGCTCTTCCTCGCCGGGGACGACCGGGTGCGTCCGCTGCTCGACGGTTCAGGCAAGCGGGCCCCGTCCGCCGACCCGGCCCGGGTGCTGACCCACGCGGTCGGCGGCCGCCGCAGCGGTGGTTTCCTGCCGGACGGCGGGGCGAAGGTGACCGGCGCCCGGCTGTGCTCGGCCATCGACCCCGACCCTGCCGTGACCTGCCTGGACCCGGAGACGCTCGGATCGTCACCGCACTTCGCGGAGTGGCAGATGCAACAGGAGACCGGCCGCAGCGCGGTGGACCTGAAGTGGTCCGCGCCGGGCACGGCCGCCCATGTCACTCCGGCCGAGCCGCTCTCCCTCCACGGCTCCCAGAAGCTCGCACTGCGGCTCTTCGTACCGCCGAACACGACCGGCACGAAGCTCGACGTGTCCGTCACCGACTCCTCCAACCGTCGGGTGACGCTGGGCACGGTCCGGGTGGACGGGCTCCCGGGCTCCGCGAACACCGCCTCCTACTGGGCTCAGGAGCTGCGCGTCCCGCTGTCGGCCGCGACCCGGGCCGGGCTCGATCTCCGGCATGTCACGTCCCTTGAGGTGACGCCCCGTTCGCGGTCCGGGCGGGTCTGGCTGATGGACGCCTGGGGCTGGGCGCCCGGCACTTCGGCGGTGAAGGCGGCCGCACTGCCGCGCGTCGACGTGGGCCGTACGATCGTCAAGGAAGGCGACTCGGGCACCCGCACCTACCGGATCCCGGTCGAGATCTCCGGGCACGGCAGCGGGCAGGTCCGCGTGTACGTCCTCGACCCGGACAGCGGCCGGGCCGAGAACCGCCTCGTGACCGTACGGCCCGGCAGCGACGCGATCGACGTGCCCGTCGAGGTGAAGGGCGACACGGTCTACGGCGACGACGCAGAGCACGACATCGTCGTCAAGGCCGTCCGGGGCGCCGTCGTCGGCAAACACCGGGGCGGGCTCACCGTCGAGAACGACGACCCCGAGCCGGTGATCACCCTGTCGCCGGTCGCGGACCGGGTGACCGAGGGAGAGACCCTGATCTGGCGGTTGTCCGTGGACGCACCCACGGCGGTGGACATCTGGACGCCGGTGCGGGTGCTTCCCGTCACCGGGGGCGCCGAGCTGTCCACCAAGGACGTGGACCCGCAGTGGCTCAGGGACTGGTCCGGTGACGTACCCGAGCCCGAGCGGCCGCTGTCCGACGCGAACCTGTGGGTGTGGCTGAACATCCCGCCCGGGAGCACCAGCGTCGACTTCGTCGTGCCGACCGTGCGGGACCAGGTGACCGAGCCGACCGAGTCGATGCGCCTCGCGCGGACCGACAGAAACGCCGAGCCGCTGCCCGACAGGCCGGCGCTGACGGGAACGGTGCTCGACAAGCCGTAGGCGCGATGGACGAGGGATCGGCTCAGGAGCCCTCCCATTCCGTGGTCGGCCAGGTGACGCCTCCGGTCGGTCCGTCGGGAGGGACGCCTCCGGTCGGTCCGTCGGGAGAACGGTGTACTCGTCACCTCGCGGGCCAACGCGTACTCGGATGCCTTCGTGGAGCGGACTGCCGACGAGGTCGTCGTCGAGCACGGGACGCTCTCGGTCGACGACCTAGGTGAACGGTCGTATCCGACAGCGGAACGCAACCGGCCCCGGGCCATGCCGAGATCGTGCCGAGGGCAGCGGTCGTGCTGCCCTCGGCGCTCGATCGGGTATCAGCGGCGGGCTTCGATCTTCAGGCCACCAGCGGTCACATTGCGGACGTGGTCACTGGCGAGCGTGTCGTGCGGGAAGCCGAGGGCGATGGCACTGGCCTCGTCGAGCCGCGCCAGCTGGGACGCTGTGAAGTCGACCTTCAGGGCGCCGAGGTTGTCCTCCAACTGCTTGAGGGTGCGGGCGCCGATGATCGGCGCTGTCACGTCGGGGTTCTGCAGGGTCCAGGCCAGCCCTACCTGTGCAGGGGTGTGACCCAGCTCCGCCGCGACCTCCTTGACGACGTCCGCGACAGCAAGGTTTCGTTCTGTTACTGCCCCCAGGGCGAGGTTGAAGCTCTTACGGGTGCTTTCGCCGGATGCGGCGTCCGCCGCGGTCAGGTCGTCGCGGCTGTACTTGCCGGTGAGCACCCCGCCGGCGAGCGGCGAGTACGGGACCACGCCCAGACCCATCTCCCGCGCCATGGGGATCAGGTCACGCTCCGCGCCACGCTCGATGAGGTTGTACTCGATCTCCAGCGCGACCAGCGGCGACCAGCCCCGCAGGTCGGCGATCGCCTGCATGCGCGAGACCTGCCAGGCCGGGGCGTTGGAGATCGCCACGTACAGGACCTTGCCCTGGCGGACCAGGTCATCCAGGCCACGCAGGATCTCGTCGACGGGTGTCGTGAAGTCCCACACGTGCAGATAGAGCAGGTCGATGTAGTCGGTGTTCAGCTGTCGCAGACTGGCTTCGACCGACGTGAACAGGCTCTTGCGGTGCGGCCCTCCGGAATTCGGGTCGCCGGGCCGACGCAGCGCCGTGTACTTGGTCGCCAGCACCAGGCTTTCGCGGTTGTCGCGGGTGAACTCCCCCAGCAGCCGCTCTGAGCTGCCGTTCGTGTAGGTGTTGGCGGTGTCGATGAAGTTGCCGCCGCGCTCGACGTAGAGGTCGAACAGCTTGCGCGCCTCATTCTGCTCGGCGCCCCAGCCCCAGTCGGTGCCGAAAGTCGCCGCCCCCAGAGCCAGCGGCGAGACACGCAGCCCGGAGCGGCCCAGAAGCCGGTAGGTGTCAAGGGTGAGCGACATCATGTCCTCCTGTGCTTGTGATCTGGCGTCGAGAACAAGACTGGGGCCGCCACCGACAGGGGGGTAAGGGAAAGAGCTTCCTGGGAACAGCACTCCTACCCTGGCTGCGGGGCCGGGCATGCCCCCCCCGCACGCCTTCGCAAACGCGTCCGCTCCTATGGCGCTACGTAGTCGGCCCATGCGACTTGGGTCAGCCCCAAAGAAGGGCTCACAAACGGGGGCCGCAGCAATTATTGGAGGCCAACCAGGCCCGAATTGGGCACTACCGCACGATTTACGGATGGAGGAACATACGAATCTGAGAATTCGCTGAGCATTCTGCGCGCATATTCGTATCTGAGGACGCGCTGCCCCCATGCCGGGAGTCCTGCCGGCTCCGGAGATGTCCTTGAGAGGCCCCATGAGACGCAACACGCGGAAAAGATCGAAGACCACCCGCCGGGCGATAGGCGCGGCGGCCGCACTGGCCATAGGGGCCGGTGGACTGGCGGCGGTCAACATCTACGCCTCGGCCGACGAAACCAGCGCGTCGAAGGGCTCCGCCCAGAACCAGGCGCTCGCGGCCGGCACCTCCACCATTGACTGCCCCGACGTCGGCCAGCAGTTGACGTCGGTGCCTGCCCAGGCGAAGGCCCAGGTCGACAAGGAACTGGCACTCCTCGACAAGCAGATATCCGAGGCATATCAGCGCCTTTCCACCTCCCAGAAGGCGATTCAGCAGGACGCCAACTTCGCCCAGAACGCGATCGTGGGTCCGCTGAAGGACAAGCGGAAGGCGACGATCGCCCGGATCTCCACCGCCATCAGCCGTGTGGCAGCCAAGCCGCAGGGCCTTGACGCTTTGGCGGCCTGCACGCTGCGCGCCACCGGCAACCAGCCCGCCGCCGGTCAGGGCGGCAACAACAACCAGGGTGGCAACAACACCAATGCCGGAGGAACCGGCAACGGCCCCGTCGCCGCCGACTTCGTGGACATCACCAAGGTGAAGTCCAATGTGCGCACGCCGGCCAAGTCGGCAAAGGCTTCCAAGGGTGTCTTCGCCAGCAAGTGCGGAGTGAACGCCAACAAGCTGTACAACAGCGACAACGTCATCGTCGCGCCCGGTGTCACCAACGGCGCACACCACCTGCACGATTACGTCGGCAACCAGGACAACGACGCCTTCTCGAGCGACCAGGACTTCGCCAAGGCCGGGACCAGCTGCCAGAACAAGGGCGACAAGTCGTCCTACTACTGGCCGGTGCTGCGCCTGCAGGACGGCACCAAGGACTTCGACGCCGCCAAACAGGGCGGCGGCGCCGAAGGCAACACGGGCCGGATCCTGACGGCCAAGAAGGCCACCTTGGACTTCGTGGGCAGCCCCCGCGGCAAGGTGGTCGCGATGCCCAAGTTCCTGCGCATCATCACCGGTGACGCCAAGGCGTTCGTCAACGGCACCACCAACGCCAACGCCTCCTGGAGCTGCACCGGCTTCGAGAAGAAGGTGCAGTTGAAGGACAAGTACCCCCTCTGCCCGTCAGGCAGCGACGTGGTGCGCACCTTCAAGTTCCAGAGCTGCTGGGACGGCACGAACATCGACAGCGCCAACCACCGTACGCACGTGGCCTTCGCTGCCGCCAACGGCACCTGCCCGACCGGCTTCAAGGCCATCCCGCAGTTGGTACAGCGTCTGGTCTACGACGTGGACGCGCCGAGCGTGAAGGACAACGGCAAGACCCGTCCGTTCTTCTCGTTGGACAGCTTCCCCGAACAGCAGCACAAGCCGGTCACCGACCACGGTGACTTCATCGACGTCTTCGACGCGAAGGTCATGAACAAGGCGGTCCAGTGCATCAACACCGGACGTAAGTGCAGCTGAGTCCGAGTACCGAGCGGTGGACGTCGTCGCGCTGACGACGTCCACCGCCATGAACAGGATGCCGGTGGGACCGATCCAGCGTCAGCGTCCGCAGCCGTGGTCCTGTCCCTGTCCCTGTCCCACGTATCTCGACACGTACGTCTTCGCTCTGTGTCAGGCCTCCCATGTCCGTCACACCGTGGTCCCTTGAAGGGCCAGGTCGGTGTGCAGCAGGTGATGGTCCGAGTACGAGGTGGGCCGCACGCGGTGCTTGAGCGGGACCATGCCGCGCAGGAAGACGTAGTCGAACTTGCTGTGCCAGTCGGTGGTCGGCTCGCAGAGGGCGACGGGCGAGGGACGGCACTGGGGGTCCGTGTCCGTGGCCAGCGCCCAAATCGGGGTGAGTTCGGGAGACTCCGGCACGGCGTTGAAATCACCGAGCACTATCGCGCGGTCGTGCCGGGCGACGTCTGCGGCGAGTACTCCGGCCTGGTCTGCCCGGACCGCTTCCTGACGCCGTTGCGCGAGGTGTGTGTTGAAGACCCGGACGGGCTGACCGCCCACCAGGGTGGTGACCGCCATGTACCCGCGGTCCTCGGACCCCCCGTCGGGGTATTCCGTGTTGACGCTGTCCGTCATCGGTGCCGCCGAAAGCACCGCCTGGCCGAACGCTCCCGGACTCCACGGCACTCCCCCGCAGCGGCCCCAACTCCGAAGAACCGACCCGTACTCGACGTGGTAGACCAGCCCGTAAAGGCTCCTCAGATACTCCCGGATCCTCTCGACGTCACGCACACAGGCTTCTTGCAGGCCGATGACCTGGGGCGCGTACGTGGCTATCTCCGCTGCCCGGTCGACGTTGTGTACGTCGCAGGGATTGCAGATGTTCCACGTCATGACCCGGTTCGGTACGACGGCCTTGACGGCACCGGCGGGCAGTGGCCTGCTGATGAGGTCACTGCCTGGCGCGCTGGGGCCGACGAGCGCCACGCACACCAGGGTCACGACGATCGCGAACAGCCGCGCGCCCCTTCCGAACACCATCGTCTCCCCCACATGGATACACACAGCATCTGACGTCGCCCCGTACGAGGTTACGGCAGGGTCGACGCCTCATTCGGCTGCGCGCCGGCGATGGCCGCGTACGACGACAGGGCCCCGCCGGCCGCAGGCAGGCAGGCAGGCAGGCAGGCAGGCAGGCAGGCAGGCAGGCAGGGGAGCGTTGTCAGTGGCGACTGGAAGCATCGGGCGTATGACGGACACCACAGCATTCGACTGGCGGCCCTTCCTGCTCAGGTGGAGCGGGGAATGGGCGGATTCCCTGCCGGACGGCGAGACGCAGAGCGAGGACGACGAAGCCGCGCGACGGACGCGACGGCTGGGGTTTCCACCCGCGTCGGAGGAGCGGATCGCCGCCATGGAGGAGCGCCTCGGCCGACGGATGCCCCCGTCGTACCGGGAATTCCTCAAGGTCAGCGACGGGTGGCGGCACGCGGGCGGGTTCGTGTGGCTGTTGGCGGGGACGACGGACGCGCACTGGCACAACAACGAGTCCGGGCTCGCCGACATGTTCGAGGAGTACCTGGACGAGGACGCCGGGCCCGAGGAGCAGCGGGAGGCCGACATGTGGCGGCGCGGGCTGCAGCTCGACGTCGAGTCCGACGCCATCCACGTCCTCATGGATCCCGACGACGTGGACGAGGCCGGCGAGTGGGCCGTGTACACGTGGGCGAGCTGGCGGGCTGCGTGCCCCGGCCGGCACCGGCCCCGATGTCCCCGACCTCGTCTCAGGACGAAACCACGTCGTCCGCCACCTGAAACCGCCCGGGCGGGCAGTGGTGTGAGTCAGGACAGTGGGCGCTGTCGCTGTTCGGCCTGCATATCAGGACGGCCGGCAGGCCGCGGTGCCGTCATGTCGAGCAGGAGCATGGCGTCGTGGTCGGGGGTTTCGGGTTCGGCGGTGTAGACGCCGAAGCGTTGGCCGGGGGTGCCTTCGATGAGCATGCTCTGGCTGCTGAGGGTGAGGACGCCGACCTGGGGGTGATGAAAGGTCTTCT
The DNA here is from genome assembly GCF_040651415.1 of Streptomyces sp. NPDC048484. Taxonomy (NCBI): domain Bacteria; kingdom Bacillati; phylum Actinomycetota; class Actinomycetes; order Kitasatosporales; family Streptomycetaceae; genus Streptomyces; species Streptomyces sp. NPDC048484. Next base: position 87,373 of record NZ_JBEZJY010000031.1, read on the forward strand.
GGAGCTTCTTGCGCCCGGCAACCTCGTAGCGCTCCCACAGCTTGGCGAAGTCGGGACTCTTGAGCAGGAGCTCACCCACCAGGCCGGCGAGATCGGGGGCGTCCGGGTCGGTGCCGGCCAGGGCGCGCAGCCGGGCGACGCAGCCACGGACCTGGTAGGCCCAGTCAGGGAAGAGGGTGCGCGCGGTGGGGTGCAGGAAGAGGTAGCGGGCGAGGTTGCGCTGAGTGGCGGGCCAGTCGGCGAGGCCCGCGTACAGGGCGAGTCCGCCGGGGTTCCAGGCGAGCAGGTCCATGCTGCGGCTGAGGACGTAGGCCGGACTCGGCCGCATCGTCTCCAGGACCAGCTTCAGGTGCGGGCGCACGATGCGACTGGGCGGCGGCGACGGCTCGGGGGCGTACCGTGCGGCCAGGACAGCGAGCTCCCGCAGGTGCTGGTGTTCGGCGTCGTCTAGTTGCAGGGCACGGGCGAGGGCATCCACTACGGCGGGACTGGGACGGGTCTCCTTGCCGCGCTCCAGGCGGACGTAGTAGTCGATGCTGATCCCGGCGAGCGTGGCCAGCTCCTCGCGGCGCAGCCCAGGGGTGCGGCGCAGGCCCGTGCCCACGGTCAGACCGACCTGCTCGGGGCTGGTCTGGTTGCGGCGCGCGTGCAGGAACCGGCCCAGTTCCATGTCGGCGCTCCTGCTGGTGCTCTGCTCGGATGCCATGGTTCCAGTCTCACACCGCGCTGACCTGTGCGGCAGGCGCGTGGGGGGCCCTGTCACACCCCTGAACGCCACTCCCCGGCACGTCTCGGCCTGCCACCTGGTCCTGAACAGCGCGAGGCTCGGTAGCTGTCAGCACCACGCCTTCCCAGTCCAGGAGACTGCCCCTTGTCCACGTCCACCTCGCCCGCCTGCACTCCCCCATCGGCCTCGACCTCGGCGCCCACACTCCCGACAGGCTCTCAGCCCGAGGGCTGCTCGGCGGGGGTCGCACCGTGACCTTGATCCGCCTGGTCGAGGGTCGAGGAGGACCACGGCGTCGTGGTCCGGTGTGCCGGGCAGGGCGTGGTACGTCACCAGACGATGCCCCGGGGCGCCTTCGATCAGCAGGGACTGGTCGCACCGGCGAGAGCGGGCAGTGCGTACAGATCGCGCTGCCGTGGGCGGCGATTGCTGACTCCGACGCCCAACTCCCCACGCACATCAAGCAGACGTCCTGTCAACCGGCCAGTACCCGTTCGAGCAGCGTGCGCAGGCTGCGGCGTTCGGCGGCGGACAGCGGGGCGAAGGATTCGGACATCACCTTCTCGGTGATTGAGGCTGCTTCCTCGAGCAAGGCTGTTCCCTCCGGTGTGATCCGGTGATGCACCACCCGGCCCCGGCCCTGGGTTCGGGCGATGAGTCCCTGCTCGGCCAGCTTGATGGCCAGGGCTCCGAATGACTGGTCCGTCATGAAGGTCATCTGCGCCAGTTCATGCGTGGAGGCCCCGGGTGAGCCCGCAACGTGCCGCAGCGCGTCCCACTGAGAGAGCGAGGTGCCGATCTTGCGCAGCCGACTGTCCAGTGCGTGGTGATGACGGTGCTGCAGTCGCTTCACCGCCTGGCCGGTGGCCAACAGCTCGGAAAACTCCATGAAGGGAGCCTACCAAGGATTCTTATATAAGGACCCTTGCACATCTAAGGATCCTTGTTTACTGTGGTCGGCATGACTCTCCTGGACATCATTGACATCCGCGGCACTGGCCACCCCTTCCTCCTGCTTCACGGCGGCGCAGGCCCCCGCTCGGTGCTGCCGTTCGCCGAACATCTCGCCACCACCCGCCCCGCTCGCGTCCTCACCCCGACCATCCCGGGCTACAACGGCTCGCCCCGCCCCGACGGGCTCGACACCATCGCCGGCCTCGCCTCAACATGGCTGGACCTGCTGGAAGAAGAGGACCTGCGGGACGTCGCCGTCGTCGGAAACTCGATCGGCGGCTGGACCGCCGCCGAGATGCTCACCCACCCCCGGGCCACCGGGCGGATCAGCAGTGCCGTTCTGCTCAACGCCGTCGGAATCCTCACACCTGAACACCCGATCCGGGACGTCTCCGGGCTGACCCTGCCTCAGATCGCCGAATTCAGCTACGCCGAACCGGAGCGGTTCCGTATCGACCCTGCCAGTCTTCCCCCTCAGCAACAGGCCCAGATGAAGACCAACGCGGAGACCCTCGCCCAGTACGCGGGTACCCCCTACATGCACGACCCGACGCTTCGGGCGCGCCTCGCGGCGGTGACCACCCCCGTGCACGTCATATGGGGCGCAGCAGACCGCATCGTCACCGCCGGCTACGGCCGCGCCTACGCCGCCGCGATCCCGGGCGCGGCATTCACGCAACTCGACGGGGCCGGTCACCTGCCCCAGATGGAGCAGCCCGACACGACTCGCGATCTCGTATGGGACTGGGCGGACGCCCATGCCGTCGCCCGCCCCTGAACCACAGCTGGTGCGGGACGGTCAATGAGTCGCGGCGTGGGCCGGGAGGCGCGCCGTGACCACCAGGCCTCCTCCTTCGCGTGGTTCAGCGCTCACGTCGCCACCGTGGGCGCGGGCGATGTTGCGGACGATCGCGAGACCGAGGCCCGCGCCTCGCTCGGAGCCGACTCGGTCGGCCTGCAGTCGGCGGAAGGGCTGGAAGATCGCTTCCATGTCGTAACCGGGCACTACGGTGCCTGTGTTGCTGACAGCCAGGACTGCCGTTCCATCGGGCTCGACCGCTGTCGCCACGGACACCCAGCCGCCTGGCTCGTTGTAGCGGATGGCGTTCTCCAACAGGTTGTGTGCGACGCGCTCCAGCATCACCGGGTCACCGCTCGTCAGGGCCGGCCTGGCGGAGAGCCGCAGCCGTACGCCGCCCTCATCCGCCTCGTCGCGGCACAGTTGCGTGACGTGCCGGGCGATGTCGGCGAGGTCGACGGTGGAGCGGTCGCGGATCTCGCGGTCCCCCTTGGCCAGCGCCAGCAGGCCGTTGATCAGCCGCTCGTGCCGTTCGTTCACCACCAGGAGCGCCCCGCCCAGACGCCGGGCGTCGTCGCTGGTGTTCTTCTTGCGCAGCGCGACCTCGATCAGCGTGCGGTTGATGGCCAGCGGCGTACGCAGCTCGTGCGAGGCGTCGGACACGAACCGCTGTTGATCGTCGAAGGCATGATGGAGCTGGTCCATCATCGAGTCGAAGGTGTCTGCGAGGTTCCTGATCTCGTCATGTGGTCCGGAGAAGGCGAGACGTTCGCCGAGGTTGCCTCGCGAGATACGGCCGGCGGTCTCGGAGATGTGGTGCAGTGGACGCAGAATCCGGCCCGCCATCAGGTAGCCGAAAACAGTGGCCACGATGGTCAGGATGCCCAGGGCGATCGCGCCCTGGGTGAGCAGGGAGCGCAGCGTGGCGTCCAGGAAGCCGGTCTGCAGCTTCCGGATGGATATGCCCTCACCGGGGTTCGGGGTGGTCGGTCCGCCGGACTCGACTGCCTCGGTGTGACGGGTGACCTCTATCGCCACCCCGGAGAGTCTGTCCCCGAGTGTGTTCTGGACCAGCAGGTAGGTGACGCCGAGCAGGATCACCCCGGCGGTCATGAAGAGCGCCCCGTACAGCATGGTCAGGCGCACCCGGATCGGGGGCCGTCGCAGCCTCGGGACCGGGAGCCCGGGACGGCGGTTCATCGGATGCGGTACCCCCCGTGCACGGTCTCGATGACCGGTGGGCCACCGAGCTTCTTGCGTACCTTCATCACCGTGACACGTACGACGTTGGTGAAGGGATTGATGCTTTCGTCCCACGCCCGTTCCAACAGGTCCTCGGCCGTGACGACCGCGCCCTTCGCACGCAGCAACTCCAGCAGCACGGCGAACTCCTTGCGGGCCAGCGGTACGTAGCGGCCGTCGCGGTAGACCTCGCGGCGTGCCGTCTCGACGCGCACTCCGGCCCGTTCGTAGACGGGTGGCCCGGCGGGCCGTGAACGGCGGGCCAGGGCGTGTACCCGCGCGATGAGTTCGCCGAAGGCGAAGGGCTTGCTCAGGTAGTCGTCGGCGCCGATCGCCAGGCCGTCGATGCGGGAGGGAACGTCGGAGGCAGCGGTGACCATGAGGATCCGCATGCGTCCGCCGGACTCGACCACCGCGCGGCACACCTCGTCGCCGTGCACCACGGGCAGATCGCGATCGAGCACGAGGACGTCGTACTCGTTGACCGCGAGCCGCTCCAGTGCCGCGTCGCCGTCATGGACGACGTCGACGGCGAACGCCTCGTCCCGCAGCCCCTCGGCCACGGCGTTGGCGAGCATCCGCTCGTCCTCGACGACAAGTACACGCATGATGATCTTGCTCCCGTCGCACGGCCCTGTTCAGCCCCAAGAATCACACGGGCCGCATAACCGGGGCGTAACCGGAACCGGTTACGCCCCGGATACCCCGCTGTCGATCTAGTTGGTCCCGCCCCGGGAGAGACCCGGCGCGGAAAGGAACATGATGCGTGGGAAGTTGCGCCTGTCGGCCTCTGTGGCACTGCTGAGCCTGGCACTGGCCGCCTGCGGCGGGAGCGGCGGTGGGGACGACGACTCGGTCGCCTCGGCTGGCGGTGAGAAGAAGGGCGCTGGGACGAAGGTCAGCAGCGAGGAGAAGGCCAAGAAGTACAACGCCTGCCTGGCCGAGCGCGGTGTGGCTCCGGCAGGCGGCAAGGTGGGCGAAGAGATACCCGAGCAGACAGCTTCCGAGGCCGAGGTGGAGGCTGCGCTCAAAGCCTGTAAGAACTATGCGCCCACCGCGGCGGACGAGCAGAACCAGAAGCCCTCCGCCGGTCAACTGGAGCAGATGCGCAAGTACGTGAAGTGTCTGCGCAAGAACGGTTACGACGCCCCGGACCCCGACCCCGAGACCGGCGGCCTGAGTGTCGAGAAGGACATGGACATGGACAAGCTCCAGTCGGCCGCCGAGAAGTGTGACGCCGTCAACCCGGCGTTCCAGAAGTGATGAGCGCCGAGGAAATGAGCAGTGCGGAACCGCCCCGGTCACGTCGGCGCAGGCGCACCTTGATCGCCGTCGCGATCCTGGTCGTCCTGGCCACCGGTGGTGCCGCCGTCGGCTTCGGCGGAGAGCCGGACCCGAAAAGTGAGCGCGCCGATCTGCCGCCGTCCACCGCGACCGTCAGCCGGACCGACCTCGCCCAGCAGGAAACCGTCCCCGGAACGCTTGGCTACGGCACCTCGGAACCCCTGTCGAGCGCGGCGGCCGGCACGGTGACCTGGCTGCCTCAGCCGGGGTCCACGATCAGCGTCGGCGAGCCCGTGCTGAGCGTCGACGGCCGGAAGGTGCCGCTGCTGTACGGCACGACGCCCCTCTTCCGTGAACTGAAGCCCGGAGTCGAGGGATCCGATGTGCGCCAGCTCGAGTCCAGTCTGTCCCGACTCGGCTACGGCGGCTTCACCGTCGACGACGAGTTCACCTCCTACACCGCACAGGCCCTCGATCGCTGGCGAAAGCATCTCGGCTGGAAGCAGACCGGCACCCTCGGCGCCGGTGAGGCAGTGGTCGCCCGGGGCCGGATACGCGTGTCCGACCTGGAAGCCCAGCCCGGACAGAACCTGCAGCCCGGCGCCACCGTGCTGCAGTACACCGGCACCGAGCGGCAGATCGCCATCGACCTCGACGCCAAGAAGCAGAAGCTCGTGCACAAGAACGACAAGGTCGGCGTCACGCTGCCCGATCAGACCCGCGTCACCGGCACGATCACCGATGTCGGCAAGGTAGCCACACGCGAGAACGACACGGACGAGGGCCAGGGCGGCGGTCAAGGCGGCGGTCAGGGCGGCGGCAAGTCCGTCATCAAGGTCACCGTCGGCGTCGGCGACAAGGACCGCCGCAAACTCGGCACGTACGACGGTGCTCCCGTCGACGTGGACATCACCGCGGAGGCCAAGAAGGACGTACTGACCGTGCCCATCTCGGCGTTGCTGGCTCTCGCCGAAGGGGGCTACGGCGTCGAGGTCATCGACAAGGACCGTACCCACGTCGTCGCGGTGCGGACGGGCCTGTTCGCAGGCGGCCGAGTCGAGATCAGCGGGTACGGACTCGAGCAGGGCGACAAGGTGGGTGTGCCCAGGTGACGCGGCTCGATTCTCCCGTCGTCCGCCTCGACAACGTCACCCGCGTCCACCCCGGTGGCGTCACCGCACTCGATGACGTGTCCCTTCACATCGGCCATGGCGAATTCGTCGCAGTCGCGGGCCCGTCCGGCTCGGGCAAGTCGACGATGCTCAACATGATCGGCACCCTGGACCGTCCCAGCCGGGGCACCGTCCGCGTCGAAGGCCATGATGTCTCCGAACTCAACGACCGCGAGCTGTCCGCGCTGCGCGCCATCAGCATCGGATTCGTCTTCCAGCAGTTCCACCTGAGCGCCGGGGTACCAGCCGTCGACAATGTCGCGGAGGGACTCCTCTACTGCGGTCCGCCGCTCACCGAACGCCGCCGCGCGGCTCGTAGCGCACTGGAGCGGGTCGGCCTGGGCCACCGTGTCCACCACCGTCCGCACCAGTTGTCCGGCGGCGAGAAGCAGCGTGTGGCCATCGCTCGCGCGCTGGTCGGCAACCCGAGTCTGCTGCTCGCCGATGAACCCACCGGCGCACTGGACTCCAAGTCGGGGGCCACCGTCATGAACCTGCTGCACGAACTGCACGCCGGCGGCACCACCGTCGTCGTCATCACCCACGACCGTGAGATAGCGGCGTCGCTCCCCCGCCAGGTGCATCTACGCGACGGCCGGGTCATTCAGGACACGAACCCCGAAGGCGGGGTACGGACATGCTGAAGACCGGCCGTCTGAGCCCCCGCGACGTCCTGCGCACCGGTGCCGGTGGCCTGCGCGCCCGCCCGATGCGGGTGTTCCTCTCGGCGCTCGGTATCGCCATCGGTATCGCCGCCATGGTCGGTGTCGTCGGCATCTCCACCTCCAGCCATGCCGAACTGCAGCGCACCCTCGACCTGCTGGGAACGAACCTGCTCACCGCGTCACCGGGACAGACCTTCACCGGAGGCGAGGCCGAACTGCCGAAAACCTCCGTCGACGCGGTCAGACGTATAGGCCCTGTCCAGTCGGCGACCGCCACCGGTGACACGGCCGCGAAGGTCTACCGCAACGACCGCATCCCCGAGTTCGAGACCGGCAGCATCAGCGTCAAAGCTGCCCGCCTCGACCTTCTGGACGCGGTCACCGGGCAGCCGGCCCGCGGCAGCTGGCTGAACAGCGCCACCTCCGCCTACCCGGCCGTGGTACTGGGATCGGGCGCGGCCGAGCGGCTGGGTATCGGCGCCATCACCCCCGACACCAAGGTCTACCTGGGCGGCCACTGGTTCTCGGTGAGCGGCGTCCTCGACCCGGTGCCTCTCGCCCCCGAGCTGGACTCCGCCGCACTGGTCGGCTGGAAGATCGCGGAGCAGCTCCTGGACTTCGACGGCCACCCCACCACGCTCTACACCCGGACCGTCGACTCCGCCGTCTCCGACGTACGCGACGTTCTCGCCGCCACCGCCAACCCGGAGAACCCGACCGAGGTCAAGGTCTCCCGCCCCTCGGACGCACTCGCGGCCAGGAGCGCCACCGACCAGGCCTTCACCGGCCTCATGCTCGGCCTGGGCTCGGTGGCCCTGCTGGTCGGCGGCGTCGGTGTGGCCAACACGATGGTCATCTCCGTCCTGGAACGCCGCGCCGAGATCGGCCTGCGTCGCGCGCTGGGCGCCCGCCGCGGCCACATCCGCACCCAGTTCCTGGCCGAGTCCCAACTCCTCGCCGGCCTGGGAGGAATCGGAGGCGTCCTCCTGGGTATCGGCGTGACCACCGCGTACGCCCTGTCCCAGGGCTGGCCCGTGGTCGTCCCGGCCTGGGCGATGGCGGGCGGCGTCGCCACAACCCTGGTGATCGGCGCCCTGGCCGGCTTCTACCCCGCCTTCCGCGCCTCCCAACTCCCCCCGACGGAGGCCCTGTCCACACCGTGAGGTGCGGTCCGCGGGGGCCGGGAGCAACGGGGGCCGGGAGCAGCGGGGTCCGGGGGCCGGCTCGCGTCACTGACGGCCGCGACTGCTCCTGTTCGGACCTGCGGTGGTCCTGAGTCGCAGATGGTTCGCGTCGCCGACCTGTTCCACTTCAACCTCGGTGCCCGAGTTGTCTGCAAAGCGGAGGGTGAAAAAGGGACTGAGATCGAGGAGGAACTGGATGCCTTCCGGTTCGTCTTCGTCGAGTGCGGGTGAAGTGACGGCGTCCCAGGCTTGGCTGCCTGGTACGGCCGCGATGCGAACCGGTATGCAGGCCAAGCAAGTTGAGCTGTTGGCCCACCACTCCAGCTGCGCTGTGCCTTCGTCACCGTTCACAGGGCTGAGGGTATGACCTGCCGGTGGTGATCGTCTCCCGGCCGACCCGGCTCAGCCAGGTCACCAGGGTCGGCCCGACCGGACAGGTCCTAGTGGCCGATCTTGTCCAACTCGGCGAGTTCCTCGTCGGAGAGCGAGAGTCCCGCGCCGGCGACGTTCTCGCGCAGGTGCGCCACCGACGAGGTGCCGGGAATGAGCAGGATGTTCGGCGACCGCCGCAGCAGCCAGGCCAGGGCGACCGACATCGGCGTCGCGTCCAGCCGGGTGGCCACGGCGGAAAGCGCTGTGGACTGCAGCGGGGTGAAGCCGCCGAGCGGGAAGAAGGGCACGTAGGCGATGGCCTTGCCGGCCAGTTCGTCGATCAGCTCGTCGTCCTGACGGTGGGCGAGGTTGTACATGTTCTGCACGCACACGATCGGCGCGATCGTCTGCGCCTCGGCGACCTGTTCCGCCGTCGCGTTACTCACTCCGAGGTGCCGGATCAGGCCCTGTCGCTGGAGTTCGACGAGGGCCTCGAAGGGCTCGGCGAGCGAGCCGGGCCGGGGGCCCTGAGCGTCGCCGAGCCGGAGATTGACCACGTCGAGCGAATCGAGACCGACGTCCTCAAGGTTCTCGTGGACGGCGCGGCGCAGGTCCTCGGGCCGCCGGGCAGAGGGCCAGCCGCCCTGCTGATCGCGGACCGCGCCGACCTTGGTCGCGATGTGCAGCGAGCCGGAATAGGGGTGCAGCGCTTCATGGATCAGCTGGTTGGTGACACGTGGTCCGTATGCGCCTGCGGTGTCGATATGGGTGATGCCGAGGCGGGCGGCCTCGCGCAGGACGGCGAGCGCGCCGTCGCGGTCGGCGGGCGGACCCATGACCCCGGGGCCGGCGAGCTGCATGGCGCCGTAGCCGAAGCGGGTGACGGTCAGATCGCCCAGGGTCCAGGTGCCGCCGGGCAGTGACACGGAGGGTGTGTTCGTGGTTTCGCTCATGCCGTCGATGCTCGCTCGCGGACAGGCGGCGCATCCAATACCGATACGGTGCCCTGTCATACTCGGTAGGTATCACAGGGGTACGCTGTGGTCATGGACACCTTGGAGACCCGCGAGCTGAGGTACTTCATGGCCGTCGCCGAGGAACTGCACTTCGGTCGCGCCGCCGAGCGCCTCGGCATGGCCCAGCCGCCGCTGTCCCGGGCGATCCAGCAGCTGGAGCGGCGCCTCGGCGTCCCCCTGCTGAAGCGCAACCGCCGTGGCGTCTCCCTGACCGGCGCCGGAGAGATGCTGCTGCACGAGGGCCGCGCGGCACTCGACGCGACCACCGCTGCCGCTCGCCGCACCCGTCGCGCCGGCCGCGCCGACAGTCCGGGCGGCCTCCGCAACCGTCTGGTGCTGGCGGTGAAGGCCGGCGCGTCCCACGAGCTGCTGCACAAGCTCCTCGACGCCTACGCGGCCGAGCCCGACGCCGCCGAGATCGAGGTGCTGCCGAGCGGCTTGTGTGAGCAGGAAGGGATGCTGCGCGACGGCCGCGCCGATGTGGCGCTCATGCACGCGCCGTTCAACTCCCTCGCCGGGTTCGACAGCGAGGAACTGATGACCGAGGGGCAGATCGCCATCCTGCCCGCCGGGCACCCCCTCGCCGCACAGAGGACCTTGTCCCTGGCCGACGTCAGCGACGTCCCCGACCTTCCGCTCGCCCGCTGGTCCCGCCACGGCACGTACCCACCCGGCCCGGGCCCCGAGATCCACGACCAGACGCAGCTGGCCCAGCTGATCGCCCTCGGACGCACCATGGCCGTCTTCCCCGACTCGGCCCGCGCCTGGCTATGGGCCGAGCACACTGCCGTCCCGCTGACCGACGCCACCCCCGTCGTCACCCACATCGCCTGGCCCGCGCACAGCCGCTCCCTCGCCCTCGCCGGCCTGGTCCGCACAGCCACGCGACTATGAGCGGCCCCCGCCTTCCAGCACCGCGACACACCGCCTGACCACCGGCCCCCACACCACGGCCCACACACTCCACGGCCGCCGCCCACGGGCGCCACCGCGGCTCCGTGTCATCTGTGCGGGGCCGAACCGCCGCGCTTCAGGCACCCGGCGCGTCGTGCCCCTCGTGTACGGGACCCGGAGGCCGCACGCCCACGACGCGCAGCGCGATGTCGCCGTACTGATAGGCGAGTTGGTCGACGGAGAACTCGCCGCCCTCGTGGAACCAGCTGGCCACGCCGATACCCATGTCGAGGATCGAGTACGAGGCGATTCTGGCCGACTGCACCCGGAAGGCGCCCTCGGCCACGCCCCGCTCGATCAGTTCGCGGAAGCGGCGCTCGTAGTCGCTTCGGCGGCCGAGCACCCGGTCCTGATCGGCCTGTTCCAGGCTGCCGATCTCACGGTTGCCGACGAAGGCCTCCAGACGGTGGCGCGCGTGGTAGCGGATGTGTGCCTCGGCGGAGCGGCGGAGTTGCTCGCGCACGTCATCGGTACCGGCGACGGCCGCCGCGTTGTCCGCGATGAGCTGGTCCATCGTGCCGATCATGATCTCGGCCAGCAGCTCATGCTTGGACGCCACGTGTTTGTAGAGGCTCGGGCCACGGATGCCGACCGCGGCTCCGATGTCGGTCATCGTGGTGGACCGGTACCCCTGTGAGGCGAAGAGCCGCAGCGCGGCCTGCCGGATCGCCGACCTGCGGTCGGCCGCGGGCGCGCCCTCCGGCCGCCCGGGCCGGTGCGCCCGCTCGTACGGCCCGCCCTGGGTTGCACTCACGCGGACTCCTGAAGCTATCAGTGATTAGCCGGGCACGGTCTCAGGCATCGTCTCTACGAAAGCAACACTACAGCCCGCGCCCTTGACGCGCATACCTCTCCACCTTTCTGATGGCTAATGGTCATTAGCCAAACTCTGGAGTGAACGTGTCCATCGGGTTCGAGATCGACGAGAGGGTCGCCGGCATCGCGCGGCTCACCACGGACTTCGTACGGGAGGTAGTGCTGCCCGAGGAGCAGAAGTGCGACGGGAACGTCCATGCCGGACCTGAGCCGCTGCGCCGTCGGCTCCAGGAGTCGGCCCGCGCCGCCGGGGTGTTCGCCCCGCATGTCGGCGAGGAGTGGGGCGGACTCGGGCTGGATCTCTGCGGGCAGGCGGTGGTGTTCGAAGCAGCCGGATACTCGCTCCTCGGACCGCTCGCGCTCAACTGCGCCGCACCCGACGAGGGCAACATGCATCTGCTGGAGGTGGTGGCCACCGAGGAGCAGCGGACGCGGTATCTGCGCCCACTGGCCGCCGGTGAGGTGCGCTCCTGCTTCGCGATGACCGAGCCTGCGCCGGGCGCGGGGTCCGACCCGCGTGCGCTCGCCACGACCGCGACGAAGACCGGGGGCGGCTGGCGGATCGACGGCCGCAAGTGGTTCATCAGCGGGGCGGACGGCGCCGCGTTCGCCATCTGCATGGCCCGCACCAGCGGCCACCCCGGTGACGCGGGCGGCGCGACGATGTTCCTCGTCGACGCCGACAACCCGGGCATGCGGATCGTCCGGAACATCGACACCCTGGACCAGGGCCTGTTCGGCGGCCACAGCGAGGTCGTCTTCGAGGGCTGCGAGGTCGCGGACAGCGCCGTGCTGGGCGCCGTCGACCAGGGCTTCACGTACGCCCAGGTACGTCTCGGACCCGCGCGCATGACGCACTGCATGCGGTGGCTCGGGGTGGCGCGGCGGGCGCAGGACCTCGCCCTCGAACGGGCGGCAGGCCGTTCGGCCTTCGGCAGGCCGCTGGCCGAACTGGGCATGGTGCAGCAGATGCTCGCCGACTCCGAGATCGACATCGAGACCAGCCGGGCGGTGCTGTGGCGGGCCTGCTGGGAACTGGACCAGGGGCGCTCGGCCGCCCAGCACACCTCTATCGCCAAGACGTACGTCTCCGAAGCGGTGAACCGCGTCGTGGACCGGGCCGTGCAGGTGTGCGGCGCGCTCGGCATCTCGGCGGACGCCCCGCTGTCACGGCTCTACCGGGAGGTGCGTCCGTTCCGTATCTATGACGGGCCCTCCGAGACACACCGCTGGGCGATCGCCAAGCGCGCGGTGCGGACGGCGAACGAGCGGCGGGCCGCGCTGTGACAACGCCCGAAACGCCCGGCGCGGAAGTGGTCGGCGCACAAGTGGCCGGCACGGAAGTGGTCGGCGTCGATGTTCCCGCCCTTCAGCGTTACTTCGAGCGCCATGTGCCGCAGTGCGCGGGCCCGTTGAGTCTGGAACTGCTGCACGGCGGGCGCTCCAATCTCACCTACGCCGTGACCGACGGGCCGCACCGCTGGGTGCTGCGCCGGCCGCCGCTGGGGGTGCTGACGCCGACCGCACACGACATGGATCGCGAATACCGTGTCGTCGCCGCGCTCGGGGGCACCGGGGTCCCCGTCGCCCGAGCCGTGTTGTCCTGCACGGACCCCGAAGTGATCGGAGCACCGTTCTGCGTCGTCGACTACGTGGAGGGTGCGGTCCTGCGGGACGGTGACGAGGCCGCCACCCTGCCGCCCGCCGACGTCCGGCAGGCCGCCGAAGCACTCGTGGACGCCCTGGTCGCACTGCACTCGGTCGACGCCGACGCGGTCGGGCTCGGCGGCTTCGGCCGTCCCCGGGGCTATCTGGACCGCCAGGTGCGACGCTGGCGCGGCCAGTGGGACAAGGTCGCCACCCGGGCCCTTCCCGACCTCGACGCGCTGCACGGGCGGCTCGTCCGCGCCGTGCCCGCGAGCGGCGCAGCGGCGATCGTGCACGGCGACTACCGACTGGACAACACCATCCTGGCGCCCGGCGACTTCGGGCGGATCGCAGCGATCGTCGACTGGGAGATGGCCACGCTCGGCGATCCTCTCGCCGACCTCGGCATGCTGCTCATGTACTGGGACCCGACCTGCGAACCGGTCCTCGGGGCGCGCCACGTCCCGACGGCCAATCCCGGTTTCCCCTCGGGCCGCGAACTCGCCGAACGATACGCCGCGAAGTCCGGCCGGGACATCGCAGACCTGGCCTTCTACCAGGCCCTTGGCTGTTTCAAGCTCGCCGTGATCGCGGAGGGCATCCACGCCCGCTACCTCGCAGGACAGACCGTCGGCGCCGGATTCGAGCGAGTCGGCACCGCGGTGCCCGCCCTGCTGCACCTGGGCCTGGAACTGCTGCCGTGACGGCTGCCCCCGCTGTTGCCCCGACCACTGCCCTTACTGCTTACTCGCGTTACTCGCGCAACGAAGGAGAGCTCATGCAGGACCGACTGTCCGGCCGGATCGCGCTGGTCACCGGTGCGACGGGCGGCATCGGCAGTGCCGTCTCGCGTCGCCTGGCCGCGGAGGGGGCCACGGTGGTGGTGACCGACCTGGACGCCGACCGCTGCGAGGAACTGGTGAAGGAGCTGGCGGACAACGGGGCGCGGGCCCTGGGTCTTCCACTCGACGTCAGCGACGAGCAGGCCTGGAACGACGCGGTCGAGCGGGTGGTCACCGACTTCGGCGGCCTGTCCGTGCTCGTCAACAACGCGGGTATCGCGCGGATGCGAACCGTGGAGACAGAGACGCAGGAGTCCTGGGACGAGGTCATCTCGGTCACGCAAGGCGGCGTCTGGCTCGGTATGAAGCATGGCGGGCCCGCGATCGAACGCTCCGGCGGTGGCTCGATCATCAACGTCGCCTCGATCTTCGGCACGGTCGGCGGCTTCGGGAGCCAGTTCTCGTACCACGCTGCGAAGGGCGCGGTTCGGCTGATGACGAAGAACGCCGCCCTGCACTGGGCCACGCGTGGCATCCGTGTCAATTCGATCCATCCCGGTTTCATCGAGACGCCCCTCTCCCGTGAGTTGTGGAAGGGCACGCCCCGGTACACCGCGATGGTCGAGGGCACTCCCATGGGCCGGTTGGGCAGGACCGACGAGGTGGCGGGGGCGGTGGCGTTCCTCGCTTCGGACGACTCCGGTTTCGTCACCGGGTCCGAGCTGTACGTGGACGGCGGCTGGACGGCGCGCTGACAACGGGGTGGGGGCGCGGCAACCGCCGCGCCCCCACCCTGTTGCCCATGCGGTCTCACCGCACGCGCGTGTACTGGGTCACCCCGTCCACGAACGCCGCACTGGCCCGTCCCTGCAGCACCAGGACATCCAGGTGGGCGGCGGTCTCGTTCACCGCGAGCATCTGGTTGAAGTCGTTGAGCTCACCGAACGGCACCTCCCGACGTGTCCAGCCCAGCTTCCGCGCCACCGCGTGGGCGTCGAGCGTGCGCTCCCCCAGCGCCGTCAGGCTCTTGGCCAGCCGGTTGTCGTGGTGTGTGAGCAGCTCGGCGACCCGGGTGTGGGCGCTGTCGGCGACCGGCCCGTGCGCGGGCAGCAGACGGGTGTCGGCGTACCGCGTCATCAGCCGCAGCGAGTCCAGGTAGTCGGCGAGTGGCCGACCCCCGGGCTCGGCCAGTTCGAAGCCGATGGACGGGGTGATGTGCGGCAGGACGTGGTCCCCGGAGAACAGCAGCCCGCGCTGTTCGTCCAGGAAGACCACATGTCCCTTGGTGTGTCCGGGAGTCGGTACGACGCGCAGCGCGCTGTCGCCGAAACGGAGGGTCTCGGCCCCGAGCCAGCGATCGGGAGCCTCCCAGACGCTGGGGTCGTAGCCGCCGTGGTCCATCGCCCCGACGCGGTCGGCGAGTTCGCCGGCGCCGGCCCTGCGCAACGTCTCCAGTGAGCCGGCGGGTGCGTCGCTGCGCAGCCGGTCGAGCATCTCCAGGCCGGGCCGTTCACCCGCGCCGAGGTAGACGCGCGAGCCGAGCAGGCGTCGTAGTTCCACCGCGTTCGTGTAGTGGTCACGGTGGATGTGGGTGACCAGGATGTGGCTGATGTCGCCCAGGTCGCGGCCGATGGCGTGCAGGGCCTCCCCAAGTGCCTTGCGGGCCTCGGGGATCGCCCAGCCGCCGTCGATCATGACGATGCCGTTGTCCTGCGCCAGGTTCTCCAGCAGATAGATGTTCACCGCGTGCAGTCCGTCGTTGGGCAGCGGCAGGGGAACGCGGTGCACTCCGGGTTGCACGGTCTGGATTCCGGCTGCGGCCCACGGGCCCTGGTCGAACCGCGCTGTCATAACTCTCCCTCGCTTGTCCCTCGCTTGCTGGTGTGCCGCTGTGGATCAGGCCGGACACGTGCCGGGGCGACCCCCGGCCACCGCCCTCGTCAGGCCGGGTGCGCAGTTTCCGCACGCAGCCGGTGGGCCAGTTCCCGGGCACCCGAGCGGTCGAGCTTGCCGACCTTGGTCTGGGGCAGCTCCTCGATGCCGTAGACGAACTCGGGCCATTTGGTCTTGGCGAGGCCGACGCCCTCCAAGTGTCCCGTCATCTCCGCGAGGTCGATGCCCCTGCCGTCCTCCGTGACGACGAGCAGGGCGACCCGTTCGCCGAGCACCTCGTCCGGGACGGCCGCGACGCAGGCCCTGGCCACCCGCGGATAGCTGGCGACAGCACGCTCGATCTCGGTGATGTCGATGTTGCGGCCGCCGCGGATGATGATGTCCTTCTCGCGGCCCATGATGTTGACGGTGCCGTCCTCATGGGTCATCAGCAGGTCCCCGGTGGGAAAGTAGCCGTCCTGCGTCAGCGCCGGCGGGTCGACCCGGCCGTCCCGGGCGTAGCCGAGGAAGAGTGAGGGGCCGCGTACGTGCGCCAGGCCGGACACGCCCGGTCCGGCTTCGGCCCCGTCGGGGGTGAGCGCGCGCAGGTCCGTACCGGGGAAGGGGCGGCCGTCCCTGCCGAGCCGGATGTCCTCGGGCTCCTCCGGGCGCGGCGAGGTGTGGCCGAGACACTCGGACATGCCGAAGACACGGAGGATTTTCGTGCCGAGGGACTGTTCGGCGCGCGCCAGGGCACCGCGGTCCATCGGGCCGCCGCCCACGGTGATCGCGCGAACTCCCGAGAGAATGCCGGAGCCTGCCGCTTCGGCCCCCATCTGCAGCGCCATCGTCGGTACGCACATGGTCCACCGGACGTCGGCGTCAGCCATCCGCCGCATGGCGGTCGCTCGGTCCCACTTCGCCGTCAGGACGAGCGGCCCGCCCAGCAGCAGCGCGAGGTGAACGCCGAAGCAGTACGCGGCCGTCGACGACAGCGGCACGATCGCGGCCACCGCGTCCCCGCGGTTCAGGCCGTTGATCTCGATGGTGCTCGTCCCGGCGTAGCGCAGCGCCCCTTCGGACTGCACCACGCCCTTGGGCCGGCCGGTCGATCCTGAGGTCAGTCCGATGAGGACGCCGCCCGCCCAGCGCGACACGTCCGGCGGTCCCGGCGCGCGGTGGGCGGTCCAGCCGTCGAGCACGGTGTCCTGCGCCATACCCCGCAGCAGCTCGGGCACCGCCCATTCCGCCATCGCCGAGGGCTCGGCGACAACGACGTCCGGGCGGATGTCCTCGAAGGCCGCGGCGAACTCGGCTCGAGTGGTGTGCCGGTTGACCACCGCGAGAACCCCGCCGCTCAGGCCCACGGCGAGGGTGCCGGCGACGGTGCGCCATGAGTTGTCGGCCTGGAGCATGACGGTGCCGCCGGGCCCGTCCGGGAACATCGCCTTCGCGAGCCGGGCCGCCTCTGCGAGCAGCTCGCGGGCCGTATGGCTGCCCATGTCGTCGATGACGGCGACGAAGTCGGCCAGTTCGGCCTTCTGTTGAAACTCCCGCACTACCTGTCGCATGCCGCTTCCTCGCTACGCTGTGCCGAACTCCGTGACGAACCTGTGAATCCTGCTGGGTATGGCTGATGTGCGTGACCCATGTACATGGCTGATGTGCGTGGCCGTGGCGATCCGGGCCCCTCAGCCGGTGAACAGTTGCGCCTCGTGCCCCATCACCGCGATGCGGCGGCCCTTCATGTTCCCGACCTGCGCCACGGCGTCTGCCCACTCCGGGCTCGCAAGGGCCTTGTCCAGGTCCTCCGGGGAGTCGAAGCTGAGCACGGAGAGGCCGTCCCAGCCCTCGGAGCGCTTCTCCAGTGCCTGGTCGATCGCTGTGTGCCGCCAGGCGCGCAGTCCGGGCAGGCGGTAGGTCAGGGCGGCGTGATCGTCCCGCCACCAGTCGATGAACTGCTCGTGCGTCCACTCCGGGGGCCGCGCTGCCAGCAGGACGAGGTTGTACATGGCTGTCCTCCGTATGTGGGTCGGTCGTATGCGTTCACTTGTATGTGTTCGCTTGTATGCAGTCAGTTGTCTGCAGTCAGTTGTCTGCGGTCGGTTGCGGTCAGTCGAAACGGATCTCGGACGACCGGCCGATCAGCAGACGCTGCAGCCGATGGTTCGCGTCCACCCGCCCGGCCGCGACGAAGCTGGCCTCGGGAACGCCCTCGCGCCGCACCTCCCCGAGGAAGAGCTCGTCCTGGCCGAGTGTGGTCGCGGACAGCAGGTGATGTGTCCGGGTGCCCCGCTCGCGCTGTTCGAGGTAGCCGACCAGTGCGGCGCGGTCTCCGGCGAAGTCGGTGGCCTTGCCGTCGCCGACGGAGAACAGGATGGAGAGCGAGAAGTCGTCGCTGATCAGGTCGAGGATCCTGTTCGGCTCGTCACTGTCGAGGATCTCGAACCAGGCGGTGAGGAAGGGGGCGGGGGCGGCGCCGGTGGGAGTGTCGGTCATACGGGCTTCCTTACGGCTCTGTGCGGTGGGGCGTGTGCAGGTATTGCATGCTGCGGGTATGCAGGTGCCGTACGTGGTGCAGGTGCCGAATGTGTTGCAGGGGCTGCGCGAGCTGCAGGGGCTGCACGTGCCTGGTCCGGTACTACTTCTCCGGCCAGTCGATGAGGTCGTACGTCGTGGTGAAGTACGACTGGTAGCGCGCCATCCGGCCGTCGGCGGTGACGACAGCGGCCGACAGGAAGGACCCGACGGGCTCCCCCGCCTCGGTCAGGACTCCGTACACGGTCTCCAGATCGGCGTCGATGCTGTGGCGGAGCACTACATGTGCCCTCTCGACGGCGTTGCGGCCCGCGATGTAGGCGGCGAAGTCCTCCTTGGACCATCCCGTCTCCTCGCGGCCCGGCAGGGCGATGCGGAAGCGGAAGTCCGGTGTGAGCAGTTCGAGCGCCCGCTCGGGGCGGTCGCTGTCCATACGTGCCATGTAGTCGCGCAGTACGCCGGCCATGGTGGTCCTTTCTCCGGTCGGACGGGGCCCGCCGCTGACGTCAGTCACGGACGGGCGGGGTGAAGAAGTCACCCAGTGACTCCCATTGGCCGTTTCTGACGACCACTTTCTGTACATCGCGGGTGCCGAGGTGCCGGCCGGCGCCGAAACTGAGGACCGGCCCCACGCCCGTGTCGACGTCGCGGGCCTTCTGGTAGGCCCGGGTCAGCGACTCCGAGGTGACCGGCCCGTCGATGGTCTTGGCGATCTCGACGAACGCCTTGGCCGCTTCCCAGCCCCACAAGGTGATGAAGTCGGCGGGCTGTTTGGGCGCGTACTTCGCCATCGCCGTACGGAACTCCTTGATGGCGGGGTCGTCGTCGTCATTCGGCGACTTGACCAACTGCACCGACTTGAGCCCCTCGGCCCCCTTGCCCGCCAGCGTCAGCGTGGACTGGGCCGCCACGGGCGCATAGCCGTACGAGGGGGTTTTCAGTCCCTGCAGCTTGGCTTCCTTCAGGTAGGACGCGGCTTCCGACGCTTGCAGGATCAGGACGACGGCGTCGGGTTTCTGACCCTTCACCTTGCTGATCACCGGACTGTAGTCGGTGGTCGCGAGCTTGACCTTCAGCTGTTTCACCTGGACGGACGCGTCGGTGTTGTGGGCAGCGGGGGCGATCTGCTCGGCGACGTTCACAAAGGCCGCCGGGTCGCTGTGCACGACGAGCACCTTCTTCGCTCCGTCGCGCGCCACCCAGTCCCCCAGCGCGGCTGCCTGGTCCTCGTACAGCGTCTGCAGCCCGAACAGTCCCTCGCGGGCCGGCTCGTACCAGGACGCGTCCCCGCCGAGCGTGTTGAGGATCGGCACCTTCGACTGTTCGAGCACGAAGGGAAACGTGGCCTGGCTCTGGGACGTGCCGTTCGCGGCGACAATGGCCACGACTCCGTCCTGGTCCACGAGACGACGGGCGATCTGGACCGTCTGCTGCGGGTCGGCGGCGTGATCCTTGACGATCCAGTCGATCTTGCGGCCGTTGATCCCGCCCCGTGCGTTGACGAGCTTGAAATACGCTTCGGCGCCCGCCCTCTCGGGCACCCCGAAAGTGGCCTGGGCTCCGGTGAGCGGTAGCCAGGCACCGATTTTGATGACCTTGTCGTCCCCCGCCGAGGGACCTCCGCCGCAGGCACTCGCCGTCACGGCGAGCAGGGCGGCGAATACGGCGATGAGCGAGCGTGTCCTGCGCCGTCGCATGACCCTCCTCAGATCGACCTGAGTTCAGTTCAATTTAGTGGCGATATTAATCCTGCGGAAACGCGCCTGGCAATGGCTGGTCACATTCTCGATCCACCCGACCGCACACGACCGGCACTCGGCCGGCGTTCGGGGACCGGGGAACGACGACGCGGCCCCCTGACGGAGATCCGTCAGGGGGCCGCGTCGCGTGCGCTCAGCGCGTCAGTGCCGGTGCCGGCTCAGTGCCGGTGCCGGCGTCAGGAGGCGACCATCCGCACGCAGGCGCCCTCGATGAGCTCGCTGATCTCCGACAGCGGCGTGGGCCCCGACGGCCGGTACCACCGCCATACGCTGACTATCAGACCGAGCACGCTCGCACCCAGCAGGTGCGCGTCCCGCAGCGGGAAGGCACCCTGGGACATGCCCTTCACCAGTAGGTTCGTCCAGTCCCTCTCGACGACCTGGACCAGTTGACGGGCCGCGATCCGCTCGTCCTCCTCGCGCTTGGACCGGCGCCCACCGGAGAGCAGGTCCATATGGTTCTGCAGGATGCGCATCTGCAGGACTTCGTGCGGGGACACGTCGTACGCGGCACGGACCGCGGCCCGCAACGCCTCGGCGGGCCCCTCCGCGTCCTGGGTCGCCTCGACGAACCGGTCGTGGGAACGCTGCAGTTCGAGCCGCATGATGGTGAGCAGGCAGTGCGTCTTCGACTCGAAGTAGTGGTAGAGGGCAGTCTGCCCGATCCCCACCCGCTCGGCCACGGTGGACCACTTGGTGGCTTCGAAGCCGGCCTCGCCGAAGCAGTCCACCGCGGCCAGGAGGATGGCCGCGCGCTTGGACCGCGGCCCCGCCTCCGGTTCAACGATCCTGGTCATGACCCTCTCTCCTGGCCGTCACACAGCGTGTCCGTACCCGAGAGTAAACCCAAGTTGAACTCAGTTGCCAATTGGCATGCTCACAGGACTTCGAGCACGGTCGCGTTGGCCATGCCACCACCCTCGCACATCGTCTGCAGACCGTAGCGCCCGCCGGTCCTGCGCAACTGGTGAACGAGCGTGGTCATGAGCCGCGCACCCGTGGCACCCAGCGGATGCCCGAGCGCGATCGCGCCGCCGAAGGCGTTGACCCGCTCCGGGGCGGCGCCGACCTCCTTCTGCCAGGCCAGGACCACGGAGGCGAAGGCCTCGTTGATCTCGACCAGGTCGATCTCACCGATCGACAGGCCCGCCTTGTCCAGCACCTTCTCGGTGGCGGGGATCGGTCCGGTCAGCATGTGGATCGGGTCGGAGCCGACCACAGCCATGGTGTGCACGCGCGCGAGCGGGGTCAGACCGTGGCGGCGTACCGCCTCCTCGGACGCGATCAGGAGGGCTGCCGCGCCGTCGGAGATCTGGCTGGAAACCGCCGCGGTCAGTCGGCCGTCCTCGGTGAGGGTCCTCAGGCCCGCCATCTTCTCCAGCGTACTGTCGGCGCGCGGGCCCTCGTCGGCGGTGAGCCCGAAGGCCGGGACGATCTCGTCGTCGAAGGCTCCCGCGGCCTGGGCGGCGAGCGCCCGCTGGTGGCTGGTGAGCGCGAACTGTTCCATGTCCTCGCGGGAGACGGCCCACTTCTCGGCGATCAGCTCGGCCCCGCGGAACTGTGAGACCTCCTGGTCACCGAAGTGCTCGCGCCAGCCGTCACCGGCGTAGGGAAGGCCGAGGCCCGCCTGTTCACCGACGAACATCGGGCTGGCGATGGGCACCAGGCTCATCACCTCCACGCCACCGGCGACCACGAAGTCGGCGGCCCCGGACCCGACCGCCTGGGCGGCGAAGTGCACAGCCTGCTGCGAGGACCCGCACTGCCGGTCGATGGTGGTGCCGGGTACGTGCTGCGGCAGACCCGCCGACAGCCACGCGGTGCGGGCGATGTTGCCGGTCTGGGCGCCGATCTGGCCGACGCAGCCGAAGTACACGTCGTCGACGGCGCCGGGGTCCACGCCGGTACGGTCCAGCAGTGCGCGCAGCACATGGGCGCCGAGGTCGGCGGGGTGCACGCCGCTGAGCGCGCCCTTGCGACGGCCGACGGGGGTGCGGACGGCTCCGACGACAAATGCTTCCGGCACGGTGGGCTCCATGAGTTCGGTCGGTTCGGTGCGTTCGCTGCGTTCGGTGCGTTCGCTGCGTTCGCTGCGTTCGGTGGAGGGGAGGGGGCTCACGGCCCGGGCGGGACGCGGGTGAATTCGGGTGCCCGCTTGCCGAGGAAGGCGGCGACACCCTCGCGACCCTCGTCGGAGGCGGCCGCGGCGGCGAGCGCGCGGGCCTCGCGGTCCAGGTGCGGGCCGAGCTCCGAGGTCAGTCCGGCGGCGACGAGCCGGCGGGTGGCGCCGAAGGCGGCGGTGGGGCCGCGACGCAGCGCCTCGGCTGTCCGCGCGGCCTCGGCGGTCAGTTCGCCGGGGGCCACGACCCGGCTCACCAGCCCGATCGCCGCGGCTTCCGCTGCCGGCAGCCTGCGGTTCGTCAGCAGCAGGTCGAGGGCCCGCTTGGGTCCGACTAGGCGGGGCAGGAACCAGCTCACTCCGCCGTCCGGCGCATAGCCGATCCCGGTGTACGCGGCGGTGAACGAGGCGTTGTCGGCGGCCAGGGTCACATCGGCTGCCGCGGCGAGGCCGATACCGGCGCCGGCCACCGCGCCCTGAACCGCTGCCACCATGGGCGCGTCGAGCGCGGCGAACGTGCGCAGGGCGTCGTGCAGCGCGTCGGTCACCGCGAACAGGTGTTTTTCCAGCGTCTCGCCGGAGAGCCGGGAGAACTCCCTGAGGTCGCCGCCGACGCAGAAGGACCTCCCCTCGCCGGTGAGCAGTACGGCGCGGACGCCTTCCCGCTCACAGACCCGTGCCGCGTCCAGCAGTCCGCGGGCCATGTTCAGGTCGATGGCGTTGCCCGCGTCGCCCCGGCGCAGGGTGACGCGGGCCAGGCCGTCGTCCTGGACCTCGATGCCGACGCTCATCGCGCCGTCCATCCGCCGTCGACGGTCAGGACCTGACCGGTGCAGTAGGTGGAGGCGTCCGAGGCGAGGTAGAGGAGCGCGCCGTCGAGCTCATGGCCGTCGCCGCCGCGGTGCAACAGGGTGTTGCGGTCGACCCAGCGGCTCGAAGCCTCGTCGCCGAAGAGGTCGGCGGTCATCTCGGTACGGAACCAGCCCGGGGCGAGTGCGTTGACGCGGGTGCCGCTGCGGCCCCACTGGCCGGCCAGCTCCCGGGTCAGGCCGATCAGTCCGGCCTTGGACGCCGAGTAGCTCGCGCCGCCGAGGGGGGCGGCGGAGACCAGGCCGAGGATGGAGGAGACGTTGATGATGCTCTTCCCCGTGGTGGGGGCGCCCTCCGCTGCGGGGGCCTCCACGGTGAGCCGGGCGAGGTGGAAGGGCGCGGTGAGGTTGACGCCGAGTACCTCGGCGAAGGCGTCCGGGGACTCGTCCTGCGCACGTGTCTCGCCCGATGTGGCCGCGTTGTTGACCAGGATGTCGATGCGGCCGGTGGCGGCCAGTGCCGTTCCGGCCAGCCTCGCCCGGTCGGCCTCGACCGAGACGTCGCAGGCCACGGGGTGGATACGCGCGTCGGAGTCGGCGAGTTCCGTCAGCCGCTCGATGCGGCGGGCAGCGGCGAACACGGTGGCGCCGGCCTGCGCGAGGACGGCGGCGAAGCGTGCCCCGAGCCCGGCGGAGGCGCCGGTCACGATGGCGGTCCTGCCCGCCAGCGAGAACAGTTCGGCGGCGGCTCGTGGCGCGCTCATTCGTCCACCCCGATCGGCAGGGCGGTCGCGCCGCCGTCGAGCACCAGGGTCTGGCCGGTCATCCAGGAGGAGGCGTCGGAGGCCAGGAACAGTGCCGCGTTCGCGACGTCCTCCACCGTGCCGAGGCGGCGCATCGGCAGCTTGGCGGTGAGGACCGGCTCGCGGACCTCCCACACCGCACGCGCCAGCTCCGTCTTGATCAGACCGGGGGCGATCGCGTTCACCCGGGCCCGCGGCCCGAGTTCGTAGGCGAGCTGCCGGGTCATGTGCAGCACGGCGGCCTTCGTCGCGTTGTAGTAGCCGATGTGCGGGTCGACGATCAGCCCGCCGACGGAGGCGATGTTGATCACCGCTCCCCCGTGCTCGGCCATCCAGGCCCGCCAGGCGCAGCGCGTCCAGGCGATCATCCCGTACTGGTTGACGCGTACGGTCTTCTCCGCGCGCGGCAGGTCCAGGTCGAGCAGGTCGCCGTGGTACGGGTTGGTCGCCGCGTTGTTGACGAGGATGTCGACCTGCCCGAAGCGCGCCATCGTCTCGTCGACGCATGCCTCGGCCTGCTCCGGTTCGCCTGCGTTGGCCACGACGGTGTGGATGTCGCCGTCGCCCTTGACCCGCAGCAACTCCTCGCGTGCCTCGGCGAGTCCGGCCGCCTTGCGTGCGGCGATCACCACGTGCGCGCCTGCCGCGCGGTAGGCGGTGGCGATGCCGAGGCCGATGCCGCGGGATCCGCCGGTGATGACGGCGACCCTGCCGTCGAGGGTGTTGGCGCTCACGCCGCTCCTGCCTTCGTGTCCGTCGGGTGGTGTCCGGTGTCCGGACCGGGCTTCCTGTACTTGGCGAGTTCCTGGCGGGCGACGGTCCGCAGGTGCACCTCGTCGGGGCCGTCGGCGATGCGCAGCGCCCGCGTGATGGCGTACAGCCGGGCCAGTACGGTGTCGTCGCTGACGCCCGCCGCGCCGTGCGCCTGCACCGATCGGTCGACCACCTTGTGGGCGACCTCAAGGGCGGCCACCTTGATCGCGGCGACCTCCGTCCGGGCGGCGGCGTTGCCGACGGTGTCCATCAGCCACGCCGACTTGAGGACGAGGAGCCGCAGTTGCTCGATCTCGATGCGGCTGCGGGCGATCCACTCGCGCACCACGCCCTGATCGGCCAGCGGTCCGCCGAAGGCGACGCGTTCGGTGGTGCGCTCACACATCAGCTGCAGCGCGCGCTCGGCGAAACCGACGGCGCGCATCGCGTAGTGCATGCGTCCCGGGCCGAGCCGTCCCTGGGCGAGGGCGAAGCCCTGCCCCTCCCCTCCGAGGATGTTCTCCACCGGTACGCGGACGTTCTCGAAGAGCACCTCGCCGTGCCCGCACCGGTCGGTGTAGCCGAACATCGGCAGGTCACGCACGACCGTGACGCCAGGGGTGTCCCGGGGGACGAGCAGCATGCTCTGCTGCGTGTAGGTGGGTGCGTCCGGGTCGGTCTTGCCCATCAGGATGATCAGCTTGCAGTCGGGGTCGAGGATCCCGGAGGTGTACCACTTGCGCCCGTTGACGACGTAGTGGTCGCCGTCGCGGGTGATGCGGGTACGGATGTTGCGGGCGTCGGAGCTGGCGACCTCGGGTTCGGTCATGGCGAAGCAGGACCGGATCTCGGCCTCCAACAGGGGCTTCAGCCACCGCTCCTGCTGCTCGGGCGTGCCGAACAGGGCGAGCAGTTCCATGTTGCCGGTGTCGGGCGCCGAGCAGTTGAACACCTCGGGGCCGATGATGGAGCGGCCGGCCAGTTCGGCGAGCGGGGCGTATTCGAGGTTGGTGAGCCCCGCGCCCCAGTCGCCGTGTGCCATGAAGAGGTTCCACAGACCCTCCGCGCGCGCCTTCTCCTTCAGCTCGGTCATCACCGGCGGCAGCGCGTGCCCGTCGTCGGCCTCGGCGAGCTGCCGGTCGTAGACGGCTTCCGCGGGGAAGACGTACTGCTCCATGAACGACCGCATGCGGTCCTGGAGTTCACTCGCCTGCGGCGAGAATCCGAAATCCACGATTGCTCCTCTTGGACTTGTGTGCTCGGTCCGGATCAGCCGAGGATGTCGCGCGCCGAGCGGATCATCGCGGCGATCGTGGGCGGCAGGCGCTCCTGGTCCGGGTCGTGGTGCCTGCCCTCGCGGTGCCGGCGCAGGTTGTGGCCCATGATCGCGGCCATCTTCATGCGGCCGAGGGCCCGGAACCAGTCCATGGCGGGCAGCGCGGGGCGTCCGTCCAGGTAGGCGTCCAGCAACTCGGTCTCGGTGGGCAGGCCCGGCACGGCGCGGCCCAGTTGCGGGAAGTTGCGGTGTTCGGCGAGGAGCAGGAACCAGCCCAGGTCGATGCGCGGGTCACCGACGCTCCAGATCTCCCAGTCGACGACCGCCACGGGGCTCTCGCCGACGCACAGCACATTGCCGAGGCGGAAGTCGCCGTGCAGCAGTACGGGCGGGAGGTCGCCGGGCACCTCCTCGGCCAGGCGCGCCAGCAGCTCCTCCCCACCGGGTCGCAGTTCGGCGGGCACGGCGTGCATGGTGCGGCTCCACCGTGCCAACTCGCCCGCCGAGTCGAGCGGTTCGGGTGCGTCGAGTTCCGGGGCACGGACATCGGTGTCGTGCAGTCGCCGCAGCACGGAGGCGATCTCCAGCATCCGGGCCCTTGCCGTCTCCGGGGGCACTTCGGGCTCGTCGAGTACGGGCTCGACGGCTTCTCCGGCCGCGAAGTCCATCGCGAACCAGGCAGGTTGCGTCTCGTCGAGGGCCACGACGCCGGGCACCGGCACCGGGGACCCGGCCAGCGCCGCGAGGACCCGCGCCTGGCGCAGCACGTCGTTGCGTCCGATGGGCCGCTGCCCCGGGGGGACCGCCTTGACGACGTACCGCGCGTCTCCCGCCGTGACCGAGTACGTCAGTCCCGAATGGCCGCCCGGCAGGGTCTTCAACTCGCCGATCGGGGCGCCCGGATGCCGGGCGGCGAGGCGGTCGCGGACGCGGGCGGCCAGCTCCGTCACCTGGGTCGCCGTGCTCGCCGTGCTCATCGGGAGGGCTCCTTCGGCAGGCCGAGTACGCGCTCGGCGAGGATGTTGCGCTGGATCTCGTCGGTGCCGCCGGCGATGCTGTAGCCGGGCGCTCCGAGCAGGTGTTCCGTCCAGGCGTAGGTGCCCCACTCCCCCGTGTCCGCGACGAGGCGCGGGCCGAGCAGCTCGGACACCAGATCGCTGGTGCGCCGCATGGTCGCGGTGGCGTACAGCTTGCCGACCGAGGCTTCCGCGCCGGGTTCCCGGCCGGAGACGAGCGCGCCGGTCACGCGCAGCCCGATGAGCCGTTGCACGAGGGCGCGCAGGTAGAGATCGGCGGCCTGTTGCTGTTCGCCGCCGGTGAGCGGGCGGGGCAGGTTCCTGGCCAGTTCCAGTGCCCGGTCGGCGTTGTCCAGGCCGAGGTTGCCGGAGTCGAGGCGCTCGGCGGCCAGCACGCTGAGGGTGACCCGCCAGCCCTCGCCGACCGGTCCGAGCCGGTCGCTGTCGGGTACGGTCACGCCGTCGAGGTAGACCTCGTTGAAGCTGGCGCCTCCGGTCATCTGCCGGATGGGCCGCACGGTGACGCCGGGTGCGTCCATCCGTACGAGGAAGACGGTGATGCCCGCGTGCTTGCGTACGTCGGGATCGGTGCGGCACACCGCTACACCCCAGGTCGCGACCGTCGCCCCGGAGGTCCACACCTTGTGCCCGTCCAGCACCCAGTTGTCGCCGTCGCGCACCGCCTTCGTCCGCACGGCGGCGAGGTCGGAGCCTGCCTCGGTCTCCGAGAAGAGCTGACAGGCCAGCTCGTCGGTGCGCAGCATGGGGCGCAGCCAGCGCCGTTTCTGCTCCTCGGTGCCCCAGACGCCGATCGCCGGGGCGACGAGCTGCTGCGTCACCGGGAAGATCTCGGTGCGGTGCGGCACGTCGAAAGCCGCTTCTTCGGAGCGGTAGAGCTGCTCGTAGTACGCGGGCAGGTCGCGACCTCCGTACGCCGCCTGCCAGTTGAGCGCTCCCCACCCCTCGTCGTAGCGGGTGCGTTCCCACTCCTGGGTGCGGGCGGTGTGCTCGCGCTCCTGCTCCTCGGTCCGGTTCTCGAACACGGCGACGGAGTCGGAGCCACTGCCCCACTCCCCGTCGCTGGTGCGGGGCCGGGCCGCCGTGGCGAGCCACTTCCGGGCCTGCGCGCGGAACTCCTCGGGTTCCGGGGGACCACTCATCTGCTCCTCCACCTCCGTTCAGCGGGGCATGGTCGGTCGGGTGTTCAGCGGGACAGCACCGTGCACGCGCTGACGCCCGGGGCACCGTAGACATGGGTGAAGCCGACCCTGGGCCCGCCGGGGACCTGGCGTTCACCGGCCCGGCCCCGCAGCTGCTGGACGACTTCGTAGACCTGGCGCAAGCCCGAGGCGCCGATGGGTTCGCCATTGGCGATGCAGCCGCCGTCGGTGTTGACCGGCAGTGCGCCGCCGATCTCCGTGGCACCCGACGCGATGAGCTGTTCCTGCTCGCCGTGCGCGCAGAAGCCGCACTCGGCCATGTGCATGATCTCGGCGCCGCTCTCGGTGTCCTGCAGCTGGCAGACATCGACGTCGCCGGGGCCGACCCCCGCTTCCTCGAAGGCGGCGGCGGAGGCGTCGCGGCTGACGCTGACCGGTTCGCCTGCGGGGATCGACGGGCTGAACACCTCGAACGAACCGAAGCGCCGGGTACGTACCGCCGCCGAGCGCAGGGTGACCGACGGGCCGTCGAGGGTGCGGGCGATCTCGGGCGAGCAGAGCACCAGCGCGGCCGCGCCCGCCCCCGGGGAGCAGAACATGAAGCGGGTCAGCGGATCACTGACCATGCCGGAGTCGAGGATCTCCGCGGCGGACACCGGCTCGCGCCGCCATGCCTCGGGGGTCAAGCCGCCGTTGCGGTAGGCCTTCTCGGCGACCCGGGCGAGGGTTTGCGGGGTGATCCCGTGGTCGTGCATATAGCGCTGGATCTTCATGCCGAAGAACTGCGTGGTGACCATCAGCCCGTCGCTGCCGTACTCCGCCCCGAGGCCCCAGTCCTCGGGCCGCGGGTCGAAGGCGCCGCGTGGGTGCTTGTCGAAGCCGACGGCGAGCACGACGTCCGCCATACCGGCGCGGATCGCGTTCGCCGCGGAGACCAGCGCGCTGCCGCCGGTCGCACAGCCGTTCTTCACGTTCACGAACGGCAGCCCTGTCAGGCCGAGTTGGGACACCAGGGTGTCGGCGAGCCCGGCGCTGTCACTGCCGCCGAAAGCGGCCCGCACCCGGGACCACTCGACCCCGGCGTCCGCCAGCGCGGCCTTGACCGCACCGACGGCGAGCTGCCTGCCGCTGGCCTCCGACCGGCCGAACGGTGTGCGCCCCGCGCCGCAGACCATGACATCGGTGCTCATGATCCCTCCTCACTCCCGCTCTCGCCCTCGGCTGCCGGCCGGGCCCGCGGCACACCCTGGCCCGCGGTCACCGTCAGGGGCATGCCGATCCGGACTTCGTTCAGGTCGTCGACGTCGAGTACGGCGGCCACCCGGACGCCTTCCGCCAGCTCGACATAGCCGACCGCGAACGGCTCGAAGCCGCCGGGCGGGATCTCGTAGGGCGGGGACTTGGGCGCGTACCGCTGCACCGTCCAGGTCCACAGCGTGCCCGCCCCCTGGAGAACGGCCGGATCGGCCGGTCCCCCGCAGCGCGGGCACGCGTCGTCCGCGGGGTAGGTCGCCACCGAGCAGCCGGAGCAGCGTGAGCCCTGGAGCCCGGCGGCCGGACTCCGCGGAACCGTGGTCATCCGGATCAGCGCCCCTGCCACTTCGGCTCGCGCTTCTCCAGGAACGCCGAGACGCCTTCGGCGGCGTCCTCGGAGTTGAGCGCCACACCCACGGCGAGGTGCTCCATCACCATCAGCGACTGGGTGTCGGCGTCCAGGCTCCGGTCGATCGTCATCTTGGTGAGCCACATGGTGAACGGGCTCTTGTCGGTGAGGTGGGAGATGAACTCCTCGACCGTCTCGTCCAGCTTCTCGGCCGGCGCGTGGTCGTTGATCAGGCCGAACTCGGTGGCCTCGATGCCGGAGAGCAGCTTGCCGGTGAGCATCAGCTCCTTGGTCTTGCGGATGCCGATCATGCGCGGCACCCGGTAGATCGGGCCCGCACCGCCGTACAGTCCGCGGTTGATGTGGAAGTCGCCGATCTTGGCGTCGTCCGCGGCGATGGCGAAGTCGCAGGAGATCATGATCTCGAAGCCGCCCGCGGTGACATGGCCCTCCAGGACCGCGACCGAGGGGGTCTTCATCGAGTACAGGCGGTCGCACACCTTCGCGGACTTGACCGCGACGTCGATGGCGTTCGACTTGCCGACGTACTCCGCCTTCAGGCTGTCGAGGTCGAAGCCCGAGCAGAACGTGCCGCCGCGGCCACGGAACACGAGGACCCGCAGGTCGGGGTCCTCGTCGACCTCGGTGATGATCTCGTCGAGCCGGTCCAGGATCGGCACCGTGACGCAGTTCTTCTTCCACGGGCGGTTGAGCCAGACGCGGGCGACATGACCGTCACGCTCGAACTGGATCTCGTCTTCCACTGCCATCTCTGATCCCTCCGGTCAAACTGAACTGAATTCATTACGAGTTTGCTGAGCCGACGATCCCCTGTCAACCCTCTGATTGAAGTTGGTTCAGGAGATGCCCAGCCGCTCGGTCACGCGTCAGACCCCGACGGCCGGGACGTCGACGAGGACCTTGACCCGGCGGCCGTCGCGGACGTCGTGCAGCCCGGCGACGGTGTCGGTGAGCGGGATGTGTTCGAGCCAGCCGTCCGTCGGATAGTGCCCGGCGGCCATGTACTGGATGACCCGCTCGAAGACTCCGTCCGGGTACGCCTCACAGCCGAGCAGCGCGAGCTCGGCCAGGCGGACCACGGAGGCGTCGATGGTGACCGGACCCGAGTACAGCGCCACGATGACGACAGGCGCCTGGGCGGCGAGGGAGCTGATGGCGGCGTTCAGCGCGTCCTGCCGTCCCGAGCACTCGATGGCGACGTCCACACCTCTGCCGCGGGTGTGCCGCGCCACTTCCCCGACCACGTCGGCCGTGACCGGGTCGAGCACGCGGGCGCCGTGCCGTGCGGCCGCCGCGCGCCGGGACGGCGAGGGCTCCACCACGAGCACGTCGTCGACGCCGTGCGCCCTGAGCGCGAACAGCGCACCCATGCCGACCGCACCCGCCCCCGTCACCAACGCACTGCCGCCGCGGGACACCTGGGCCCGCTCCACGGCGTTCAGACCCACCGCCATGGGCTCGACCAGGGCGCCCTGTTCCAGCGAGAGCCCGTCGGGCAGCCGGTGCACGGCGCCGGCCGGCACGACCACGTACTGGGCGAGTCCGCCGCCGGGGGAGGTCACCCCGATCGCCGCCAGGGCCGAGCACAGATGCGACAGTCCCGACGTGCACCGCGGACACACCCCGCAGGTGCGGATCGGCCGTACGCAGACCCGGGCGCCGGGTGCGACGCGGTCGACCCCGGCGCCGCAGCCCACCACGGTTCCGGCGAACTCGTGCCCGAGGGTCTGCGGCAGCGTGGCACCGGTCAGCGGGTTGGGCTCGTGCGTGGCCCGGGGCGCCTCGAAGTACTCGTGCACGTCGGTGCCGCAGATCCCCGCGAACGCCACGCGGATCTTCACCTCACCAGGACCCGGCTCGGGTTCGGGCATCTCCTCGATCCGCAGATCCTTGGCTCCGTACAACCTGGCGGCCAGCATCGTTCCTCCTCGCGATCGCTCTCTGCGACAGCGTCGAGACTGCCACTGAACTGAATTGACTTCAACAGCTATGATCGGGACTCGTACCTACTTCTGTTCAGCTTTGAGAGGGTCCATCGAACCCGTATCCGCCCCCTGTCGACGCGAGAGGGGGCAGTCTGGAGTGCACATGTCCGCCGGCGACGTGGCGGCGCGGTCGTACCGCGCTCACCATCCCGTCCGCTTCGTGACCGCCTCAAGCCTCTTCGACGGTCATGACGCCTCGATCAACATCATGCGGCGCATCCTGCAGGCCCAGGGCGCGGAGGTGATCCACCTCGGGCACAACCGCTCCGTGAGCGAGGTGGTGGACGCCGCGCTGGAGGAGGACGCGCAGGGCGTGGCCGTCAGCTCCTACCAGGGCGGCCACATCGAGTACTTCGAATACCTGGTGGAGCTGTTGCGGGAGCGCGGCGCCGGGCAGGTGCGCGTGTTCGGCGGTGGCGGCGGGGTGATCGTGCCCGAGGAGATCGAGCGGCTGTCGCGGGCCGGGGTGCGGATCTTCTCTCCGCAGGACGGACAGCGTCTCGGCCTGGTCGGCATGATCCAGGCGATGATCGAGGCCTGCGACACCGCACCGTGGGAGGACGCGCCCGCCGAGATCGGGCGCGTGCTCGCGGGGGAACGCCCGGCGCTGGCCCGGCTGCTGTCGGGGGCCGCGGCCGGGTCGGTGCCGGCCGCGGACATGCGGGCGCTGGAGAAGGCGGCCGCGGCGCGCCGGGTGCCGGTCCTCGGCATCACCGGCACCGGCGGTTCCGGCAAGTCCTCGCTGACCGACGAGCTCGTCCGCAGACTCCGCACCGACCAGGGGGACACCCTTCGGGTGGCGGTCCTTGCCGTGGACCCGACGCGCCGTCGCGGCGGCGGGGCCCTGCTCGGCGACCGCATCCGGATGAACTCCCTGGACGGCGACCGGATCCTCTTCCGGTCCCTGGCCACGCGCGGCAGCAGTGAACTCCCCGAAGGACTCGGCGAGTCGATCACCGCCTGCAAGGCGGCCGGCTACGACCTGGTCGTCGTCGAGACCCCCGGCATCGGCCAGGGAGACGCGGCCATCGTGCCGTACGCGGATGTGTCCCTGTACGTCATGACACCCGAGTTCGGTGCGGCGACGCAGCTTGAGAAGATCGACATGCTGGACTTCGCGGACATCGTCGCCATCAACAAGTTCGAGCGGCGCGGCGCCATGGACGCCCTGCGCGACGTCGGACGCCAGCTCGTCCGCAACCGGGAGGCGTTCGGCTCCCGCCCCGAGGACATGCCGGTCTTCGGCACCAGTGCCGCCACCTTCAACGACGACGGTGTCACCGCGCTGTACCAGCGGCTGCGCGCTCTGCTCGACGAGCGCGGCCTGCGCACCCGTCCCGGCGCGCTGCCCGAGGTCTCGGTGCGCCACTCCAGCGGCGCGGCGCAGATCGTTCCCCCGTCCCGGGCACGCTATCTGGCCGACATCGCCGAGACGGTGCGTACGTACCATGCGGACACCGTCGACCAGGCCGAGGCCGCCCGACGGGTGCAGCGGCTGACCTCGGTGCGCGGCGAACTGGCGGACGCACAGGCGCCGACCGCCGACGTCGACCAGCTGCTCACCACAGCGCGGGAGCGGCTCGACGACGACTCCCGGCAGGCGCTGGAGCAGTGGCCGAAGACCGTGGAGGCCTACTCCGGCGAGGAGCTGGTGGTCACCGTGCGCGGCCGGGAGCTGCGTACCCGCCTGGTGCGCGAGTCGCTGTCGGGCAGCCGCATTCCGCGGGTGGCGCTGCCGCGGTACGCCGACCACGGGGAGCTGGTGCGGTTTCTGCGGGCGGAGAACCTTCCGGGCTCGTTCCCGTTCACGGCCGGGGTGTTCCCCTTCAAGCGGGAGGGC
The DNA here is from genome assembly GCF_040651415.1 of Streptomyces sp. NPDC048484. Taxonomy (NCBI): domain Bacteria; kingdom Bacillati; phylum Actinomycetota; class Actinomycetes; order Kitasatosporales; family Streptomycetaceae; genus Streptomyces; species Streptomyces sp. NPDC048484. The sequence continues at coordinate 120,542 of NZ_JBEZJY010000031.1, forward strand.
GAGGATCCCGCGCGGATGTTCGCGGGCGAGGGCGATCCGTTCCGCACCAACCGGCGCTTCAAGCTGCTGTCCGAGGACAGCGAGGCGACCCGTCTGTCCACGGCCTTCGACTCCGTCACGCTCTACGGCCGCGATCCCGACTTGCGCCCCGACATCTACGGCAAGGTCGGCACCTCGGGCGTGTCGGTGGCGACGCTGGAGGACATGAAGGCGCTGTACGACGGATTCGACCTGGTCTCGCCCACCACCTCCGTCTCCATGACGATCAACGGCCCCGCGCCCACGATCCTCGCCTTCTTCCTCAACACCGCCATCGACCAGCGGCTCGACGCGTACGCCGACGAGCACGGCCACGCACCCGGTCCCGAGCAAGCGCGGGAGATCCGGGGCGAGGTACTGCGCGGGGTGCGCGGCACCGTGCAGGCCGACATCCTCAAGGAGGACCAGGGGCAGAACACCTGCCTGTTCTCGACGGAGTTCAGCCTGCGGATGATGGGCGACATCCAGGAGTGGTTCATCGAGCAGGAGATACACAACTTCTACTCGGTCTCCATCTCCGGCTACCACATAGCGGAGGCCGGGGCCAACCCGATCAGCCAGCTCGCCTTCACCCTCGCCAACGGGTTCACGTACGTCGAGTCGTATCTGGCGCGCGGCATGAAGGTCGACGACTTCGCCCCGAACCTGTCGTTCTTCTTCTCCAACGGCATGGACCCGGAGTACTCGGTGCTCGGGCGGGTGGCCCGCCGCGTCTGGGCGGTGGCGATGCGCGACCGCTACGGGGCCGGCGAACGCAGCCAGAAGCTCAAGTACCACGTGCAGACCTCGGGCCGCTCCCTGCACGCCCAGGAGATGGACTTCAACGACATCCGCACCACCCTTCAGGCCCTCATAGCGCTCTACGACAACTGCAACAGCCTGCACACCAACGCCTATGACGAGGCGGTCACCACCCCCACCACGGAGTCCGTACGCCGGGCCCTGGCCATCCAGCTGATCATCAACCGCGAGTGGGGGCTCGCGATGAACGAGAACCCGCTGCAGGGCGCGTACATCATCGACGAGCTGACCGACCTCCTTGAGGAGGCGGTGCTCACCGAGTTCGAGCGGATCAGTGAGCGCGGCGGCGTCCTCGGCGCGATGGAGACGGGCTACCAGCGGGGCCGCATCCAGGACGAGTCGATGCTGTACGAGGAGCGCAAGCACGACGGCACGCTGCCGATCATCGGCGTCAACACCTTCCGCGACCCGCACGACGGGGCCGGGCGGGACGCTCCCGTGGTCGAACTCGCCCGCGCCACCGAGCAGGAGAAGCAGTCCCAGCTCACCCGCGTCCACGACTTCCAGGCCCGGCACGCCGACGCGTCCCGCGTCGCTCTCGCCGACCTCAAGCGCGCCGCGACCAGCGGCGGGAACGTCTTCGCCGTGCTGATGGACGCCGCGCGGGTGTGCTCGCTGCAGCAGATCACGGACGCGTTCTTCGAGGTGGGGGGCGCCTACCGGCGCAACGTCTGACCGGGGCGGCGCTTCGTTCCCCTACCGACCCTTCCGACCTCCGCACCAGGGAGTGACTTTCATGTCTGGCATCTCACGTCTCGGCGTCGTCGGCTGCGGCCTCATGGGCTCCGGCATCGCCGAGGTCGCCGCACTGCGCGGCCTCGACGTCACCGTCGCCGAGTCGACCCCCGAGCTGGCCGCCGCAGGCCGCGACCGCGTCACCGCGTCGCTGGACCGCGGACTGCGGCGCGGCAAACTCACCGAGGCCGAACGCGACCTGGCCCTCGCCCGGCTCTCCTTCACTCCCGACCTCGGAACGCTGGCCGACCGGCAGTTCGTCATCGAGGCCGTCGCCGAGAACCGGGAGGTGAAGCTCGACCTCTTCCGTCAACTGGACAAGGTGATCGCCGACCCGGACGCCGTCCTCGCCACCAACACCTCCTCGATCCCCGTGGTCGACCTCGCCGTCGCCACCGGCCGGGCCTCACAGGTCGTCGGCCTGCACTTCTTCAACCCCGTACCGGTGCAGAAGCTGGTGGAGTTGATCCCCGCCCTCACGACGAGCGCCGCCACCGTGGCCCGCGCCCGCTCCTTCGCCGCCGAGTGTCTCGGCAAGGAGGTCATCCAGGCACCCGACCGCTCGGGCTTCGTGGTCAACGCGCTGCTGGTGCCGTACCTGCTCGCCGCGATCCGCATGGTCGAGTCCGGCGCGGCGCGGCCCGAGGACGTGGACAGCGGGATGGAGCTCGGCTGCGCCCACCCGATGGGTCCGCTGCGGCTGCTCGACCTGATCGGCCTGGACACGGCGCAGGCCGTCGCCGAGTCGATGTACGAGGAGTTCAAGGAGCCGTTGTACGCCGCTCCCCCGCTGCTGCAGCGGATGGTCGCGGCCGGGCACCTGGGACGCAAGAGTGGTCGCGGGTTCTACCAGTACGACGTCTGACGGCCTTACACGCCTTGCACGAGGGAACGGCTCCGGTGAGTCCGCTGCGGTTCGGCCGCGCCCTGAAGGGGCGCGGGGAACTGCGCGACCAGCCACGACACACCCGCAGGCATATCACCGGCCTCCCAGCCGGAGGCGGGGGGGCGGGGGGCCGGGGCCCCGCCGCCCCGCCCGCCCGCCCCCCCCCCCCCCCCCGGCGGGGGCGGCGCCGGTGCCCCCCCTCGC
>NZ_JBEZJY010000032.1:0-122683 GCF_040651415.1 Streptomyces sp. NPDC048484
ATACCCGAAAACGGGTCCGTCCGGTTCGGGAAGGGGCCGTCGAAAAAGGACCCCAACCAGGGGCACCTCGTCGGCGGCCTACTTCACTCGATCCACGGTCGCAGGCCGTAGAGGCGGACGATCTCGGCGAGGTCGGCCGGCAGGTGCGGGCTGGTGGCAGTGCAGGCTGCGTTGGGGTGGGGCAGGTTGGTGGCCAGGTGCCAGGTGGCCTTCTCCGGCAGGGTGGCTGGATCGGTGGTGGCCACGACCAGCCGGCAGGGTGAGTCAGGGCCGTAGCCGCCCAGTCGGGCGTCGGCGGCCCACCAGGTTTCGGTGTGCCCGTCGCGGAAGTGACGCTCCACGGGTGTCCAGTCACCGGGGTGGTCTGCGTTCTTCCAGGTCAGGGCGTGTGCGGCGTCGATGGGGGTGTGCGGCTGGCCGACCGGGACCCAGGTGCCGCAGTGAGGCTTGAGCGCGACCACGTAGGCCAGGCCGGCCTCGCGCAGCGCGAGATACCAGTCGTCGCTGACTTCAGTAGGCGCAGTCGGCGACCACCGCCCGGCAGCCGAAGTCCGCCTCCTTGCCCCGGGCCGCGAGGGCAGCGGACAGTTGAGGTTTCGTACGGAAGGCCGGGTCGGCCCGGCCGCGGGCGAAGTGGTGGGCGGGGGTGTAGGGAGTCGCGTGCAACGGGTAGTACACGCGGCCGTCGATCCACACCGTGGTCACCGTGACGATGCCGTTGTCCGTCTTGCCCAGCCGGCCCAGCCACTGCCTGCCCACGTTGGCGGTGGCCGTGCCGTCCTTGCGGTCCCCGGAATCGTCGATCACGATCACCCCGCCGTCGTGCGGAGCCGTCACCGACTGCCCGCGCAGCAGTTCAAGCTGCCGGTCGTTGACCAGATCGGCCTCCCAGGGAGACTCGGACAGGAAGAACTGCAGCCGCTGCACTTCCGGCGTGCCCGCACCCGCCACCGGCCCCGCCCCTGCCAGGCAGGTGATCGCCTTGTTCCGCTCCCTCGGCGTCAGCAGCCCGGTCAGGCACTCGCGAAAACCTCGCCGCTGGGCCAGGCTGAAGAAGATGTCGTCGAACCGGGCCGCGTAGTCCTCCAACGGACCCGGCGCAGGCGGACACGGACGGCGAGCAGTCATCTTCAGCCCCCAGCAAGGCAGTTGACTTCTGCCACCGGCCTACGACCAACCCGGCCTGTCGTCAACCCGCGCCGCCGCCGGATTTAACGAACTACCGGTAGCGAGATACCAAGAGCATGGTCTCTTGTATGGCGACGAAGAAGGTAACCGTGACGATCCCCGAGGATCTCCTGGACGAGATCCGCGCGGACGCGGCAGAGCGGGGCTTGTCGGCGTACGTCGCCGAGGCGCTGCGCTTCAAGCGCGACCGGGACCGGCTCCTGGAACTGGTCGACTGGCTGCAGGAAGAACACGGCCCCGTGACTGAGGACGAGCGTGTGGCGGCCCTGGACGAGCTGGAGGATCTCGACGCCGAACACGAGCGGCGCCGCGCCACCGGAAAGCACGACGCCGGAGAGGCTGCGTGAAGAAGCGAACCGGTGAGCACCGGCAGCGGCCGCTCCGTGTCTTCGTCTTGGACCGTGAAGCCCTGTCCCTGGCTGTACGCGGTGACCGGAAGATGGTGGCCTGGCTCGACCTCTCGGCACGAGGGGAGGCCGAGGTGGTGACGTCGCCGATGACACTGGTGGAGGCGTACGACGGCAGAACGACCGAACAGCGCTGGGACTGGGTCCTGTCCCGGCTCCAGGTCGTCGACATCGGAAAGGACGAGGCCCGCCAAGCACGCCGGCTGCTGGCCGACGCCAAGTTGCACGGCCACAAGTACGCGATCGACGCGGTGCTCGCCGTCATCGCGCGACAGCAGAAGGGACAGGTCACCGTCTTCACCTCGGACGTCGACGACCTGGAGAGGCTGGCCCCGGACACGATCGTCGTCAAGAAGGTGTGACCCGACCCGCCCCTGCTCAGCGCGACCGTGCGCCAGACGCTGCCGCCGCCGCTGCTGGCCGGCATGGGCCCCTGCCGCCGGACCGAACCCCCCGGACCGCGGTCAGTCCGCCGAGGGGCCGTCGAGCGGGTCGGTGGCGGCCGCGTCCTGCAGCGCCGTCAGCAGGCCGCGCAGGGCGGGCTGGTCGAGGGCGGTCTCCCGGGCGACCGCCGAGATCACCCGGACCGGTTCGGGGTTGCGGACCGGACGTATGACGACGCCCGGATGCCGGCCGCGCAGTCCCAGCCTCGGCATCAGGCCGACACCGAGGCCGGCCGCGACGAAGCCCTGCGCGGTGGCGTAGTCCTCGCTTTGGATGACGAAGTCGGGGCTGAAGCCGGCCGCCGCACAGGAGTCGATCACCGGTTCCAGGCAGGGCCCGGGCGGCTCGCTGCCGACCCACTGCTCGCCGGACAGCTCGTTCAGGTCGATGACCTCCTTGTCAGCGAGGGGATGTCCGAGGGGCAGTACGGCGGCGTACGGGTCGTCGAGCAGGTGGACGAGCCGGAAACCGTCACCGACGCGGTCCCGCGCCCGGAGGACGACCACGGCCAGGTCGGCCCGGCCCCGTACCACCTCCTGGAACGGGTCCTCCGGGTCGGCGAGTTCGAGGTCGACGCGTACGCCGGGATGCTCCGCGCGGAGCCGGGCCAGGGCGGGAGCCACCAGCGTGGAGCCCGCCGTGGCGAAGTAACGGACCGACAGGCTGCCGATGCGTCCGGCTCGGAGGTCGGCGAGGGCGGTCTCCGCCTGGGCGACCGCCGAGCTGATCAGGGCCGCGTGCTCGGTGAGCAGCAGACCGGCGGCGGTGGGCCGGACCCCGCGGCCGACCCGTTCGAGCAGCGCGGTACCGGCCTGTTTCTCCAGCGCCGCCATCTGCTGGCTGACAGCGGACGGCGTGTAGCCGAGGTGGGCCGCGGCAGCGGTGACCGTGCCGCTGGTGACCACCGCGCGCAGGACTTGCAGCCGCCTCACATCAAGCATGTAGCGCAGCTTAACAGAACATGCAGAACCGTTCGCTTGTCCTCAAAGCTTGTCTGAGGCATCTTCGAAGCGCCGGGAGCGGGCCGCACACCGAGGCGCATGTCGGCCGAATGGAGGAAAGCATCGTGAAGAGCAGTACACAGCGTTTGCAGGGCGGAGTACGGGTGGCCGTTCTCGCCCTGCTGTGGGGCTCGACCTTCCTCTGGACCGAACTGGCGCTGCGCGGACTCTCCCCGCTCCAGGTGACGTTCGTCCGCTGCGCCCTCGGGGCGCTCGTGCTCACCGTCGCCTGCTACGCGACGGGCCGACGCATGCCTCGGGGCAGCACCGTCTGGCGTCACATCGTCGTCGCGGCCTTCTTCTGCAACGCGCTTCCCTTCGCGCTGTTCAGCCTGGGCCAGCAGACCGTCGACTCCGGCCTCGCGGGAGTCCTGAACGCCACGACCCCGCTCTGGTCGATCGCCCTCGGTCTCGGCCTCGGCTCGGAACGCGGACTGCGCCCGGCTCGCCTGGCGGGCCTCCTGCTCGGCTTCGCCGGCACGATCGTCATCCTCGCGCCCTGGCAGTCGGCCGGGGCCGACGGCTGGGGGGCTCTCGCCATCCTGGGCGCGGCCGCCAGCTACGCCGTCGCGTTCACCTACATGGGTCGCACTCTGGTACGCAAGGGCACCCCCACCATCTCGCTCTCCGCCGCCCAGCTCGTCGCCGCGAGCGGGCTGACCACCGTCGCGATGCCGATCGGCGGCCTGGAGTCGATCGATCCCGGCCCGACGGTCCTGATCGCGGCCGTCGTCCTCAGTGTCTTCTGCACCGCGATCACCTTCCACCTCACCTACCGGATCATCAACGACGAGGGAGCGACCAATGCTGCGGTGGTCGGCTATCTGCTGCCCGTGGTCTCCGTTCTCCTCGGTGCGGCCGTCCTGGGCGAGGACCTGAGCGTCCGGGTGGTGCTGGGCATGGCCGTGGTCCTCGTGGGGGTCGGGATGACGCGGCGGAACGGAGCGACGGCCGCAGTTCCGGGCCCGGCTCCGGCTCCGGCTCCGGCTCCGGCTCCGGCTCCGGCTCCGACTCCGACTCCGACTCCGACTCCGACTCCGACCGAGGATTCGGCCGAGGGTACGTCCGGGGCCGCCGAGGACATGGCCGCCGGAAACGTGACCGTCGACGTCCCGGCCACCCGCCGCGCGGCTCTGGAGAACGCGGATTGACCTCCGGCGAGCCCCGGCTGTGGGCGGCGTACCGAGAGCCGTCCCGGAGCTGCCCGCCTACGTCGTCAGCCGTCTGCTCGGCTTCCACCAGTGCACCGCAGACCAACGGCTCCTCGTAAGAGGCGAGGTGACTGGTGACACGGGCGGGCCTTGTAGGCGAATTCAGCAGACCGTTCGTCCGAGATACCGGGCGCCGCTGTTCAACGCTTCATCGCTTCATCGCTCTGGTCGGTACTCGGCCCATGTCTTGGGCGTCTCGGAGACTCTGACCGCCTTCAACTCCGGAAATCGCTCGGTCCAGAGATCGAAGATCCAGATGGCCAGATTCTCGGCCGACGGGGAGATACCCCCCCCCCCATCGCCTCATTCAGGTGACGGTGGTCGAGGGTGTCGTCCATCCACTTCTTGAACGCGTCGAGCTCTCGGTAGTCGCGGACGAAGCCCGTCTCGGTGAGGTTCTCGCGACGGGCGGACAGTTCCAGTACGACGATGTAGTTGTGGCCGTGCATACGGGCACAGGGGTGCCAGCTCGGCAGCCGGTCGAGGACATGGCTGGCCGAGAAGTGGAACTCCTTGGTGATCGTCAGCATGGCGGCTCCAGTCTGCCACCTGCTGCCAGAACCCCTCCCTGGCCGTCCGAGCCGGTCACTGGTCGACCCCGTCGCCCTGGAGGACGGCGCGGTTGAGGGGGACCTGCCTGCGGAAACGGTCGCGCAGGGAGTCGTCGGTGACCAGCTCCGCCTTGCGGGCGACCTCGTGCCGGGCCCGTTCCAGGAGTGCGCGCGCCTCCTCCCGTAGGTCCGCGACAGCCAGTACGACGGCGGAGTGGTACAGGACCTCCTCCGTACGGAGAGCGGGCATGTCCCCGACCTCGTCCAGGATGCGAACGGCCTGGCGGGCCTGCTCCATGGCGCCTGCTGTGTCGCCTTGCCTGCGCAGGATGCGGCTGCGCAGGGAATGCGCGGCGATCTCGCTGCGGATCATGCCACTGCGCTGGGTCTCGACGCAGGTGGCCACGGCCAGGCGGTCGGCCTGATCCAGGATCTCCACGGATTCGCCGGCGGCGAGCAGCAGGATCTCGGCGTACAGGTTGCGGACGATGGGGACGAGGTTGGCCAGCCAGGTCCGCTCTGTCTCCGCCCATGCGTCGGCGATCAGTTCCAGGGCCCGGTCACGTTTCCTCGGCTGTTGGACGAGGAGATGGGCGAGCAGTGCCTTGTTGTACGCGTGCCAGCCGCTGTCGCCTCCGCGGTCGGCCTCGAAGGCGAGAGCTTCGGCCAGGATCTCTTCGGCCTCGTCGTAGGCGCCCAGACCTGTGTGCACCTGCGCCAGGTAGTTGAGCGCTATCGGCAGCTCGGCCTTCAGCGGTTCGTCTCGCAGCCGCTGGACACAGCGGCTCAGCCGGGTCACCGCCTCGCTGAGGTGCCCGCTGTCGAAGAGGGTGATGCCCAACTGCATCTCTCCCAGATTGCGGGCGTGCTGGAGCACCGGATCGCCGGTGCCGCCGAGGCGCGGGTCGGAGGCGTACATGCGCTCCGCCTCCCGCAGTTGGGCCAGACCGTCGGCCAGCCGCCGCTTCGACACCTGCCGCCCGTATTCGACCCGGGCCACGAAGAGGGGCACCGGATCCCCGTACTGCTCAGCCAGTTCCACGGCCGCGCGCAGTTTGTCCAGGGACGGCACCAGGCCCTGGGTCGCGAGGAGTGTCTTGCCGCGCAGGAGCGTCGTACGGATCGCCGGCCCAGGTGTTCCGCAGCGCCTCGCCGCGGCTTCGGCCTCGGCGGCCAGGGCGTCGATGTCGAGGCCGCCGGCCGGCCGGTGCCGGCCCCGCCAGCGCACCTCTGTCAGCGACAACAGCAGCTCCACGGCCTGGATCAGCCACCGGTCGCGGCTCTCCTCGTGCTCCGGGAGGTCCCGGACCGCCTTGATCACTTCTTCGCAGTGCCGCTCCGCCTCAGCGAAGGACAACCCTTCCATCGCGGCGTCCCGAGCCAGCCCGTAGTGCACCTCGGCCGACGTGAGCAGGCACTCGGTTCCGCCGCTCCGCAGATGCCGGGCGATCTCCAGCCGACGTTCCAGCGGCATACCGTCCAGTGGTTCGGACAGCACACCGTCCAGTGGTTCGGACGGCACACCGTCCAGTGGTTCAGAGGTGAGCGCCGCCGCGATACGGGCGTGCCGGGATCGGATCTGCTGAGGGGTCTGCTGGTCGTACACCACACCCCACAAGGCGCTGTGCTCGAACCGATAGCAGTCGGAGGCGTCCAAGCGCGCCCAGTCGGGAGGCTGCGCCGGCTGGATCAGCCGATGCTGGGCCGCCACGAGCCGCAGCCGCTCCATCACCTCGTCGTGCGGTGCTCCCTTGACCGCGGCAACCGTACGCGAGAGGAACATCTCGCCCTGGGTCGCTCCGATCATGAGCAGTTCGCGATCCGACTCGGTGAGCAGCCGCAGCCGGTCCTCGACCACGCGCGACAGACTGCGGGGGAGTTCGACGGTGGGCCCCGCGTCCGGGCGCCACTCCTCCAGGCAGAGGGTGACGAAGACGGCGTGGCCGGCGGTCAGCCGGCTCAGCTGTTCCGACAGGGCCGACGGGGCGTCCGGGTGCCGGGAACGCACCAACTCGGCGACCGCGTCCCGCGGCAGACCGGCCAGCACCCGGCGTCGTACGAGGCCGTGCTTCGCCCAGTCGTGCAGGAGTTCCTCGACCATGGATCCGGGGCCATCGGCGTATGCCCCGTCCGTGGCGTGGCTGAGCACCAGGCCGAGCTGCTCACCGGGCAGCCGTCGCAGCAGCCGGTCGAGGACCAGCAGGCTGCTGGGATCGCCGTGTTGGATGTCGTCGACGAGCACGACCGTGGGCGGGCCCTGCCGGACGAGGTCCAGCAGGGCGTCGACGATCTGTGTGGCCGCTCCCTGCTGGAACGGCAGCAGGCTGTCGAACGGCATCGATCCCGAAGCGAGGGATGCTTCCGCGACTTCCTTGCCCAGAGTGAACAGCGCTCCCAGCCCGGGCACCATCGCGGACAGCACCTCGGGCGCCGAGCGGACGACGCCCTGACCGGTGAAGTTCAGTAGCCGACGGAAGAGACCAGGCTGCTTGACCTCCTGGTCCCGGGCCAGTTGCAGGAGCAGGTCGACGATCACTCCGTAGTGCAGCCCTGACCCGATCGACGGCCGGCACCGCACGGATACGACTCGACGGGCCGCCGGCCCCCGAGAGGCGGCAACCTCCGCCTCGAACGCCCGCAGCAGTGCCGACTTACCCATGCCCGAGACGCTGTCGACCACGATCGCCCGGCCACCGCGCCCTGCGGCCACGTCCGCCATCAGCGAGCGCAGTTCGTCCATGTGCTCCACGCGGTCGACAAACCCGGTCCGCACCACAGCCCCCGCCTCAGTCATCCGGCCACCCGACACAGAACTTCCGTAACCACAGCGTCACTTGTCGCCCACGGTAGATCATGTGGAACACGTCTCCCACTCGAGCCAATCATGTTGGCTCAAGAAGGTGTGCCCCCCTGACACCAAATCAGATCGGCACCGATACTCCCGTGAACGTCGTCTCCGGGGTTTGAGGGCGGAGGGTCGACGGCTTTGCCCGTGCGGGGCCCGTTCCGAGCCCGTGCGGGGCCTCGTGCGCGGAACCGCCGCGGCCCCCGCCTCAGCCCGGCTCAGCCGTTCCAGCTCTCGTCGTACGGGTCCCGGGGCGCCGCGACCGGCTTCGCCTCGGTGATGTCCAGGAACGGGATGATGCCGTCGTTCACCGGGTCCTTGGTCTGTTTCGTGGTGTACGTGCCCGTGACCTCCAGCCAGGTGTCCGGTCGCAGGACGGGTGGCGTGCGGCCGGTCAGGCCGATCTTGACGGGCTGGGCGTCAGCCGCACAGCAACTGAGCGCCATACGGACCAGGTACGGCGTGCCGTCGCGGCCCACGGCCAGGAAGCCCGCGGTCTTTATACGGCGGTTGTCGAGCGAACGGCCCTTGTCGTAGGCGGCGCGGCCCGCGTAGTCGACGAGGCTCAGACGGACCGTGTCCCCCGCGGGCAGGTCGGCGAAGCCCCACGGCTGTTTCTGCAGGGCCGTGCCGGTGCGCATGGCGCTGTAGGAGCCGAGGGCCGGCGGCGCGACGAGGATGAGGGCGAGAAGGGGGAGGACCAGGAGCCAGGCGATACGGGGTTCCCGATGGGCATGAGCCTCAGCCTCCGTGGCCTCCGTGGCCTCCGTGGCCTCCGTGGAGGCAGGACCGGGAGTGAGAGCGTCTGCAGGCGGGGAGTTGGAGGCGGCAGTGTCCGCCCGCGGAGGGCTGGAGGTGGGAGTGTCCGCCTGCGGGGAGCCGGAGGCGGGAATGTTCGCCTGCGGGGAGCTGGATCCGGATGCGGGAGTGTTGGGGGGCTGGGGGCGTGGTCCTTGGCGCTCGTACCAGACCGTTGCGACCGCCGTTGCGATCAGGATGACCCCCGCCGCCAGCAGCAGCGGCCTCAACCCCGCCTTGACGTACCGCAGATAGAGGTCGGTGAGGCCCGCGTGCAGGATCGCCCCGCCGGTGAGGAAAAGGACGGCTGCCTGCGCCTGGCGGTTCACAGCAGCACCGCCCCGACCAGGGACGACACCAGGACGGCCAGGGTGAAGGTGGCGGGCGCGAAGCGCAGGGCGAAGCCGCGGCCGAACGTGGCGGTCTGCATGGCGAAGAGCTTCAGGTCGATCATCGGGCCGACGACAAGGAAGGTCAGCCGGGCTGTGAGCGAGAACTGGGTGAGGGACGCGGCTACGAAGGCGTCCGCCTCGGAGCAGATGGAGAGGAGTACGGCCAGCACCGCCAGGGCGAGAACCGACACCACCATGTTGTCGGCGGCGAGGCCGAGCCACTCCGGCGGGACCACCGCCTTGAGCGTGGCCGCCGCCATCGCCCCGACGACCAGGAACCCTCCCGCGTGCATCACATCGTGCCGTACGGATCCCCAGAACGCCGCCCCCTTGCCGAGGCCCTCGGAGGAGGGCCGGGCCGGTGGGCGCAACCAGTCGGCGCGGCCCAGCCGTTGCCAGAGCCAGCCCATCGCGCAGGCCACCAGCAGGCTTGCCACGAAACGGGCCAGGACCATCTGCGGCCTGCCCGGGAACGCGACGGCGGTCGCCATCAGCACGATCGGGTTGATCGCCGGCGCCGACAACAGGAACGCCAGCGCCGCCGCGGGCGTGACACCCCGGCGCACCAGCGCCCCGGCCACCGGCACGGACGCGCACTCGCACCCCGGCAGCACCGCCCCGGCCATACCGGCGACCGGTACCGCGAGGGTGGGCCGCTTCGGCAGCGCGCGGGCGAAGAACGACGGCGGGACGAACACCGCGATGACCGCTGACAGCAGTACACCGAGCACGAGGAAGGGCAGCGCCTGCACGATCACCGCGACGAACACGGTCATCCAGCTCTGCATCACGGGCGCGGCCAACGCCCCGCGGATGGGTCCCTGGAGCACCACCCCCGCGAGCAGCAACATGGTCAGCACGAGGGGTGAGTTGAACTGCCAGCCCCTCGGCTCGGCCGTGTCTGCCGAGTCGGCCGGGTTCTCCGTGTCTGCCGAGTCGGCCGGGTTCTCCGTGTCTGCCGTCCCCCGGTCCTCAACCGTGGGCTGAGCTGCATTGGTTGTGGTCACGGGAGAGGTACCTCCGGTAGGGAGGGGCTTCGTCGGTGGATTGCCCTCCACCTTCAGTACGCCCGTACCGGCACAGCTTCTCATCCGGTTCTCAGCGGGGGCCCCAGCCGGGTTCTCAGCCAGGTTCTCGCCAACGTAGTCGTTCCGGCCTGCCTCCCGACTTACGTTCCGGCCGGCGTCCGGATCGGCCCTCTCCCTTACGGCAAGCCACTGTGCAACCGCCCGTACCGGTGAGGCAGTCTGTGCTGTTGTGGGGAGTCTTCCGAATCAGAGCGGACCGGACGATCGTGCCGCGCACATGGTGGTGTGCGGGGACGACGCCCTGGCGCACCGGCTGGCGGCCGAGTTGCGCGGAGTCTATGGGGAGCGGGTGACACTGGTCGTGCCGTCCGCCGAGCGGACCGTGCGGCCGCCGGTTGTCGGACGGGCGCGCGCCTCGACACTGCTCGACCGCGTGTCGGCCGCCATGACCTGGGCCGCGGGCACGGGCAACGGCGTCACCGGCGGGAACGGCAGTGTCGGTGGCAGTGGCATCGGTGGCGGGGGCGACGGTGGGGACGGAGGCAGCGGCAGTGGTGGGGGTGACGGCACGTCCGGTCGTGGTGTCGGCTCCTCCGAGGCGCCGCGCCCGGCCCGGGTGTTGGAAGCCGCGGTACTGACCGAGGCCGTACTCGCCGATGCCGGGGTCGAGCACGCCGCCGCGCTGGCGCTCGTCCATGACGACGACGAGACGAACATCCGCGCCGCCCTCATGGCGCGCAGGCTCAACCCGCGCCTGCGCCTGGTCGTACGCCTCTACAACCGCCGTCTCGGCCAGCACATCGAGGCACTTCTCGACCAGGCGTCCGCCCTGGCCATGGCAGGAGCCGGGGAGTCCACGGGAGTCGGTGAGTCTGCGGGAGTCGGTGAGTCCGCGGGCTCGCCCGTGTCCGGTCTCCTCGACGCCTCCACGACCGTACTCTCCGACGCGGACACCGCCGCGCCCGCGCTGGCGGCCACCGCGGTGGCCGGGACCAGCAAGGTCGTGCAGACCGACGGGCTGATGCTGCGGGCCGTGGAGCGGCAGCCGCCGGGGCCCGGAGAGGTCGCCGACCCCGGTCTGTGCACGCTGGCCCTGCTGTCGGCCACGACCAACGACCCGGCCGGGGCGGACGGTTCGGAGAGCAGCGGTGAGCACGGGCCGCGGCTGCTGCCCGACGAAGCGTCCGTGGCCGCCGCGACCGGCCGCGGCACCATCGTCCTGGAGGCCGTGTCGTACTCCGGTCCTCCCCTCCCCGCGGGGCGCGGTGTCCTGCCCATCGGACTGCCCATAGGAAGACTGTTCTCCCGGCGGCTGCGCTGGTCCTTCGCCGGTCTGGTGGCCTGTGTCGTCGCGCTCGCGGTCGCGTCCATGCTGATCACGGGCGACCCTCCGCTGCATGCCACTTATCTGACCCTCCTCGATCTCTTCGCGATCAACGACCCTGCGCTCGACGACCGGCTCGGCCGCCAGATCCTCCAACTCCTCTCCGGTCTCGTCGGCTTGCTGCTGCTTCCCGTCCTGGTCGCCGCCGTCCTGGAAGGCCTCGGTACGTTCCGCAGCGGGTCGGCGCTGCGGAAGCCGCCCCGGGGGCTCTCCGGTCACGTCGTCCTCCTCGGAGTCGGCAAGATCGGCACGCGGGTCCTCGCCCGCCTTCGCGAACTCCACATCCCGGTGGTGTGCGTGGAGGCCGACCCCGACGCGCGCGGGCTCGCGCTGGCCCGCCGGCTGCGCGTGCCGGTCATCCTCGGCGATGTCACCCAGGAAGGCGTCCTGGAGGCTGCCAAGATCCACCGGGCCCACGCCCTGCTCGCCCTGACCAGCGCCGACACCACCAACCTCGAAGCCGCCCTGTACGCGCGGTCGGTGCGCCCCGATCTGCGCGTCGTCCTGCGTCTGTACGACGACGACTTCGCCACGGCCGTCTACCGCACCCTGCGTGCCACCCATCCGTACGCGCTCACCCGCAGCCGCAGCGTCTCCCACCTGGCCGCGCCCGCCTTCGCCGGAGCGATGATGGGCCGCCAGATCCTGGGGGCGATCCCCGTGGAACGCCGGGTGCTGCTCTTCGCGGCCCTGGATGTCGCCGGGCATCCGCGGCTGGAGGGGCGCACCGTCGCCGAGGCGTTCCGCGCGGGGGCGTGGCGCGTCCTGGCCCTGGACACGGCAGCTCCGGCCGGCCACCGTCGCCGCTCGCCTTCCGACCCGGTCCCCCCGTCGCCGAACCGCGCCGCCCCTGCGACCCCCTCTGTTCCGGACCGCGGCGCTTCGGCCCCGGACCGTCCGTCGGGCCTGGTCTGGGACCTGCCGCCCACCTACGTGCTCGGACCCGGGGACCGCGTCGTCATCGCCGCCACCCGACGAGGCCTCGCCGAGCTGCTGGGCCGGGGACCCCAGCAGGCAGGACGCTGACGCCAGGAAGCGGCAGGAAGCGACAGGAAGCGACAGCCGGACGGCAGCGAGCAGCAGAGCAGCAGCCAGACAGCGGGAGAGGAGAAGCGACAGGGGGCTAGTAGCGCTCCACCAGGTGCTCTCGGCCCGCCGGGGGTTCGTACGGCTCGGGCCAGAAGTCCGTGACCGACGTGACCCGGCCCTCGGTGTCACCGGTGAAGAACGAGATGGCGTACATCTCCTCCAGGCCGACCGTGAAATGGGTCCAGGTGACGACCTGGCCGGGCTCGGCGACTATCCGCTCGATCCGCACGTGCCAGTCGCCCGGATACTCCTGGTTGAACCGCACGTACGTCTCCCGCCCGCGGACGCGCTCACGCGTCTGGGGCAGGGTGTAGACGACGCCGTCCGCGAGGGTCTCCGCGAAGGCCGTCCAGTCCCTGGCCTCGGCCGAGGCCCAGTAACTCTCCACTGTCTCGCGCAGATCGGTCTTGCGCAGATCGGTCGATGAGGTCATGTCGAAATAGTGCACCCGACCACTGACAATCGGATCTGACCTGCGGCGATTCGGATTTCAGCCCTGCCGTGGCCGACTCCGACAGGAGAGTTTTCCACAGGCTGAGGACCCCGTCGGCACAATGTCTTCCGGTGCGTGCACTATGGGGCCATGACTGAGAGCAACGGGGCCGTCCCGCCCGAGGAGACCATGCCCGACTGGGAGAAGCGCTTCCGCGCCCCGCGAGTGTCCTTGCCCGACTGGGCGGAGGACGCCCCGCACCGGTCCCTGTTCGTGTCGAACGCGACAGGGACATACGAGTTGTACGCCTGGGACCGTGGGACGGGCGCCCAGCGCCAGGTCACGGACCGGCCCAACGGGACGACGGACGGCGTGCTGTCACCCGACGGCGAATGGATCTGGTGGTTCGACGACAAGGACGGCGACGAGTTCGGGATCTGGCGACGACAGCCGTTCGCCGGGTCCGGCACCGACGGCGCCAACGGCGGCGCGGCCGTTGCCGACGTACCTGCGGCCCCTGGGCTCGCCCCCTCCTACCCCGCCGGACTCGCACTCGGCCGGGACGGGCGGACCGCGATCGTCGGCAGGTCGACCGACGAGGACGGTTCGACGATCTACGTCAGCCGGACCGGTGAGGACCCCGTCGAGGTCTACCGGCACCGGGAGTCGGCCGGTGTCGGCGACCTCTCGCACGACGGTTCGCTGATCGCGATCGAGCACACCGAGCACGGCGACGCGATGCACTCCGCGCTGCGGGTGCTGCGGATGGACGGTTCGGCGGTGGCCGAGCTGGACGACACCAAGGGCGGCACGGCCGAACTGGGCCTGGAGGTGCTGGGCTTCGCCCCGGTCGGCGGGGACACGCGGCTGCTCGTCGGGCACCAGCGGCGCGGGCGCTGGGAGCCGATGGTGTGGGACGTGGCGTCCGGCGAGGAGACGGACCTGGCGCTGACCGCGCAGCTGGACGGCGACCTGAGCGCCGAGTGGTATCCGGACGGCTCCGCCCTGCTCGTCGTCAACAGCTTCGAGGCGCGCAGCGAGCTGTGGCGGTTCGACCTGGCCACCCGTGAACTGGAGCGGGTGCGGACGCCGAAAGGCACGGTGTCGGGAGCGACCGCCCGCCCGGACGGCAGCGTGGAGTACCTGTGGTCGTCGTCCGCCGAGGCGCCGGTGGTCCGCTCGACGTCCGGTGAGGTCGTCCTGGACCCGCCCGGCATGAAGGCACCGGAGTCGGTGCCTGTCGAGGACGTGTGGGTGACGGGTCCCGGCGGCCGCATCCACGCCCTGGTGCAGCGGCCGGCCGGAGTGACGGGGCCTCTCCCGACCGTCTTCGACATCCACGGCGGCCCGACCTGGCACGACAGCGACTCGTTCGCGGCGAGCCCGGCGGCCTGGGTGGACCACGGGTACATGGTGGTCCGGGTCAACTACCGGGGGTCCACGGGGTACGGGCGGGAGTGGACGGACGCCCTCAAGCACCGGGTCGGCCTGATCGAGCTGGAGGACATCGCGGCCGTACGGGAGTGGGCGGTCTCGTCCGGGTCCGCCGACCCGGACCGGCTGATCCTCACCGGCGGCTCGTGGGGCGGCTACCTCACCCTGCTCGGACTGGGTGCGCAGCCCGAGGCGTGGGCGCTCGGCATCGCGGCGGTGCCGGTCGCGGACTACGTGACGGCCTACCACGACGAGATGGAGGCCCTGAAGGCGATGGACCGCACGCTGCTCGGCGGCACTCCCGAGGAGGTTCCGGAGCGCTTCGAGGCATCGTCCCCGCTGACGTACGTCGACGCGGTGAAGGCGCCGGTCTACATCTCGGCCGGGGTCAACGACCCGCGCTGTCCGATCCGCCAGGTCGAGAACTACGTGGCCCGGCTCGCCGCGCGTGACGCCGACCACGAGGTGTACCGCTATGACGCGGGGCACGGTTCGCTGGTCGTGGACGAGCGGATCAAGCAGGTCCGGCTGGAGCTGGACTTCGCGGAGCGACACCTGGGCAGGTGACCACGGCGGCGGCCCTGCCCGCGCACCCGGCCGTCATGTGCCCGGGCACTCGGCCGCCGTCCATGCCCGCGCATTCGGCCTCCGTCCATGCCCACGCGCTCGGCCGCCGTTGCTGCCCGCGCACTCGGTCGTCCCTGACCGCCCCTTGGCATCGTGGCCCTTGCGGGTAGGGGCGGCTGGGGCACCCCCTCGGCCGTGCTCCCCGCGAGGGCCCCGTACCTTTGAGCTTGTGTACCGGTTCCTGCTGACGCCCCGCTGGTGGGGGATCAACGTCTTCGTGCTGTTGGCCATCCCCTTCTGTGTGTTCATGGGGTCATGGCAGTTGGGACGGTTCGAGGACCGGGTCCAGGACCACCGCGACGCCGGTGAGCAGGCCACGGCGGCCAAGACGCAGGCGGCCCGGCCGCTCGCCAAGCTGTTGCCGGTGGACAAGGAGACGTCGGGCAAGCAGGCCACGGCGACGGGCCGGTACGGGAAGCAGTTGCTCGTGCCGGGCCGGGAACTGGACGACAAGCGCGGCTTCTACGTACTGACGATGCTGCGCACCGACGACGGCAAGGCCCTGCCGGTGGTCAGGGGCTGGCTCCCCGGCGCCGCCGACACCGCGAAGTCCCCGGCGGCACCGGTCGGCGAGGTCAGCGTGACCGGCGCGCTCCAGGCGTCGGAGACACCCGGGTCGAACGGGGTTCCCGCGGCCGGGGGGCTCCCCGCAGGACAGACCGGTGCGATCAGCTCGGCGTCACTGGTCAACCTCGTGCCGTACGAGATGTACGACGCGTGGATCACGCTCGCCAAGGCCGATTCGGGGATGAAGGCCGTGCCCGCCACGGCTCCTTCGGACACCGGCCTGGATCTCAAAGCCTTCCAGAACCTGGGCTACACCGGTGAGTGGTTCGTCTTCGCGGGCTTCGTGGTCTTCATGTGGTTCCGGCTGATGCGGCGTGAGGTGGAGTTCGCGCAGGACGCGGAGCTGGGTCTCACGGAGGAGACTCCCGGGGACGGCGAGGGCCCTGCGGACGTGGCCCCTCCGGACGGCGAAGCCTCCAAGGACGACTCAGGCACCGCGAAGGTGTCGTCCCCTTCTGTCTCTTCCGCCTCTTCCGCAACCTGATACAGCTGTCTCAGGTACAGCTGTCTCAGGCCCTACGGCCTGACCTCTTCCCGCTGCCTGACACTCTGCCGTCAGGGGCCGGCCAGTGCTCCGGTCCGGTAGACCGTTCCGGAACACGCGTTGGACACGGTCGTCGAAGCCGTCGGTGCGCCGCCCTCTGCCGCGTAGGACACGCTGACGCTTCCGTCGACGGTCCCGTCGGCCTTCATGAGCTGCGAGCCCATGCCACTGGAGCCCTCCGAGGACGTACCCTCGTTGTCCCCGCTGGGGTTCTCCGTGGGGGACGGATCGGGTGAGGGTTCCCCACCCCCGGGGCCGCCTCCGTTGCCACCGTCGGTCGGGCAGGTCGCCGACGGCACCCAGGCGAACTTCACTTCGTACGTCCCGCCCGGCCGCAGCACCAGGGAAGAAGCGTAGGTGGACGGGTCGGGCAGCCCGGTGGCCGCGTCACCCGCCATGTGGAGAGCCGCAGTTAGCTTGGCCGGGTCCGCGGCGCCCAGCGCGGCCGGGGACACAGAGCCGCCTCCGACGACCGTACAGCTGGCGGCCGAGACGTTGGTGATCGTGAAGGTGCCGTAGACCGCGCCGACGGCATCGGGTGCTCCGGCGCCCCCGCTGGCGGCGACGAGCTGCGCCGGTCCGCAGGTGGGCGCGCCCGCGGCGGAGACGGACGGCTCGACGCCGGCGGTACCGCCGGTGCCTCCCTTGCCCTTGCCTGCCTCGTCCTTCTTGCCGTCCTTGCCGGAGCCCTTGGACGAGCCCGAGGAACCGCCCGAGCCGCCCCCCGCGGAGGCCTCCTTGCCCTCGTTCGCGCCGCCCTGGGTCGCCGAGGTGTCGCCCACCATGGAGGGGTCCGCGTCGGAGCCCGCGGAGTTCGAGACGTGCACGAGGGCCGGGACCGCCGTGCCGATGAAGAGCGCGGCGGCCGCCACGCCGACGACGGCCTGGCGCTTGCGCGCCCGCCTGGCCGGTACCGCGCGCCGCAGGTGGTCCAGCGTGCCGTCGGTCGGCTCGATCTCCTCCACGGCCTGGTGCAGCAGCCGCCGCAGAGCCAGCTCGTCGGAGCCGAACATATCCGCTCCGGGCCCGCCGGTTCCGGGCTCACCGTTGCCTTCCGGCTTCTGGTCCGCAGACTTCGTATCCGAGTCGCCCGGCGTGCTGCCCGAGGCGTGGTCCGACGTGTTGCCGGAGGCCAGGGGGGGCGTGTCGCCCATGGATTCGGTCGGCGTGTCGTCCTTGGACCTGGTCGGCGTCTCGGCGTCCCGCGCAGTGGCCGGCGAGTCAGCCGAGGGGCCGTCCGTCGCGGAAGCGGAATCCGACAGGCGGCCTTCCACGTCCGCTCCCGTGTCCGCTTGCGCGTCCGCTTGTTGCGTGTCCGCTTGCGTGTCCGACTGACCCGACTCTTCCGAGCCCGGGTTCTCCGAGGGGCCGTGTTTCACAGTTCCGTTCCCAGCGCGCTGCTCGTACTCGTCGTCGCCGTGGCGACCGTGCTCGTCGTGGCGTGCTCGCTCGTCGCTGCCGCTCATGCCGGCGCCTCCATGGCGACGCGCAGCGCCGCGATACCCCGCGAGCCGTAGGCCTTCACCGAGCCCAGCGAGATGCTGAGGGTCGCGGCGACCTGCGCCTCGGTCATGTCCGCGAAATACCGCAGGACCAGGACCTCGCGCTGGCGTCTCTGGAGCCCCTTCATCGCCTGGATCAGGGCGTCACGTTCCAGCAGGTCGTACGCGCCCTCCTCCGCGCTCGCCATGTCGGGCATCGGCTTGGAGAGGAGCTTCAGGCCGAGGATGCGCCGACGCAGCGCGGAGCGCGAGAGGTTGACGACGGTCTGGCGCAGATAGGCGAGCGTCTTCTCCGGGTCACGCACCCGCTTTCGCGCCGAGTGCACCCGGATGAAGGCTTCCTGGACGACGTCCTCGCAGGACGCGGTGTCATCGAGGAGAAGCGCCGCGAGGCCGAGAAGAGACCTGTAGTGGGCGCGGTAGGTCTCGGTGAGATGGTCGACGGTGGTGCCGGCCGCCAGGGCGTCGTCAGAGCCCTCGCGCTGATTCGGTATGCGGGTCGACCGCGCTGCGGGCATGGGGGCGATCACCGGCATGCCGCCGCCGGACGCGCCGGACGTGCGGGGTCGGCGGGGCGGACGCAGGGTCGTGCCGCGCGCCGCAAGGGTGAATTCGAGTACCTCAGCCACGCCAGTTGGACACGCGTCCCCCCTCCGGGGTTGTACGCGGCAGGCATCACTTTTACGTCGGACTGCATGCCAGACAGTGCGCTAAGTGCCCTCATACGTAAAAGCCCATCCCCTATGCCCCATAACGTGGCGTCCGGTCACCCACTGAAGGGCGACCGCAAAGACGCTCCCCGCCCTCCGCATGGTTGCGGGGAACGGGGAGAGAAATCTTCGAGCGCCAGAGGTTTGGCTTCAAGTGGTCCGGACCACAGCTTCGACCACGATCGAACCACAGAAATCACACAGATCCTACAAATGATTCAACTTACGGGCAGAGGATTTCCCGCTCAGACCTGCCGGAACGCGACGATGTACCGCAAATCGCCGTGCAGGTCACAGCTCCGCCGCCACCAGTTCCGCGATCTGAGCCGTGTTCAGTGCGGCACCCTTGCGCAGGTTGTCCCCGCAGACGAAAAGCTCCAGCGCCGTCGGGTCGTCGAGCGCCCGCCGCACCCGTCCCACCCAGGTGGGGTCCGTACCAACCACGTCGGCCGGCGTCGGGAACTCCCCCGCCGCCGGGTTGTCGAAGAGCACGACCCCGGGCGCCGTGGCGAGGATCTCCCGCGCCTTGTCCACCGTCACCTCGCCCTGGAAACGGGCGTGCACGGTCAGCGAGTGGGTGGTGACGACCGGCACACGGACGCAGGTCACGGCGACCGGCAGTTTCGGGAGGCCGAGGATCTTGCGGGACTCGTCCCGCACCTTCATCTCCTCCGAGGACCAGCCGTCCTCGCGCACGGTCCCGGCCCACGGCACCACGTTCAGCGCCACCGGCTCCGGGAACGGCCCGGTGTTGTCCCCCACGGCCCGCCGTACGTCACCGGGGGTCGTCCCCAGTTCCGTACCGGCGACCAGCTTCAGCTGCTGCCGCAACGTGTCGACGCCACGCTGCCCCGCCCCACTCACCGCCTGGTACGAGGACACCACCAGCTCGCGCAGACCGAACTCGGCATGCAGCGCGCCCAAAGCCACGATCATGGACAGCGTCGTGCAGTTGGGGTTGGCGATGATGCCGCGTGGCCGGACGCGGGCGGCATGCGGATTGACCTCCGGCACAACGAGCGGCACCTCGGGATCCATCCGGAACGCGCCCGAGTTGTCGACCACGACGGCACCCTTGGCGGCCGCCACCGGCGCCCAGCGTTCGGCCACCTCGTCCGGTACGTCGAACATGGCGACGTCGACCCCGTCGAAGGCCTCCTCCGTCAGGGCCACCACCTCGACCTGCTCGCCGCGCACGGCCAGCTTGCGGCCGGCCGAGCGCGGCGAGGCGATGAGGCGGATCTCGCCCCAGATGTCCGCGTGCTGGGACAGGATCTGGAGCATCACCGTGCCGACGGCTCCGGTCGCGCCCACGACCGCGAGCGTCGGCCGCCCGGTCATCGTCGTACGCCTCCGTACGAGAGGAGGGTCATCGTCCGGTGCCTCCGTAGACGACGGCCTCGTCGCTGTCGGAGTCGAGCCCGAAGGCGCTGTGCACGGCGCGCACGGCTTCGTTGACGTCGTCCTGGCGGGTCACCACCGAGATGCGGATCTCGGATGTCGAGATCAGCTCGATGTTGACGCCCGCGTCGGACAGCGCCTGGAAGAACGAGGCGGTGACGCCCGGGTTGGTCTTCATACCCGCGCCGACCAGGGAGATCTTGCCGATCTGGTCGTCGTAGCGCAGCGAGTCGAAGCCGATCGCGTCCTTCGACTTCTCCAGGGCCTCGATGGCCTTGCGGCCCTCGGTCTTGGGGAGCGTGAAGGAGATGTCCGTGAGGCCCGTGGAGGCCGCGGACACGTTCTGCACGATCATGTCGAGGTTGATCTGGGCGTCCGCGATGACGCGGAAGATGACCGCGGCCTCGCCCGGCTTGTCCGGGACGCCGACGACCGTGATCTTGGCTTCGGAGATGTCGTGCGCGACTCCGGAGATGATGGCGTGCTCCACCTGAGCGTCCCCTTGCGGATTCTCGTTGCTGACCCAGGTGCCCCGCAGTCCCGAGAAGGACGAGCGGACGTGGATCGGGATGTTGTAGCGGCGTGCGTACTCGACGCAGCGGTGCAGCAGCACCTTGGAGCCCGACGCGGCGAGCTCCAGCATGTCCTCGGAGGAGATCCAGTCGATCTTCCGGGCCTTCTTCACCACCCGCGGGTCGGCGGTGAACACACCGTCGACGTCCGTGTAGATCTCGCAGACCTCGGCGTCGAGGGCGGCGGCGAGGGCGACGGCCGTGGTGTCGGACCCGCCGCGCCCCAGCGTGGTGATGTCCTTCTTGTCCTGGCTGACACCCTGGAACCCGGCGACGATCGCGATGTTGCCCTCGTCGAGCGCCGTCCTGATGCGGCCCGGCGTGACATCGATGATGCGCGCCTTGTTGTGGACGGAGTCGGTGATCACACCTGCCTGGCTGCCGGTGAAGCTCTGGGCCTCGTGGCCCAGGTTTTTGATCGCCATCGCCAGCAGAGCCATGGCGATCCGCTCTCCTGCGGTCAGCAGCATGTCGAACTCACGCCCGGCAGGGATCGGGGATACCTGCTCGGCGAGATCGATCAGCTCGTCCGTCGTGTCACCCATCGCCGACACCACGACAACGACCTGATGGCCGTTCTTCTTGGCATCGACGATTCGCTTGGCGACACGCTTGATGCCCTCGGCATCGGCTACGGAGGAACCTCCGTACTTCTGCACGACAAGGCCCACGTGCGCTCCTCGCTCAGTCCGTCTCGTACCGCACGACTGCGGTCGACTCAGTCTAACGAGCGGCCGAATCCCGCCCGGGTGATATCGCATCGTGAGACGTCCCGCTCACTGGCTGATCATCCGGGCTGGTCTGTCTGGATTTCCGTCCGGGTTCCCGTCGAGGTTCCCGTCGGGGTCCCTGTCTGGGTTCCTGTCTGAAATCCCGGTGGTCCGGTCGTACGGTCGTCCGATCGGTCGGCTTCCGTCGTCCGGCCCTTCGGCCGCTCCAGGACCGCACCTGCCCCTCCCGGACTCACCTCACTCGCAAAGTGCGCCTCGTCACACCCACAGCCCAACACCTTAAATTTCAAGCACTAAGGTTCCGCTTGTGCGCGTACTCCTGGTGGAAGACGACGAGCCGGTAGCCCAGTCGCTCCGGCGCGGGCTGGTGCGATACGGCTTCGAGGTGGCGTGGGTCGGCACGGGCGCCAGCGCCCTGGCCCACGCCGAGCCGTACGACGTCGTGCTGCTCGATCTGGGCCTGCCCGACACGGACGGGCTCGACGTGTGCAAGGCGCTGCGCGAGCGCGGTGACGTACCGATCATCGTGATCAGCGCGCGCAGCGACGAGACGGACCGGGTGGTCGGCCTGGAACTCGGCGCCGACGACTATGTCTCCAAGCCGTTCGGCGTGCGCGAGGTCATCGCGCGGATAAGGGCGGTGATGCGGCGCGCCCAGCCGCGCACGTCCCCGGGCGCCACGCCGAGCGGCCCCGACCGGTACGGGTCCATGCTGACCATCGACCGCAAGGCGGCCCGCGTACGGCTCGGCGGGGAGGAGGTCGCCCTCGCGCCCAAGGAGTACGACCTGCTGGCCTTCCTCACCGAGGAACCGGGTGCGCTGATGTCGCGCGAGCAGATCATGGAAGCGGTCTGGGACGCGAACTGGTTCGGGCCGACGAAGACACTGGACGTCCATGTGGCGGCGCTGCGGCGGAAGCTGGCGGGCGCGATCACGATCGAGGCGGTCCGCGGGGTCGGCTTCCGCCTGGAGATCGACAAGCCGCAGACCGCCGAGCCGGAGACCGACAAGGATGACGGCGGCGAGGGCGACGGAGACGGCGGCGAGGGCAGCGGCGCCTCATGAACCGCCAGCTCATCCGCAGCTACATCCTGCTCGTCGCGATCGCCATCGCCCTGTTCACCGTCCCGGTGGCCTTCACCCTCACCGACCAGTTGCGCGACGACACCCGCGAGTCCGTCCTCCGCGAGGCCAAGACCATGGCCCTGCTGCTGGGCAACGGAGACCCCGCCTCCTGCCAGGCTCTGGACGAGATGGCCCTGGCGTACGGCGAGGAGACGCCCGGCGAGGTCCAGGTGACCGTCACGGACGCCTCCTGGGACTGCGTTCCGAAGCGGCCCGCGCCCGACCGGGACCCGGCCCTGACCGACGTCCTGGAGAAGCGGAAGCCCGAGGCGGTCGACTGGGGCTCCGACCTCATCTGGGGCCGGAACCTGGTGATCACGGTTCCCGCCCGCCAGACGACGGCGGAGGGGGCGGGCAAGGGGCCGGTCGTCGGCGCCGTACGGATCAACTACTCGACCCAGGACCTCACCTACCGGCTGTGGACCATCTGGGGCTTCCGGGCCGGGCTGGCCGTCGCCGTCCTGGCGGCCGCGGCCGCGATCGGCTCGTTCGCCGCCCGCCGGATCACCGCCCCCCTGCGCCAGCTCAACGACATGGCGAGCAAGTTCAGCGACGGTGATCTGACCGCACGGTCCGAGGTGACGGGTCCGACCGAGACCCAGACGCTGGCCCGCACCCTCAACCAGGCGGGCGAACGCCTGGACACCCTGGTCGCCTCGCAGCGCATCTTCGTGGCGGACGCCTCGCACCAACTCCGCACCCCCCTCACCGCGCTCCGCCTCTCCCTGGACAACATCGCCGACGGGGTCGACGACGAGTTCGTACAGGAGGACGTGGAGCAGGCCACCTCGGAGGTGGTCCGTATGAGCCGGCTGGTGAACGGGCTGCTGGTGCTCGCACGCGCGGAGGCGAAGGTGTCCGCGGCCGAACCGCTGCCGCTGGTCGACGTGATCGAGGAACGCTTCTCGGTGTGGAGACCGGCCGCCGACGAACGTGGAGTCACCATCGCTCTGGAGGGAGTTGCCGGCGGCCGGCCGCTGGTGCTGGCCAGCCCGGGCCATCTCGACCAGGTGCTGGACAACGTCTTGTCGAACGCCCTGGAGGTCTCGCCGGACGGC
Source organism: Streptomyces sp. NPDC048484 (assembly GCF_040651415.1). Classification (NCBI taxonomy): domain Bacteria; kingdom Bacillati; phylum Actinomycetota; class Actinomycetes; order Kitasatosporales; family Streptomycetaceae; genus Streptomyces; species Streptomyces sp. NPDC048484. Next base: position 23,044 of record NZ_JBEZJY010000032.1, read on the forward strand.
GGGACGATCACCGTGGAGGTGTCGGCCCACCCCGACGAGGTCGTGCTGTCGGTGCTGGACCAGGGGCCCGGCATGTCCGACGCGGAGAAGTCCCGTGCCTTCGACCGCTTCTGGCGCGGCCAGGGCCTGACGGGCCGGTCCGGCTCGGGGCTCGGCCTGGCCATCGTCAAGCAACTGGTCACGGACGACGGCGGTACGGCAGCGCTGCGGGACGCCCCTGGTGGGGGACTGTGCGTCCGGTTCAGCTTGCGGCGGGCAGCACCGAGGAGTGGTGGTTGACGATCAGCCACTTGCCGCCGCGCTTCTCGTACTCGTACGTGTAGCGGGCCTCGACGTCCTTCTTCTCACCGGTCTTCGGGTCGGTGAGGTGGAACACGTACAGCCCCGCGTCGATGGCCGAGTCGCTGTCCAGGACGTTGATCACGGACTTGATCTTCTCGCCCTCGGGCTTGTTCAGCAGGAAGTGGTCGAAGTAGTCGACGATCCCGGCGCGGTCCGTGCGGATGACCGGGGAGGCGGTGGGGAGCAGGACGGCGTCCTTGGCGTATCTGTCGGCGACCTTGTCCGAGTCCCCGGTCTGCAGGGCGGCGTTCCAGCCGTCGAACAGCGCGGCGATCTCGGTCTTCGAGGCCTTCGGGGCCTTCGACCTGTGCTCCGGCGCGGCCTGGCTGACACCGGCCGTGACGGCTCCGGCGGCCACAAGGGCGGCGGTGACGATCGCTGCGCGGGTACGTATGTGACGCTTCATCACAACTCCTGTGCGGTGGGGTTGACTTGCTCCCCTGGGGGAGTGATCCAACCCTCTCGTCACACGGGTAAAGCTCCGGCCAGCGCATGTCCAGCACACGGCCAAGGCTCATCCAATTCGGGAGAGCGGGAGAGGAGGGTTGTCGTGACAGGTGGATGGGAAGCCGGCTTGTCGCTGTGCGGGATCGTGCTGCTCGGCGCCTCGGTGCAGTGGCTCACGGGGATGGGCTTCGCCCTCGTCGCCGTACCCGCGCTGGTGCTGCTGCTCGGCCCGGCGCAGGGCGTCGTCCTCGCCAACTGCGCGGCGGGCGCCATCTGTGCGGTCGGCCTCGTGGGCGGCCGGCGTCAGGTGCGGCTGCGCGCGATGGTACCGCTGTGCGCGGCGGGGGCGTGCACGGTTCCGCTGGGCACCTGGGTGGCCCGCCGCCTCCCCGAGCCCCTGCTGCTCGCCTTCATGGGAGCGCTGGTGACGGTCGCCGTCCTGCTGGTGATGCGGGGCGCCCGGGTGCCCGCCCTGCGCGGGCGCGGCGGTGCGGTGGCCGCGGGCGCGGTGGGCGGCTTCATGAACTCGGCGGCGGGGGTCGGCGGCCCGCCGATATCCCTGTACGCCGTCAACGCGGGCTGGACAGTACGGGAGTTCGTGCCGAACGCACTGTTCTACGGGGTGGTGGTGAACGCCTTCTCAGTGGCCTCGAACGGGGTGCCCCACCTCAGCGCGCCGGCATGGGGCTCGGTGGTGACGGGGATGGTGGCCGGCGGCCTGATCGGCAGATGGCTCGCGGGACGGGTACCGGAGAAGCAAGCCCGCCTGCTGGTTCTGTCACTGGCGTTGGTGGGCGGGCTCACGACTCTGGGGAAGGGGTTGTGGGGGCTATAGGTGCTGCAGGGGGTGCAGAGAACCGGGCAGGGGACTGCCGGAATCCTCGGGCTGAAGGGTGGAGCCCGAGGAGCCTGTCACTTGACCTCTCGAAGCCCCAGCGGAGCCGCGATCTCCTCCACCATGACGCGGCCCGCCACCTCCGCGAGGGCGTCCTCGCTGAGGTCCTGGTCGGTGTCCAGGCCGTCCAGCTCCTCAAGGGGCTGGTTCAGGCGGACATGGGCCACCAGAGACTGGAGGGCGCGAAGGGTGGCCGAGGCCGTGGAGCCCCAGTTGGAGAAGTACGAGAACTGCCACCACCACATGGCCTCCGTGGTGCGGCCCGCGCGGTAGTGGGCCATGCCGTGGCGCAGATCCGCGATGACATCGGCCAGGTCGTCCGAGATACGGGCCGGGACCGGGGGCTTGCGGGGCTCGTACGGGTCGAAGACCTCGGAGTAGACGTCGACCGGGTCGAGCATCTCGGCGAACCGTTCGCGCAGTTCGTCGACGTCCGGCTCGGGGCCCAGGTCCGGCTCGTAGCGCTCATCGGGGAGGATGTCCTCGTGCGCGCCCAGACGGCCGCCGGCCAGCAGGAGTTGGGAGACCTCCAGGAGAAGGAAAGGGACGGCCGAATCCGGCTCGTCGCCTCTCGCGACCTCTGTCACGGCGACGAGGAAGCTCTCGATCTGATCCGCGATCTGGACCGCGAAGTCGTCAGGGTCCGGAGCGGTCGCGTGCAGCGTGGCGTCAGACATCTAGAAGCCGGCCTTCCTCAAGAACTCCGTCGGACAAATCGTCGAGAAGTTCGCCAAGAACTTCGTTCCGTACATCAACCGGTCGCTCAGAAACCAGTCGCTCAGAAACCGGTCGCTCAGACATCCAGCAGCCGCCTTCCCTCGAAGGCACGTCCCAGGGTGACCTCGTCGGCGTACTCCAGGTCGCCGCCCACCGGCAGTCCGCTGGCGAGACGGGTGACCCTGAGGCCCATGGGCTTGATCATGCGGGCGAGGTAGGTGGCCGTGGCCTCGCCCTCCAGGTTCGGGTCCGTGGCCAGGATCAGCTCCGTGACCGCGCCGTCGGCGAGCCGCGCCAGCAGCTCCCTTATCCGCAGGTCGTCCGGGCCCACGCCCTCGATCGGGCTGATCGCGCCGCCGAGCACGTGGTACTTGCCCCGGAACTCGCGGGTCCGCTCGACCGCGACCACGTCCTTCGGCTCCTCGACCACGCAGATGACCGAGAGATCACGGCGCGGGTCGCGGCAGATGTTGCACAGCTCCTCCTGCGCCACGTTTCCGCAGGTGGCGCAGAAACGGACCTTCGCCTTGACCTCCATGAGGCACTGCGCGAGACGGCGTACGTCCGTCGGCTCCGCCTGGAGGATGTGGAAGGCGATCCGCTGCGCGCTCTTGGGACCGACGCCGGGCAGCCGCCCCAGCTCATCGATGAGGTCCTGGACCACGCCTTCGTACACGGATTGCCTTTCTGTTCCTGCTCGTCCCGCGACTCGTTCTTCAGCTCGTTCGTCTTGCTCGGTCGGCTGCTCGTTCGTCTTGCCCGGTCGGCTGCTCGTTCGGTACGTACCGTAGTCGCGCTTGCTCTCTTCGTACGTACGGTAGTTGGCGGTCGGCCTTCTTAGAAGGGACCACCCGGTTGACTTAGAACGGCAGGCCGGGGATGCCGCTGCCGCCGCCCAGCCCCTGGGCCAGCGGGCCGAGCTTCTGCTGCTGGAGCGCCTGGGCGTTCTCGTTGGCCGCCTGGACCGCTGCGACGATCAGGTCGGCGAGGGTCTCGGTGTCCTCCGGGTCGACGGCCTTCGGGTCGATGACCAGGCCGCGCAGTTCGCCGGAGCCCGTCACCGTCGCCTTCACCAGGCCACCGCCCGCCTGACCGTCGACCTCCGTCCGCGCCAGCTCCTCCTGGGCGCTCGCGAGGTCCTGCTGCATCTTCTGGGCCTGCTGGAGCAACTGCTGCATGTCGGGCTGGCCACCACCGGGAATCACGATCAGCTCCTGGTTTCGTACGGCTGCGAGGACTGCCGTACGCGGTGCGCGGAGGCACGGATGTGTACGGCTGTCCGGCGGGTTTTCCGCCTTGGGACGAGCCTACGTTGTCTACCGGCCCGTCGCTTCAGCACTCTTTCGAGTGAGAGCACAGCGTGGCCTGTAACTGATCGCGTCCCACGTCCGAGCGGAAGTCCCCAGAAACCAGGGCCATCGCCACCCAATGGAAGGTAGTAAGGGTGCGGCGCAGCAGCACCTCGCGCCGCGCTATGGTCACGCAACGTCACAATTTAGGAGCGGTGGGTGAGCCAGCCGGACATGCAGCCCGAGGGGTCGGCCCAGGACGGTCGGGGCGACGGCTCGGGGCCCGGCGGACAAGGGCTTGGCGGACAGGCGTCGGGCGGGCAGGCGCCGGGTGCCCGGCCCACGGGCCCCTCGTCCCGGAGGCCGGAGCCCGGCGATCTGATGGGGCGGGCCTTTCCGCTCGGCGACTGGGGAGAGCCGGCCGACCGGCTTCACGAGCTGTACCGGTGGGTGGAGGCGGGGGCGCTGACCACGGCGTCCTGGTACCTCACCGACCGGATGTGGAAGCGGCGGGGGGCGCGGGCGCTGCGGGCGGGGGCGGCCGTCGGGGGCCTTGCCGGGGCCGCGCTGCCTCTGCTGGATCTCGTCGGGGTGCTGGGCGGGGGCGCCGCCTGGGGGTATCTGGCGTTGCTGGTGGCGGTCGCCTGCTTGGCGGGGGACCGCTTTTTCGGGGTGACCTCCGGATGGATGAGAGACGTGGCGACGGCGCAGGCAGTGCAACGGCGGCTGCAGGTACTGCAGTTCGACTGGGCGTCCGAGTGTGTGCGGGAGGTTCTCGGCCCGACCGAGGGAACGGCAGGGGAGGCCGCCGAGCGGTGCCTTGGGGTGCTGCGGCGGTTCTCCGAGGACGTGACGGAGCTGGTGCGGGTGGAGACCGCGGACTGGATGGTGGAGTTCCGGACGGGAGTGGCACCGTTCGCCATCCAGGCGGGGGTAGGTGGGGGTGCGCGTGCCGACACCGCTCCGGCGGGGCGACCGCCACTCCCTCCGGGGACTCGGCCGAACATGCCGCGGCAGCGGCCGCCGGAGCCCCGGTAGGGCTTTGAGCCCCGGCAGGGCTTTCCCCGCCTCCGCCGCCCGCCCGTTATTGCTTGGTGTACGTCAACTCGTCATTGCTTGGTGTACGTCAGCTCGTCGCCGTTGCCCGCGTTCACACGGCGCAGACTGCCGTCCGGAAGGACGCTCAACTCCGTTGCCTCGCCCGGCGAACAGGAAGTGGCCGGTTCGCCGACGGTGACCTCGGACGGGCCGATCCGGAGGGAACCCCCGGCGCTCGGGGCCTCGGCCAGCTCCGCCCGGAACACACAGTGATAGGTGCCGCCGCCCGCGGGCCCGTCCGCCGTGAGCGTGAGCACGGTGTCACCCACCTCGCCCTGCTCGATGGTGAGTTGGCGGGTGTTGTGGCCCGTGTCGTTGTCGATGGACGCACTCCAGGTGCCGAGGTACTCGGTGGGGATCGCGCCGCCCGCCGGCGTCTCCTCCGCCGTGGTGGGCGGCTGCGTCGAGGGGTCCTGGGCGGACGGGCCGGGAGTGCTGGGCGCACCCGTCGTCGGGTTCTTGGTGGGGTCGCCGTCGGCCCTGTCGTCCCCCTCGCCCTTCATGAGCGCGTACACGGACGCGCCCGCGCCGAGCGCGACGACCAGCGCCACGACGATCAGCACGGCCGTGGACCGGCCGCCCCGGTGCGGCGGCCCCGGCTGCGGCGTGATTCCCGGGCCGTACGGGGGTGCCGGACCGTACGGAGGGGTCGAACCCGGAGGAGGCGCGTACCCGTTGGGGGTCGCGTACCCGCCGTCCGGGGTCGCCGCCCAGGCCCCGGGCTGTTGCTGGTGCGGGTAGCCGTAACCGACGGGCTGGGGGTGCTGCTGGGGGTAGCCGTAGGCCGGGTGAACGGGGCCGGCGCCGGGGCTGGAAGCGGGGGTGTGTCCGGGTGCCGAGCCTGCGGGCGGGGAGGTCGGAGGTGGTACCGGGGGCAGGCCCGCGACCATGGTGGGCAGGTGATCGACAGAAGAACTGCCCGGGGTGCCCGGCGGGGGCGGGGACGGGACGGAGGCGTCCGGGGCGGAAGCGTGCTCCGGGGAGGCCTCGGGGCCAGGACCGGGACCAGAACCAGGGCCGGGACCGGGAGCCGGAACTGGGGCGCGGCCGGAAGCCGGAGTGGGGGCGGGGCCGGGGCCGGGGGCGTGATCGGGGGCAGGGGTGGGAGTCGGTGCGGCGGCCGGGGGGTCCGGAGCTTTCTTGCCCCCGCCGCCCCTCCCCGTCCCGTCCCTGGGGGCTGCCGCGCCCTGTCCCGCGCTGTCGGCCTGAAAGGCCTCGTCCTCGAACGCCGGACCGGCTGGAGGACTCAGCCCCTCCTCCTCCGGGTCCTCCGCGTCCAGCAGCTGCACCGCGTGGCGCCCCAGCTGGGCGACCAGCGTCCCCGGCAGCCAGGGGTCACGGCTGCGTCCGTCCGAGACGGTGTCATCCGCTCCCGTGCGCTGCAGGATGTCGTCGAGGGTCGGCCGGGAGGCGGGATCCTTGCGCAGGCACTGCCGGACGAGGTCGGCGATGCCCTCCGGAACGCCTGACAGGTCAGGTTCCTCCTGGGCGATACGGAACATCAGGGCGTGCACCCCGCTGTTGGCCGTGCCGAACGGGAGGTCTCCCGTGGCCGCGTACGACAGGATCGAGCCCAGGCAGAAGACGTCGCACGCGGGCGTGATCCGGTCGCCGCGGACCTGCTCGGGTGCCATGAACCCAGGGGAGCCGACGAGCGCGCCGGTGCGGGTGAGGCCGCCGTCGGTGACCGTCTCCAGGGCGCGGGCGATGCCGAAGTCGATGACGCGCGGGCCGTCGATCGTGACGAGGACGTTAGACGGCTTGAGGTCACGGTGGATCAGTCCGGCCGCGTGGATGTCCTTCAGCGCGTGTGTGAGGCCGGCCGCGAGGACCCGTACGGAACGCTCGGGGAGCGCGCCGTGGTCGTGGCCGACGACCTCCTGGAGCGAGGGTCCCGCCACATAGCCGGTGGCGACCCACGGGACCGGCGCCTCCGTGTCCGCGTCGAGCACCGGCGCCGTCCAGTACCCGCCCACGCGCCGGGCCGCCAGCACCTCCTGGCGGAAGCGTGCGCGGAACTCCTCCTGTTCGGCGAGTTCCCGGCGGACCAGCTTGACCGCGACCGTCCGCCCGCGGTCGGAACGCGCCAGATACACCCGGCCCATCCCGCCCGCACCCAGCCTCGCCAGCAACCGATACGCGCCGATCCGGTGCGGATCGGCAGGTCCGAGCTTCTCCATCGAAACGCCGCCCTCCCCCGTACATGTGCGACAGCCCGAGGATAGTGGGCGGAACGGGGCGGTGGCAGAAGTGGTGTCTACGGTTCCGTAACGGCGGATGCCGTTTCCCTGGCTGATTCCCTGGCTGTTTCCGCGGCCGCCGCCGTGGCCGTCTCCATCGCTCCGATCAGCCGTTCCAGCACCCGTACGGTCTCGGCCAGTCCCTCCTCCCCGAGGACCTCTGCGAGTTGGTCCGCGAAGGCCGCGTGTCCGGGGCCGATCTTCCGGACGGCCTCGAAGCCCTCCCCGGTCGGCCGGAGCAGTTTGGCGCGGCGGTGGGCGGGATTGGGTACGTACTCGGCGAGCCCGCGCTCCACCAGCAGGTCGGCGATCCGCTGCACGCTCTGCCGTGTGATGCCCATGGCCCGGGCGATCCCGGAGACGGGCAGGGGTCCCCTCAGCACGGCACCGAGTACCTGCCACCAGGCGGCGGTGAGCCCGGCGGGCGTGGCCAACTCCTCGGCCACGCCCAGGAACTGGCCGTTCAGCCGGAAGACCGCGAGCGCGCTCCGGCTGAACAGGTCCTGGCGTTCCCTGCCCTCGTCACCTTTCTCGCCCTTCTCACCGCCCGTTCCGCTCACTGCCCGGCCGCCTCAAGGACCGCGTACGCCTGCGCGTCCGAGTCGTGGAACAGCCGGTACCAGGCGTCGAGCACCTCTCCCTCGTACACCCCGAGCAGCCCGAACACCTCCCGCGCGAACGCGACGGGCTCGGTGGGCCCGGCGGTGATGAGCTTCCCGTCCGTCACGGCGTCGGTGTCCACGTACCGGTCGCCGCCCTTGTAGCCGGTGGCGGCCAGGTAGAAGGACACGGCGCTGGTGTGGGCCCGGTCGTCCAGCAGTCCCTCGCGGGCGAGCCCCGCGGTGGCCCCGCAGATCGCGGCGACAGGCACGTCGGCCGCCAGGAACTCCCGCGCCTTGCGCGCGAAGGGGGCCAGCTCGTCGCTCGTGTCCCACAGGTCGGCTCCCGGCAGGATCAGCAGCGCGCCGTCCTCGGGGCGTACGTCGTCGAGCGTCGCGTCGGGCTGGATCCGCAGCCCGCCGACGGACGTCACCGGGGCGCCGGACGCGCCGACCGTCCGGATCTCGTAGCCGGCGCGGGCGAGGTACGCGGTCGTGTGGCCGGTCTCCCAGTCGGCGAGCGTGTCGTAGACGGCGAGGTACACGGGCTTGCGGGTCATGGCTTCTCCTCAGTCACTCGGTAGTCACTCGGTCCCTCGGTCACGGGGGTCACGCTTCCGCGGCTGCTTTCGTCGCGCTCATGTAAACATGCTGTCAATTCGACAGGATACTGTCAATGGACTGCGGTGGACACACGACAACCTGTCGCTTTCGTGGCCGCACCGCAGACAGGACGCCGATGTCGCGCCCGCACCCCGGACGCCTACGCTCGATCGCATGACCCCTCAGCCCAATCCCCAGGCCGGCGCCGCCGTGAAGGCCGCGGACCGTGCGCACGTGTTCCACTCCTGGTCGGCCCAGGAGCTCATCGACCCGCTCGCCGTCGCCGGTGCGGAGGGGGCCTATTTCTGGGACTACGACGGCAAGCGGTATCTGGACTTCACCAGCGGGCTCGTCTTCACGAACATCGGCTACCAGCACCCGAAGGTCGTCGCCGCGATCCAGGAGCAGGCCGGGAAGCTGACCACCTTCGCGCCCGCGTTCGCCGTCGAGGCACGGTCGGAGGCGGCACGGCTGATCGCGGAGCGGACGCCGGGCGACCTGGACAAGATCTTCTTCACCAACGGCGGGGCCGAGGCCGTCGAGAACGCCACCCGGATGGCCAAGCTGCACACCGGCCGCCCGAAGGTGCTGAGCGCGTACCGCTCGTACCACGGAGGCACCGCCGCCGCGATCAACCTCACCGGGGATCCGCGCCGCTGGGCCAACGACAGCGGGGCGGCCGGGGTCGTGCGCTTCTGGGCGCCCTTCCTCTACCGCTCCCCCTTCCACGCCGAGACCGAGCAGCAGGAGTGCGAGCGAGCGCTCCAGCACCTGGCCGACACCATCGCGTTCGAGGGCCCGGCCACCATCGCCGCGATCATCCTGGAGACGATTCCGGGCACCGCGGGGATCATGATTCCGCCGCCGGGCTACCTGGAGGGCGTCCGCGCGCTCTGCGACGAGTACGGCATCGTCTTCATCCTGGACGAGGTCATGGCGGGCTTCGGGCGGACGGGCCGGTGGTTCGCCGCCGACCACTCCGGCGTCGTGCCGGACCTGCTGACCTTCGCGAAGGGCGTGAACTCGGGATACGTGCCACTCGGCGGTGTCGCCATCTCCGGGGCGATCGCGGACACGTTCGCCCGGCGCCCGTACCCCGGCGGGCTCACCTACTCCGGGCACCCGCTCGCCTGCGGCGCCGCCGTCGCGACCCTGAACGTGATGGAGGAGGAGGGTGTCGTCGAGCAGGCCGCCCGGATCGGCGAGACGGTCCTCGGCCCCGGGCTGCGCGAGCTGGCCGAGCGCCACCCGAGCGTCGGCGAGGTGCGGGGCACCGGAGTGTTCTGGGCCCTGGAACTCGTACGGGACAAGGAGACCCGCGAGCCCCTCGTCCCCTACAACCCGACGGGCGAGGCGAACGCCCCCATGGCGGCCTTCGGTGCCGCGGCGAAGGCGCACGGTCTGTGGCCCTTCATCAACATGAACCGCACCCACGTCGTGCCGCCGTGCAACATCACGGAGGCGGAGGCCAAGGAGGGCCTGGCAGCACTCGACGAAGCCCTCTCCGTGGCCGACGAGCACACGGCGTAGCGCAGGAGCCACGCAATCCGGTTGGCCCCGCATCGAACGCGTAAGGTGACTGGCTCGTAGACATGAGCGAGCACTTACGAATACTTACGAGTACTCAAGCGCGTACGGAAGCACGTATGGAAGCGCATACGGAGCACGTAGTTGACGAGTACTTGTTCGATGGGGGAAGGACCCGGACGATGCCCGGCACCGGCAGCGGCAATGGCGCCGTGACCCGCAGCACCCTGCGGCAGCAGATCGCGGACGCGCTCCGCGACGAGGTGCTGGCCGGGCGCCTGCAGCCGGGCAAGGAGTTCACGGTCAAGGAGATCGCCGAACAGTACGGCGTCTCCGCGACCCCCGTTCGCGAGGCCCTGGTCGATCTGTCGGCCCAGGGCCTCCTGGACGCGGACCAGCATCGCGGGTTCCGCGTCCACGAGTACTCGCTGGACGACTACCGGGGCATGATCGAGGCCCGCAGCCTGGTCACGGAGAGCATCTTCCACGGGCTGCTGGACTCGACGGCCGCCACCACCCGGGGCGCCCGCGCCACGCTCGCCACCCGCACCGACGACCCGCGCACCACCGGCGCGCTCGCCGGGGTGCGCCGCCGCGGCGAGGAGGCCCAGCGGGCCGCCGCCGCGGGTGACCTGAACATTCTCATCGGCTACGACCTGCGCTTCTGGCGTGAGCTCAGCAGCCTGTTCGGCAACCCCTACCTCGCCGACTTCCTGCACCGGCTGCGCGTCCAGTCCTGGGTGTGCGCGGTCCAGCACCTGCGCCGGATCGAGGATCTGCGGGGCCGCCTGTGGGCCGAGCACATGGACCTCGTGGACGCCCTCGCCCACCGGGACGCCACGGCCGCGCACGAGATCGTCGCGGCGTACAACGCCCACTCGCTGGCACTGATCGAGCTGCTGGCGCAGGAGTGAGAACGATGGCGGTCGGGGCATGCCCTGAGGGGCGACAAGTGTGGGGCATCCAACCCGCACAGGGGGGACCGACCGCGCTTTCACCCATTACGCTGCCTTGACCACCGTGCTGAACGAGGAGCTCTCAGTTGGCCTGTGACCTGTGGCTGGTCCCGCTCGTCGACGTGTTGTGCCACACCCCCGACAACCCCTTCGCCGAGGAACTCGCGCTCTACGACAAGGTACTGGGCGAGGCAGGACTTCCGCCGGTACCGGTGTACGCGTACATGCCGGGTATCTCCGGCGATGTGGCGCCGGTCGCGGGGTTCGACTACGACGCGCTGCACTTCCTGCGCCGCGCTTACCTCCTGCAGGTGTGCCAGCTGCCGGTGACGCCGGTCGGCGAGCTGGGCGGCGACTACGAGCAGTTGCTGGAGATGTTCGAGACGACGGCCCAGCAGTCCCACCTGGTCTGGCACTACGACCACGCGGGCGCGTACGTCCCGGTGGACTTCCCGCATCCGCTGTCGAGCGACGAACTCCTCGCGGGGGGTGGCCCGTTGGGCTCCTCCCAGGTCCTACTGCGCGAGCTGGAACTCGTCGCGCCGTCGCTCGGCATCGACCCCGCCAACCCGCCGGTCCCGCCCCAGCCGCCCATGGCGCCGACGGAGTTGGAGGAACCGGCCGCCCCCGCCCCCTTCGACGCTAGTCCGTTCGCCCGGGAACGACATGTCTGGCTGGGCCTGCATGCGGCGGCTACCCGGAGCCTGGCACAGGGCTCGATGATCATCTTCAGCTAGGGCGGCCCTGCCAGTCACCTGTCAGCTCTGTCAGCGAAGCTGTGACAGCCCCTTCTGGAGATCCTCGCCGTTCATGACCGGGGTGATCTCGACCTCGGCGTTGAACTGGGTGAAGAACGGCTCACCGGCGGGAGGCAGCTCCGAGCTGTCCTTCATGTCGATAACCAGAAGGGCGGTACGCCGGCCACCCATGGGGCCGAAGTACGCCGCCTCGGGCTTCAAGTGATCCAGGGTCTCCTTCATCAGCTCGGGCATCTTGCCGCTGCGGATCGCCTCGTTCGCCTTGTCCGTGTCCAGGGTGGCTTTCAACAAGACACGCATCGCACTCACCTTCTCTGATTTCGGGAATCCACGCGTACGCGCGCACCTTCACCATATGCCCGTTATGTCGGAGTTGACAGGTCTGGTGCCGACCCCTGCGCCGGGCCACCTGAAGATCACCGCTCCGGCACGGTGGGACGGTGGGGCGGTGGCACAACAACAGCAGCGCGCGGTCTGGTCGCGGGTGCGGGCCGTGGTGTGGTTCCAGGCGCCCGAGGCATGCGCCCTGGTGCGCTGGGGATCAGAACTCAAGATGCGTGAGCTGGACGACATACACACGCTCGTGGCGGACCACGATCTGATACTCGAAGAATCCGCTGCCACCGCTCAGGGAACCGCCCTGCGGGTCCTCTCCTTGATACGTCCTGCCGGTACGAGCCGATCGCAGCTCGTGTGGGCGACACGTTCACGATCGCGCCGCCCACACGTGGCCTACCGGGGCCTACCGCCAGTAAATTCCTGGTTACCCTCAGCCGGATTCCGGCAGTCGGGCAGCTTCGACGTGGGTGTGATCACGTAGGCCGTCTCGTCGTCAAGCGCGTAACAGAGTTGAGCGTGCAGGACCTCCGCCTCGGCGGGGGTGAGGTGCAGCGCAAGGTCCGACTCGAACCCGCCGTCCCTGCGCAACCAGAGATCGATGCTGAACGTGCCGTCCTCGTCCCGCCGTACGGGCTTGCTGGGTACGCGGCTGACCTGCATCCGGGGCGTACTCATCAGACCGCCACCCCCATCGGGGTCGCCATGACCGGCTGGCCGATCCGGTGCCCGTGGATCACCCGGGGCCCGACGTCGACCCCGTCGAGCGCGAGAACCAGCGCCTCACGGCGGGAACGCTGCTCGTGCGCGACGAGGTAGGGGCGGACGCGGGGAGCCGGCCGCCGGAATGCGGGCCCCGTTCTGCTGGGCCGCCGCAGGAAGTACGGCGGCAGTACGGGGATCTCGGCATCCGCGACGATGTCCCGGTAACCGGAGGGGCGCCGGACCGCGTCCGACACCGGCGCCGGTACGGGGAGGAGTGCACGTACGAGGCACACGAGGACGAGAATGGCGAGGTGCACGAGTGTTCGTGCGAGGCCTGGCCGGATACGGTTGGACACGCTGACGCTCCTACAGGGCGTTGGCCATGCCCCGGGGTGCCGTTAACACCGCCGGGGCGCTTGACGTTCGGACAGTGACCAAACGGCTACCGTCCGGCATCAAGGTAGCGGCAACTCTGCTGGCGCATCAACGTTGATGCCAAAGCTGGGCGGATTGGCATATGCCAACGGCAGCGGACCTCACACGAGTTCGTCGAACTCCCCGGCCCTGGCTCCGGCCAGGAACGCCGCAAGCTTGGCGGGTGTCGTACTGACGACCACGCCGGGGTCGTCGCTCTCCCTGAGCAACACCTGGCCATCGACCACCGCCAGTTCGAGACAGTTGCCCGACTGCTCGGAGTACGACGACTTATGCCACTGAATCTCCAACGTCCTCACGTCCTCACGCCCTCACGCCCTCATAGCTCGTGCAGCACCTTGCGAATGAAGTCACGCGAGTGCCCCGGGTCCAGGGACCGCTGCTCCATGCGGTCAAGTACAGCGCGGTAGTTGGTGAGGTGGGTCTCGGAGTCCAGGAATGTGACCCCGTTCGGGACATCGACCTGCACGGTGTCGAGCTGACGGACGGCGCCGCTCGCGTACATCGTGGAACTGCCCGCGCTCGGAAACCCTCCCGAGGAGAAGGGCACCACCCGCAGGGTCACCGACTCCCGCTCGGACTGCTTCAGCAATTCTTCCAACTGCCGCCGCACGACAACACGGTCACCGAACAGCATCCGCAGTGCCGCTTCATGGAGAAGGAACGAGCAGTCCGGCGGCTCTGGTCGGTCGAGCAACGCCCGGCGCCGCAAACGGAACTCGACCTGAAGGTCGAGCACCTGCGATGCCAGCGGCGGGACAGCCTCACCGAAGACGGCTCTTGCGTAGTCCTCGTACTGCAACAGCCCGGGAAGATGCGTGATCTGCACATGCCGCAGGCTGACAGCGTGATGCTCCAGCTCGACCAGGTCCAGCATGAACGAGGCCATGGAGTCCCGATACTCGTGCCACCAGTTGGAACCAGCCCGCTCCTTGGCCATGTTCGCGAGCGCATCCACGTAGGCCTGGTCCGGGCACGAGTAGTTGGTCGCCCACACCCGTATCCGGTCGACACTCACCCCGAACCGGGCAGACTCGGTGTTACTGATCGCGGTCTTGTCCACCCGATGCAGCGCGGCAGCCTCTGTGAGGGAGAGCCCGACCTGCTCGCGCATCCGCCGAAGCTCAGCTCCAAGCCGCCGCTGGCGAGCGGTGGGTGGCTTACGGATGGGCATGGACTACCCCCTCGGCGCGACGAACGACAGTTCCTGCTCGTCTCGCAGCGACCGGACGTTCGCCACCCGGAATCTCAGCAGCATCCTGGCTCCTTCATGGCGGACACACTAGTCACACGGCCTGGTCCGCGGGTCGGATGTGCGGCCCGGTACGCATCCGGCGGCCGGCTCTGGAGCGAGTCGGCCGCCGGAGTGCGTGCGGAGCGGTCGGAGGAACGGGCGAGCGGTCAGAGGGACGGTCAGATGAACGAGTTGATCTCGATCGTCTCGTTGCGGCCCGGGCCCACGCCGATGGCGGAGATCGGAGCGCCGGACATGTCCTCCAGCGCCTTCACGTACGCCTGCGCGTTCTTGGGGAGGTCCTCGAAGGTCTTGGCCTTCGTGATGTCCTCCGACCAGCCGGGCAGGGTCTCGTAGATCGGCTTCGCGTGGTGGAAGTCGGTCTGCGAGTACGGCAGTTCCTCGACGCGCTTGCCGTCGATCTCGTACGCCACGCAGACCGGGATCTCGTCCCAGCCGGTGAGGACGTCGAGCTTGGTGAGGAAGAAGTCGGTCAGGCCGTTGACGCGCGTCGCGTAGCGGGCGATGACCGCGTCGAACCATCCGCAGCGGCGGTCACGGCCGGTGGTGACACCGCGCTCGTGGCCGATCCGGCGCAGCGCCTCGCCGTCCTCGTCGAACAGCTCCGTGGGGAACGGACCCGCGCCGACCCGCGTCGTGTACGCCTTCAGGATGCCGATGACCCTGCTGATCTTCGTCGGGCCGACGCCCGAGCCCGTGCAGGCGCCGCCCGCGGTGGGGTTCGACGACGTCACGAAGGGGTAGGTGCCGTGATCGATGTCAAGCAGCGTGCCCTGACCCCCCTCGAAGAGGACCACCTTGTCGTCGTCGAGCGCCTTGTTGAGCAACAGGACGGTGTCGGCGACGTACGGGCGCAGCTTCTCCGCGTAGGTCAGCAGCTCCTCGACGACCTGGTCGGTCTCGATGGCGCGGCGGTTGAAGACCTTGGTGAGGAGCTGGTTCTTGCCGTCGAGGGCCGCCTCGACCTTCTGCGTCAGGATCGACTCGTCGTAGAGGTCCTGGACGCGGATACCGACACGGTTGATCTTGTCGGCGTAGGTGGGGCCGATGCCCCGCCCGGTCGTGCCGATCTTCCGCTTGCCGAGGAAGCGTTCCGTCACCTTGTCCACCGTCACGTTGTACGGCGTGATGATGTGCGCGTTTCCGCTGATGAGGAGCTTGGAGGTGTCGATGCCTCGCTCGTTCAGTCCGTTCAGCTCGGAGAACAGGACCGACGGGTCGACCACGACCCCGTTACCGATGACCGGGGTGCACCCCGGCGAGAGGATTCCGGAAGGGAGGAGGTGGAGGGCGTACTTCTGATCGCCCACGACTACCGTATGGCCGGCGTTGTTGCCGCCCTGGTAGCGCACCACATAGTCCACGGATCCACCGAGCAGGTCGGTGGCCTTTCCCTTGCCTTCGTCACCCCACTGAGCACCGAGCAGCACAAGTGCGGGCACGCGCGTACACCCCTTCCGGGCGGGGCATGTCCAAGGTCGGGGACGTACACGGCTGTTTCTGGTAACGGCTGCGTACGCCGGCGACCACCTTTGGCCGCGACCGTCGGACCGGATGCCCCGGAATAGACGAAGCCCCTGGCGCAATAGCGCAAGGGGCTCTTGCACAAAGATGCTACCCGAGGAAGCGAGGCAAGACCGAGGTGGCGACTTCCGACCAGCTCCTGGTGGTCATCGACCCGGTCGCCCGTCACGGTGACGGTGAGGCGGTACGGATCGCAAAAGACGTGCTCAGCGCGGGTGCGACGACAAAAGTATGCCTCCCGGACGGGCCCGAGGAATTCGATCGGGCACTGGCTCGGAGAGGCTCGCGGAGACCCGTCGTGATCGGGGACGACCGGGCGCTACTGCGCGCTGTGTCCCTTTTGCACCGGCGGCGCGAGTTGGCCGGATGTGCGGTGTCCATGGTGCCGGTGGGAGTGGGCGGCGAGTCTCTGTCGCTCTCGCGAGCCCTCGGGGTGCCCATGGGGGCCGTCGCGGCGGCACGGGCCGTGCTCGACGGGTCCGAGCGGCGGCTCGATCTGCTGGTGGACGACAGTGACGGGGTGGTGCTGGGGTCGCTGCGGATTCCGCCGTTGGGCGGGGGTGCCGGTGGTTCTGGTAAGTTCGACGGTTCTGGTGCGCTCGATGGTTCCGGTGGTTCCGGTGGTTCCGGTGCGGGTGGCGGGTCCAGACGGAGTGGCGGGGCTGGACGGAGTGGCCGGGCCGGAGGGGCCGGTTTCTCGGAGGAGGGCGGCTCGCCTCACCACCATCACTGGCTGCGCACCTGCCAGTCCCTCGTCCGTACGCTCGCGGCGCGGCCCGGCGGCCGGGCCACGGCGTCTCCTTCACCCGGGCCCACCCGGCTGCGGATCGAGGTCGACGGCAGGACCCTCGTCGATCTGGACCAGCCCCTGACTGCCGTGTCGATCACTCCTGCAGGCGCCGGGGGCGGTGCGCGGGTCAGGGTCCGGCCCGTTTCCGTCGGTGCGGAGGCCGCTCCGCTGGAGGCTGTGGCCCGGACGATCACCGTGTCCGGAGCGGACTTCCGGTATCGCGCGGACGCGGTGGTCGGGGGCCCCGTGCGGACTCGGACGTGGGTGGTGCGGGAGGGGGCCTGGGGGCTGACGCTGCCGGGATGACGGGGGGGTGCCAGGATGACGGGGGCCGGGAGGTGTTTTCCGCCCGAAGAGAACCCGTTATCCCGCCGCCGGCAACCGCACTGCCCCGGCGTCCGAGTCGTCCTTCAAGGACACCCCTGTGCGGCCCAGCTCCCGCGCTCGGGTCATCAGGGATGTCAGTTTTCCGGCGGCCGTCTCGTAGGACAGGCCCAGCGGAGGCCGGATGTTGGAGAGGCAGTTGCGGTCGGCGTCCGTCGTCGTGCCGGGCTTCGGGGCGTACGTGAGGTACGCGCCCAGGGAGTCGGCCGCCGACATACCGGGCCGTTCGCCGACGAGGACGACGGCCATGGCGGCACCCAGCGCATGGGCGACGTCGTCACCGAGCGCCACCCGGGCCTGCTCGGCGAGGACGACCGGCGCGACCCGCCACCCGGCAGAAAGCCGTGCCGTCGTCGCGCGGATCAGCGGCGCCGCGTGATCGTGGACGGCCCGGCTCGACAGCCCGTCCGCGACCACGAAGACGACATCCCAGGTGTCGCAGGCATCACGCGGCAAGTGCGCCCGGTCGATGTCGTCGAGCCTGCGGCCCAGGTCGGGTCGCTGGAGGTACGTCAGCCGGTCGGGAGCCGCACTCCGGACCCGTACCGTCGGCACACCCGGCAGCGCGGACGCCACCACGTCCGGGTCGAACGGCGAGTGCACCGCGTCCCGTGCCGCGGCGTGCGCGGCCTGGAGTTCGAGGCGGTGGCGCGTAGGCAGGGCGGACCCGGCCCGGCCCAGCCCGATCCGCGCCTGTGTGTGCCGCCGCAACCCCGCCCACAGCGCGGCATCCGACGGTTCGGGGGCCGTCGATGCCATCAATGTCCGTACCAGTGTCGCCAGTTGACGGTTCGTCATGCTGTCAGCTCCTTGCCGATGGCCATCAGGGGGTGGGCGGTGCCGGCGACGGACCGTATTCCGCCGCGTTCGTCCAGCAGGCCGATCCCGTCGAGCCAGGCCTCGAACTCCGGTGCCGGGCGCAGCCCCAGCACCTCACGCAGGTACAACACGTCGTGGAAGGAGGCGGATTGGTAGTTGAGCATGATGTCGTCGCCGCCGGGCGTGCAGATGACGAAGGACGCCCCAGCCACGCCCAGCATGGTCAGCATGGTGGCGATGTCGTCGTCGTCCGCGTCGGCGTGGTTCGTGTAGCAGATGTCCAGGCCCATGGGCAGGCCGAGCAGTTTGCCGCAGAAGTGGTCCTCGAGGGCGGCGCGGAGGATCTGGCGGCCGTCGTACAGGTACTCCGGGCCGATGAAGCCCACCACCGTGTTGACCAGCAGCGGCTCGTAGCGGCGGGCCACCGCGTACGCGCGCGCCTCGACCGTCTGCTGGTCCACCCCGTGGTGCGCGTCGGCGGAGAGCGCGCTGCCCTGGCCGGTCTCGAAGTACAGGGCGTTGGACCCGACCGTGCCCCGGCCCAGGGCGCGCGCCGCCTCGTACGCCTCGTCGAGGAGGCCGAGGGTGACGCCGAAGGAGGCGTTCGCGGCCTGCGTACCGGCGATGGACTGGAAGACGAGGTCGACCGGCGCCCCGGCGGCCATCAGGTCGATGCTCGTCGTGACGTGGCTGAGCACACAGGACTGGGTGGGGATCGCGTACCGCTGGATCACGCCGTCAAGGAGTTCCAGCAGGTCCCGTACGGCCCTGGGGCTGTCCGTCGCCGGGTTGATGCCGATGACCGCGTCGCCGGAGCCGAGGAGGAGTCCGTCGAGCAGTGCCGCGGCGACGCCCGCCGGGTCGTCGGTGGGGTGGTTGGGCTGGAGGCGGGTCGCGAGCCGGCCGGGCAGGCCGATCGTGGAGCGGAAGGCCGTGACGACACGGACCTTGCGGGCGACGGCGACCAGGTCGGCGTTGCCCATGAGCTTGGAGACGGCCGCCGTCATCTCGGGGGTCAGCCCGGGAGCCAGCGCGGCCAGGGCCGTCGCGTCCGCCGCGTCCGAGAGCAGCCACTCCCGGAACTCGCCGACCGTGAGACCGGCGACCGGTGCGAAGGCCACCGCGTCATGGGTGTCCACGATGAGCCGGGTGACGTCGTCGTCCTCGTACGGGACCACCGGCTCGGCGAGGAACCTCGCGAGCGGCACGTCCGCCAGCGCCCAGCGTGCCGCGACCCGCGCCTGCGCCGACTCGGCGGCGAGCCCGGCGAGGCGGTCGCCGGAGCGTTCGGGGCTCGCGGCGGCGAGCAGCCGGGCGAGGCCGTCGAATCGGTGGGTGCGGCCGCCGAGGGTGGAGGTGTACGTGCTCATACCGGGGACGGTACGAAGCGCGGGCGTACGGGGTCCATGGCCGGGCGGAGAGTTAACGCAGACGTTCGCTGCCGGGGCGATCCACAGGCGTTCTAAAGGTCTGGTTGACAAACATTTAACGCCCGGACCGGCGACATGACGCATTTTCCGTGCAGCATTCCGGTCGACCGGAGACAAGCGGGCGACCGCGGACGACCATGGAGAGGGGCCACCCGATGGCAGTACAGGAGGGCGCAGCCCCCGAGGCGGCGACCGGCGAGGACACCACCGTCCACCGGCTCAAGCCGAACGCGATCGGTCTGCTGGGCGTGGTCTTCATGGCCGTCGCCACAGCCGCGCCGATCACCGCGATGACGGGCAACGTGCCCTTCATGGTCTCCTCCGGAAACGGCATCGGAGCCCCCGCGAGCTATCTCGTCGCAATGGTCGTCCTGGCGATCTTTGCGGTCGGCTTCACCTCGATGGCGAAGCACATCACGTCCACGGGCGCCTTCTACGGCTTCATCTCGTTCGGCCTCGGCCGGACCGTCGGTCTGGCCTCCGGGCTCCTCGCGACCTTCGCGTACGTGGTCTTCGAGCCGGCCCTGATCGGCATCTTCTCGACCTTCGCCACGACGACCCTCCACGACCAGACGGGGGTGGACGTCCCATGGTGGGCGTTCGCGATCCTGATGCTCGCGATCAACGCCATGGGCACGTGGTTCGGGGTGTCGGTCGCCGAGAAGCTCCTCGTGGTGCTGCTGGCCACCGAGGTCACGATCCTCGCGGCGATGGCGATCTCCGTCGCCCTGCACGGCGGCGGCCCGAACGGCTTCACGTTCGGCCCGGTCAACCCGGTCAACGCCTTCCAGGGGACCTCGGCCGGCCTCGGGCTCTTCTTCGCCTTCTGGTCGTGGGTCGGCTTCGAGTCGACGGCCATGTACGGCGAGGAGTCCCGCGACCCGAAGAAGATCATCCCCAAGGCCACGATGATCTCGGTGCTCGGCGTCGGCGTCTTCTACGTCTTCGTGTCCTGGATGGCCATCACGGGCAACGGCGAGACGGCGGCCGTCGAGGCGGCATCGTCCTCGAACCCGCTCGCCCTGTTCTTCAACCCCACCGAGCAGTACGTCGGCCACTGGGCCGTCCTCGTCATGCAGTGGCTGATGATCACCGGCTCGCTGGCCTGCGGCATGGCCTTCCACAACTGCGCCGCCCGCTACCTCTACGCCCTCGGCCGCGAGGGGGTGGTGCCGTCACTGCGGCGCACCATCGGGCGCACCCACCCCGAGCACGGCTCCCCGCACGTCGCGGGCCTCGTCCAGACGGTCGTCAGCGCGGTGCTGCTCGGCGCGTTCTGGGCGGCCGGCAAGGACCCGTACACCGGTACGTACGTCCTGCTCGCCATCCTCGGCACGATGGCCATCCTGGTGGTGCAGGCGGTGTGCTCCTTCACGGTGCTGGCCTATTTCCGCAAGAACCACCCCGAGTCCCGCCACTGGTTCAGGACCTTCACCGCCCCGCTCGTCGGCGGCCTCGCGATGCTCGCGGTGGTGGTCCTGCTGGTGTCCAACATGGGCGTCGCGGCCGGCCCCGAGTCCGGCTCGATCGTCCTGAAGGCCACACCGTGGATCGTCGTGCTGATCGGGGTCGGCGGGGTGGCCTATGCCCAGTACCTGAAGAGGCGGCGGCCCGAGGGGTACGCGCTGCTGGGCAGGACGGTTCTGGAGGAGACGAAGGAGAGGTAGCCGCAAGAGAGTTCGCGGTGGACCTCCGGCCGGGTGCTGCACGTCAGCCCCGGCCGGGAATATGACACAGGCTCTCAGCCCTGGCCGAACGTCTTGTCCCGGTGGACGCGCCAGCGATCCATCATCGCGGCGATCTCGCCGTCGATGAACTCGAAGAACGCGAGGGTTTCGGCGAGGCGCCGTCCCGCCGGGGTGTCGCCGCCGAGGCTGTCGACACCCTCGCGCAGGGCGTGCTCCCAGCGCTTGAGCACCGCCTCGCGGCTGGTCAGCGCCTCGTACCACTGGTTGCTGTGCACGCGGTAACGCTCGCGCCGGGAGCCGGGTTCGCGCTCGCGGGAGACCATGTGCTGCTGCGCGAGATAGCGCACCGCTCCGGAGACGGCGGCCGGACTGATCCGCAGCTGTTCGCCGAGTTCGACCGAGGTCATCGTGCCGGAGTCGGAGGAGAGCAGTGCCCCGAACACCCGGGCCGGCATCCGCTGCATCCCGGCCTCGACCAGCTGCGCGGCGAAGCTCTCGACGAACTTCGAGACCGCCTCGGTGTCGCGCGCCGCCCTCGTGCCCCGTTCCGCCTCAGTCGGTTCCGTCATTCCTGGATCCTACTCGTTATTCATACGCTTCCTTAACTTCACAACTTTGTGAAAGCAGCGTACGTTCTGAATCATGACGCAGGCAATCACCGTGTCCGGACTGCACAAGTCGTTCGGCAGCACGCACGCTCTCGCCGGTCTCGGCCTCGACGTCGAGGCCGGCGAGGTCCACGGCTTCCTCGGCCCGAACGGCGCGGGGAAGTCCACCACCATCCGAGTGCTGCTGGGTCTGCTGCGCGCCGACTCGGGCACCGTGCAGCTACTGGGCCGGGACCCCTGGGCCGACGCGGTGGAACTCCACCGCCGGGTCGCGTACGTCCCCGGTGACGTGACGCTGTGGCGGAACCTGTCGGGCGGCGAGGTCATCGACCTGTACGGACGCCTGCGCGGGGGCGGGCGGGAGGGCCTGGACAAGAAGCGCCGGGCCGACCTGATCGAACGGTTCGAGCTGGACCCGACGAAGAAGGGGCGGACGTACTCCAAGGGCAACCGGCAGAAGGTCGCCCTCGTCGCCGCCTTCGCCTCGGACGTGGACCTGCTGATCCTGGACGAACCCACGTCGGGCCTGGATCCCCTGATGGAGGAGGTCTTCCAGCGATGCGTCGAGGAGGAACGCGACCGGGGCCGCACGATCCTGCTGTCCTCCCACATCCTCAGCGAGGTCGAGGAGCTGTGCGACCGCGTCAGCATCATCCGCAAGGGCGTCACGGTCGAGACCGGCTCGCTCTCCGACCTGCGCCACCTCACGCGCACCAGCGTCACCGCCGAACTCGTCAACACGCCCGACGGGCTGGCGGCGCTGCCCGGTGTCCACAGCCTGGACGTCCAGGGCGTCCGGGTGAAACTGCAGGTGGAGAGCGACCAGTTGAACGCCGTGCTGCGGTCGCTGACCGAATCGGGCGTACGGTCCCTGACCTCGACGCCGCCGACCCTGGAAGAACTGTTCCTGCGGCACTATCAGGAGGACGGGCGGGCGGGCCCGCGGACGGACGGGCGGACGGAGGCGGTGTCGCGATGACCGCCGTGACTCCGGTCGCCCGGCCCGCCGTAGGGCGCCGGGGTTCGCGTCAGCTGGCGGGCACCTGGGCTCTGTTGCGGCTCGCGCTGCGCCGCGACCGGGTGGTGATCCCGCTCTGGGTCGGCGTCGTCGCCCTGATGGTCGTCTCCATGCCGGGCTCGCTGGAGAGCGTGTACTCCACCGCCTCCGAACGCGCCGACGTCGCCCGGCAGATGCTGACCAACAGCTCTCTGCGCGCCATGTACGGGCCGGTGTTCGGCGACTCGCTCGGCGGTCTCGTGGCATGGCGCATCGGTGCGTACGCGGGGGTGTTCGCCGGGATCATGAGCCTGGTCGTCGTCGTACGGCACACCCGGGACGAGGAGGAGAGCGGCCGTCAGGAGATGCTCTCGGCGGGCATGGTGGGCCGCCGGGCCCCGCTGACCGCGGCGCTTCTCGCCGCCCTCGTCGCGAACGGGGCGCTCGCGCTGCTCATCACCGTCGGTCTCGCCGGGCAGGGTCCGTCGGGCGCTCTGGCGCTGGGGCTCGGCACGGCCGGGGTCGGCATGGTCTTCGCGACGACGGCTGCGATCGTCGCCCAGCTCACGGAGAGCGCGCGGCTCGCGAAGGGGCTGACGGGGGGCCTGCTGGGCGCGGCCTTCGCGCTGCGGGCCGCCGGCGACTCCTCGGTGAGCGACGGCTCGGCCGTGCTGACGTGGCTGTCGCCCGTCGGCTGGCTGGAGAACCTGCGGGCGTTCGCGGACGAACGGTGGTGGGTCCTGGCGCTGTTCGCCGCCGCCGTCGCCCTCCAGGGCGCGGCCGCGTACGAACTGGCCGGGCGCCGCGATGTCGGGATGAGTTTCCTGCCGAGCCGGCCCGGACCCGCTGCCGGCCGCCTCGGGACGGCAGGCGCGCTTGCCTGGCGGCTGCAACGTGGCAGTGTACTCGGCTGGAGTCTCGGCTTCTTCGCCGCCGGGGCAGCCTTCGGCGGGGTGACGAAGGGCGCGACGGATCTGGTCGGCGACAACGAACGGACCCGCGAGATCATCGAGCGCATGGGCGGCCAGTCCGGCATCACCGACGCGTTCCTCGCCACGATGGTCGGCATGCTCGGGATGGTCGCCGCGCTGTACGTCGTGCAGTCCGTGCTGCGACTGCACGGTGAGGAGACCTCCCAGCGCGCGGAACCGGTCCTCGCGGGCGCGGTGGGGCGCCTGCGCTGGGCCTGCGGCCATCTGCTGATCGCCTTCGGCGGGGCGGTACTGATCATGCTCCTCGGCGGCCTCGGCCTGGCGGCCGGCTACGGCCAGTCCTTCGGCCCCGTCCTGGGCGCCTGCCTGGTGCAACTCCCCGCGATCTGGACCATCGGCGCCCTGGCCGTCCTCCTGTACGGGGTGTCTCCGCAGGCGGCTCCGGCCGCGTGGGCGGTGGCCGGCACCGCGCTGCTCCTCGGCTGGATCGGCCCGGCTCTGAAACTCCCCGACTCGGTGCTGGACCTCTCGCCCTTCGGCCACCTGCCGAAACTCCCGGGCGGCGAGATGACGTGGACACCGGTACTGGCGCTCACAGCGATCGCGACGGCTCTGGTCGCTACGGGCCTGGCTGCCTTCCGGCGCCGGGATCTCACGACAGGGTGAGGACGGTGGGGGTTAGGGACGACGGGGTGAGGGCGGCCTTCCGGGGGCAGGGACGCGTCACAGCCCCCGGGCCGGCCGTCGCACCGTCACATCTCGACCAGCAGGCCCTCCAACCCCCGGATCACGAAGTTCGGCTTCCGCCGGGGCTCGGCCAGGAGCCGGAGCGAAGGAGCCTGTTCCAACAACGCCCCCATGGACGCCGCGAGTTCGATACGGGCAAGCGGCGCCCCGATGCAGTAGTGGATACCCGCGCTGAAGGAGATGTGCGGATTCTCGGCCCGGGAGAGGTCCAGCTCTCCCGGCCGGTCGAAAACCGCCGGATCATGGTTGGCGGACCCGAAGAGCAACGCCACCTCGCTCCCCCGCGGAATCACCGTCCCGTCGATCTCGATCTCGTCCAGCACCCACCGCTCGAACAGTTGCAGCGGGGTGTCGTACCGCATCAGCTCCTCCACCGCCGTCCCCACGAGACCCCGGTCCGCTCGCAGCGCCGCCAGCTGGCCGGGGTTACGGAACAACGCCCACCACCCGTTCACCGTGGCGTTCACCGTCGCCTCGTGGCCCGCGTTCAGCAGCAGGACACACGTCGAGATCATCTCCTGCTCACTGAGCCGGTCCCCCTCGTCGTGCGCCGCGATCAGCCCCGAGATCAGGTCGTCCGCGGGCTCCTTGCGCCGTACGGCGATCAACTCCCGCAGGAACTCGGTGAACTCGACCGACGCCCGTACCGCCTTCGCCGCCGTCTCCTGAGACGGACTCAGCTCGTACATCCCGCAGATGTCCGCCGACCAGGGCCGCAACTGCGCCCGCTCGGACTCCGGGATCCCCAGCATCTCCGCGATGACCGCCACCGGGAGGGGCTCGGCGACGACCGTCAGCAGGTCGCCGCCGCCTTCCGCGACCAGTTCGCCGACCAGCTCGGACGCCAGCCGGTCCACGTACGGCCGCAGCCGCTCAACCGTCCTCGGTGTGAACGCCTTCGACACCAGTCGCCTGATCCGTGTGTGGTCCGGCGGTTCCAGGTCGAGCATGCCGTGGTCGTTCAGCACGTGGAACGGCTCGTGCTCGGCCGGGGGTGCGGTGCGGCCGAAGTCCTCGTGCGTGAAGCGGTGCTGGTACGTCCGGCCCAGGCGTCGGTCCCTCAGCAGGGCCGACACGTCCGCGTGGTGCGGGACCAGCCACTGGCTGGTGGGTTCGTAGTGGTGCACCCGGCCCCGGGCACGCAGCTCGGTGTACGCGGGGTAGGGGTCGGCCACGAAGGCCTGGTCCCAGGGGTCGAAGGCCTGCGGGGGCTTGATGGCTGCCATGGCCGGACGCTAGCCGGTGGTGTCCCTGTCTGAACAGGGCCGTTCCTCTTTGGCCAGGGCTCCTCCTGGGGGGGCGGGGCCCTGGGGAGGGGCGGGGGCGCCGTTTTCGTCTGCGGGTGCGCTGGGGCTGGTCGCGCAGTTCCCCGCGCCCCTAGGAGAACCGAGGGTGCCCCAGGACTCCAAGGGGGGCGGGGCCCGAGGGAAGGTCGGGGAGCGCCGCTTTCGTCTGCGGGGCCGTTGGGCTGGTCGCGCAGTTCCCCGCGCCCCTGGAAGAACCGGGGGTGCCCCTGGACTTAAGGGGGGCGGGTCTCGGCTGGGGGGTCAGCCTGGGATTACCAGGCGGGCCTCGTAGGCGAAGACTGCGGCTTGGGTGCGGTCTCGGAGGCCCAGTTTCACCAGGGTGCGGCTTACGTGGGTCTTGATGGTGGACTCGGCCACGACCAGGCGGGCTGCTATCTCGGCGTTGGACAAACCCTGGGCGATGAGGACCAGCACCTCGGTCTCCCGCTCGGTCAGTTCTCCGTACGCCGCTTGTGCGGTGGGCGACAGGCTCGGCTCCTGGGACAGCCTCGAGAACTCCGTGATCAGCCGTCTCGTCACCGAAGGGGCCAGCAGGGCCTCGCCGTCCGCCACCACCCGCACTCCGTCCGCGAGCTGCCGGGCCGAGGCGTCTTTGAGGAGGAAGCCCGACGCTCCGGCGCGCAACGCCTGGTAGACGTACTCGTCGAGGTCGAACGTCGTCAGCACGAGCACCTTCGCCGCGCCGCCCGACGCCACGATCTCACGGGTCGCCTCGATGCCGTTCATCTCGGGCATCCGGATGTCCATCAGGACGACGTCCGGACCGAGCTCCCGGACCCGGTCGACGGCCTCGCGGCCGTTGACCGCCTCGCCGACGACCTCGATGTCCGGCATCGCGCCGAGCAGCACCGAGAATCCCTCGCGGATCATCATCTGGTCGTCGGCGATCAGTACCCGAATGGTCATGTCGGGTCCTTTGTCGACGCGGCCGCCGTGACCGGCAGGAAGACCTCGACCTCATAGCCCCCGTCGTCCGTCGCCTCCGCCGTCATCGCCCCGTCCAGCATCGACACCCTCTCCCGCATACCCGTGATGCCGTGCCCGGCACCCGGTGACGGTTTGACCAGTCCGGTCGCCGGGCCGTTCACGATCCGCAGCCCGAGCCCGCCCAGCACATAGCCGACCTCCACCTTGGCCGCGGCGCCCGGCGCGTGGCGCAGGCTGTTGCTCAGCGCCTCCTGGACTATTCGGTAGGCGGACAGCTCGACGCCCTGCGGAAGCTCCCGCACAGCGCCCGTGACCGTCCTGTCCACCTGGAGGCCCGCGTCGCGCACGTTCTCCAAAAGGCGGTCCAGGTCCGCGAGCTTGGGCTGCGGGGCGTCCGGGGCCTCGTAGTCCTCGGCCCATACGACACCGAGGACCCGGCGCAGCTCGGAGAGCGCGATGACCGCGTTCTCCCTGATCACCTTGAACGCGTACGCCAGCTCCGGCGGTGGGTTCTCCACGCGGTAGGGGGCGGCCTCCGCCTGGATGGCGACCACCGACATGTGGTGGGCGACCACGTCGTGCAGCTCTCGGGCGATCGTCGTGCGCTCTTCGAGCAGGGTGCGCTTGGAACGCTCGTGCGCCGTCACCGTCTGCTGGGCGGTCACCTCCTGCTTGGCCGTGCTGCGCACCTGGAACACGGTGACGGCCAGCAGCGCCAGCGCGGAGACGACCAGGAACAGTCCGGTGTTCGACACGTAGTGCCGCTCGCCCAGGATGCCCTCGATGACTATCCCGTACGCCGCGGTCAGCGCCCACATCCACGCGGCCACGCGCGGCCTCGTCCGCAGTGCCACGATCGTGAGCACCACCAGATGGCAGGCGAAGTTCCCGGTGGGCCACGGCCAGTCGCTCCAGTAGCCGGTGAACCACGGCCAGTCGCTCCAGTAGGAGGAGAGCACCGCCGCGAACGGGGTCGCCGCGAGAGACAGCCAGAAGGCGCCGACGGGCCGAACCAGCGTCAGCAGGATCGGGCAGAGCACGAGGGCCGCGCTCACCAGTGCGCCGAAACCGCCATTGTCGTCGTTCGCGTCGGCGGTGATGGCCATCGCCAGTAGTCCGGCCGCCGCCACCAGGGCATGCGGCGTCCAACCCGCGTGCTCCCGCAGGCGCGGGGGCAGCAGCCGTGTCAGAGGGCCGTCCACGCGTATACGGGGCAGCGGGCGGTAGGCGAAGGCGTCGTGGATCAGGTCCTGCCGCAAGCCGCGCAGGGCGTCCAGGGCCAGCCGGAATTCCGGGCTGCGCGGCTGGACCCCGCCCCTCGGTGGCATCGTCTGTGTCTGGGTCGTCTCGGTCACATACGGAACGGTAGGCGGAGGCCGGGGTAGCAGTCGTCACCAGTGAGAAGGGTCGTTCGGCCTCCCTCTCAGGTACTTCGGCCTCCCTCTCAGGTACTACGGGTATGCCCGGCGGCCACACCGCGAGTGACCGCTGGGCGCGAAGCAGGCGAAGCAGGCGAAGCAGGCGAAGCAGGCGATGAAGGAGTCGCGTCAGTAGCCACTGGGACGCACCAACCCGCATTCGTACGCGAACACCGCCGCCTGGGTGCGGTCCCGCAGACCCAACTTCACGAGGATGCGGCCCACATGGGTCTTCACGGTCTGCTCGGCGACGAACAGCCGCTCGGCGATCTCCGCGTTCGACAGGCCCTGCGCGATCAGAGCGAGGACCTCCGTCTCGCGCTCGGTCAGCTCGCCGACGCGCTGCTTGAGCGGGGCACGGCGTGCGGAGCCCAGCCGGGAGAACTCGGCGATGAGACGACGGGTGATCCCCGGCGCGAGCAGCGCGTCCCCCGCGGCCACGATCCTGACCGCCTCCGCCAGCTGGTCGGCCGACGCGTCCTTGAGCAGGAACCCGGAGGCACCCGCGCGCAGCGCGTCGTACACGTACTCGTCGAGGTCGAAGGTGGTCAGCACCAGGACTCTGATCTGCGGGGTCTCCGCGGTGATGCGGCCGGTGGCCTCGATGCCGCCCAGCTCGGGCATGCGGATGTCCATCAGGACGACGTCCGGGGCGAGTTCGGCAACCTTCGCGATCGCGTCCAGGCCGTCGACCGCCTGGCCGACCACCTCGATGTCGGGCTGGGTGTTGAGCAGCACCGTGAAGCCCTGCCGGACCATCTGCTGGTCGTCGGCGATGAGTACGCGGATGCTGCCAGCCGTCATGAGGTGTCTCCGGTGGGGTTCGTGGGACCTGGGGAGTCGTCGGGAGGGAGGCCGTCGGCAGCGGCGGTGCCGGCGCGAGGGAGGAACGCCGCCACCGTGAAGCCGCCGCAGGAGGTCTCCGTGGCCATGAGCGTGCCACCGAGCATCATCGCCCGTTCCCGCATCCCGAGCAGACCGTGGCCCGCGCCCGGAGTGGGCGGGGCGGGGCCTGTCGGCGCGGAGTTGATGACCCGGATCTGCAGGCCGCGCGGGAAGTGCGTGAGCTCCACCCGCACCACGGAACCGGGCGCGTGCCGCAACGCGTTGCTCAGCGCCTCCTGGACGATCCGGTACGCGGACAGCTCCACGCCGGGAGGCAGCGGAAGCCGTTCGCCGCTGATCTCCGTGGTCACCGTCAGCCCGGCGGCACGGGTGTTCTCGACCAGGACGCCGAGGCGGTCGAGGGTGGGCTGTGGGGCGTGGGGGGCCGCGCCGGTGCCGGGGGCGCCGAGCCCGTACGGCCCGTACGGGTCCTCGGGGTTCTCCGAACGCAGCACTCCGAGGACTCTGCGCAGTTCGGTGAGTGCCTCCAGGGCGTTCTGCCGGATGCCGTCGAGGTTCTCCTTCAGCTCGTCGGAGGGGTTCTCCACCAGGTGCGGGGCGACCTGAGCCTGGATGGAGATGACCGACATGTGGTGGGCGACCACGTCATGCAGCTCGCGCGCGATGCGATTGCGCTCCTCCAGGAGGGTGCGACGGGAGCGCTCCTCGGCCGTCAGGGACTCCTGCTCGACGAGTTGGGTGCGCGCCTCCCTGCGGCCGCGCACGGCGATACCGAGGAGGACGGCACCGGCGAAGAGCGCCACCGCGAAGACACCGGTCGACGAGTAGTCCGAAGCGCCTATGAGCCCCTGCATGATGTACGTGGCCAGCGCTGTCAGGGCCAGAGCCTGGGCGGCGACGCTCGTGGGAACCCGCAGGGCCAGCAGGAACAGCACCAGCGCGTGCGCGACGATCGCGGCCGGCCCCCACGGCCAGGGGACGTTCGGATCGGCTTGTTCGGCGATCAGTTGGGACCGTGCTCCCATGGCGACCACAACGGTGGCCGTCAGCGAGAGCCACAGCGCCGGAACCGGCCGCCACACCGCCACCGCCAGCGCCGCGCCCTGTGCCAACGAGCACAGCAGGCTGTAGCCCACGCCTTGGCGGTAACTGTCGGTCATCAGGTCGGCGTTGACGGGCGTGATGACGATCGCGACCAGGACCACCAGCCCGTGCGGCAGCCAGCGCAGCCACACCGAGGGCGGAAGCGGGTCCGCCCTGCCGGTCCACAGGCCGTCGCGCAGCACCCTCAGTCCACGAGTCAGCCTCTTCTCGACCGCGCTCATCCGCACCACCCTAGACATGGCGCACCATCTCGTCCCTCTCCCTTTCCGGTCGTCCCCGCCCGGCCCGCACCACCCGGGAGATCTCCTCGGCGCGCGGGCGACCGGCCCTGTGATGACCGGCCCTGTGATGACCGCCGCTGTGGTGACTGCCCGTCTCGCGAGCGTCCCTCTCGCGAGCGCCCTTCTTGCGACCGTATTTCTTGCGACCGTCTTTCTCGTAGCGGTGGAACGCAGCCCAGCAGACCATGAGCGCCACGGCGAGGACCGGTAGCCAGGCCACTCGGCAGGCCACCCACGTGAGGCCGTCGGGGGCCGTGTGCAGGCCGGGGAGCCTGCCCGCGAGGCGGGTCGTCGCGGTGACCGCCATCAGCGCCGTCTGGTGCCACAGGAAGATCGTCATCGCGGAGAGGTTGACGAGCGCCACGCCCGCCCAGAGCACCGGCCGTCGCATCGCCCGCCGCAGCGGCCCCCGCAGGAGCAGGGCGAGACCGCACTGGGCCGTGCCGAAGACCACGGCGGCCAGGGTCGGCGGGTTGAGGTTGGAGACGCCGGCGCCCGGGACCCCCACCATCGACGCCGGATAGCCGCCCCACGCGACCAGCGCCGCCGTCACCACCGCACCTACCGTCAGGAGCACCCAGCCGGAACGCCGGGTCAGCTCGCCCCGGGTCCAGGCCGCGCCCAGGGTGAACGGCACCAGCCAGCCCGCCGCCACGTTCACCCAGCCCAGCCAGGACGGGCCGCCGAGTCCGAACCGGATCAGATCCACATGGAGGACGACGGCCAGCGGCCACAGCGGATTGACCCGGGTCACCAGCGGGGTCAGCACCGTCAGCCCGGCGAAGACCAGCAGGAACCACAGCGGTGACATGACCAGCTTCAGCAGGGCATGAACGGTGCCCATGTCCGCGCCCGTCACGAGCAGTCCGGCCGTGGCCACGGTCCACAGTCCGAGCACGGCGGCCACCGGCTTGAAGAGGCGGGAGAGCCGCGTACCCAGCCACCGTCCGTACGTCGTGCCGCGCGCCCGCGCCGATGCGTAGCTCTTGGTCGCCACGTGCCCGCCCACCAGGAAGAACACGGCCAGCGTCTGGAAGACCCACGAGATGGGCGCCAGCCACGGCATGTGCGCCAGCGGGCTCGACGTGTGCAGGGTGCCGCCGTCGGCGACCAGGGCGGTGACGAGCCAGTGGCCCAGCACGACGCCGAGTATGGCGAAGGCGCGCAGGGCGTCGACGCTGCGGTCCCGGTCGGCGGGCGTCGCCGCGTCGATCCGCTCGGCGCCGGCGAAGGCACCGGCACCGGCGCCGGCAGCAGCCCTGGCGACAGCACCGGCGAGAGCAGCAGGGACAGTAGTAGTGACAGCAGCAGTGACAGCGCCTGCGCCGAGACGGCGTATGACCTCACGCACGGGTCACCTCCGACGTCCGGCCGAGCACGATTCGGGCGAGGTTGTCCAAGGACTCCGAGCCCGGGCTGAAGTAGTCGCTGTGGCCGCCGTCGCCCGCCGCGAACACCTGGGCGCCGAAGGCCGGGGACACCGGATCGGTGCCGAAACCGACCGACGTGCCGAAGAGGCCGAAGAGGTCGGTCTCGGCGTGCGGGACGTTCGCGATCCAGTCGTCCGCACCGCGGCCGGCCCAGACGCGGGCCTTCGTACGAAGGTCGGCGGCGGACTCCACGCCGGTGCCAGGGCTGCCGAAGAACACGAGGTCGGCGATGTCGAGGCCGTTGGCCGCGCGGGCGCCCACGGCCGTCCCGTACGAGTGGCAGAGCAGGGAGATCCGGGCGTGGGCGTTCAGCGCTCTCAACTCGGCTATGAACGAGCGCAGTTCGGGAGCAGCCTCCTCGGCCCGGCCCATGGTGAGAACCTCGGGGCTGATCGTCCCGGGCGTCTCGTAGCCGAGCCAGGCGACCACCGCGGCCCGCGTCCCGAGCCGTTGGTGCAGGGCGAGGGCGCCCTCGCGGAAGCGCTCGTAGGTGTCCAGGCTCGTGTCGGAGCCCGGCACCAGGACCGCGACCCGGTCGGCCTCCGCCAGGTCGCCGAGGATCTCGACGGCACGGCCGGAACCGCGGGCGTCGAAGGAGAGGTAGTGACGGGACGGGTCCGCCATGGCGCGGACGGCGGACGCACGGTCGTGGTCGCCGTGGTCCGCGGCCATGAGGGAGGCCTCGGCGGCGTTCGCCCGGTTCGCCGCGTACGCCCTGTCCAGGGTGGTCGCGGTGACCGTGCCGACGCGGGCCGGGGCGGGAGCCGGTATCTCCGGGTGCGCTGCCGCGGCGGAGACCGGAACGACCACGGCGCCCGCGACCAGCGCGGCGAGCAGTCCGCGCCGCAGCCTGCCCCACCCGGCCGACCGCCGCGCCCGACTCGGCATCGGCATCGGTGGCGGTGTTGGTGGCGGCCCCGCCGCCTGCTCTGGTGCCTGCCCTGGTGCCTGTCCTGACGCGTGTCCTGGTACCCAGGCCGACGCGGTCGCCCTCGCCGGAGGCTGCTCCGCCCTCCCCCACATCCCCATGACTCGTCCCCGCCCCCGTCCAGGGCGCCCGACCACCGGGCGTCTCTGGAAAGGAAGTTACGAATCCGGGCTCGTGGTCGGCGTCCCCCCAGGGAACTCACCTGCGAAGTGGCTCTCAGGTATTACGGGTATCACCGGGAGGGGTCAGCGGCGGCCCGCCCCTCGGCGGGCTCCGCCTCCGCCCTACCAGGCCAGTTGTGCGATCTCCTCCGCCACCACCGCGCACGCGTCCGCCGCCGGGTCGATCAGCGGGAAGTGCCCCACGCCCTCCAGGAGCGTCAGCCCCACCACCTCGCCGGCCTTCGCCGCCGCGTCCGCGTACGCCTCGGCGACCTCCTGCGGCACGACGACGTCGGTCCTGCCCTGCACCAGCGTCGTGGCGATCCCCGTCGGGAGGAGCAGGGCCGGGTCGGCGTACGGCAGCCGTTCCTTGAACTTCGCCTCGCCTCCCAGGAGTTGGAGTGCGGCTCCGGAGCAGACGTCCAGCTTCTCCGCGACTGTGAAGTCGGCGATCGGGGCGAGCGCCACGACACCGCGCAGCGGGACGGGCCGGTTCAGGTGCCAGGGCGCGTCGGCCGGCAGCAGATGACGGGCGGCGGCCCAGAGGGCGAGCTGGCCGCCCGCCGAGTGGCCGGTGACCACAGTGCGGCGCGCGTCCGCCCCCGGCAACGCCTCCCGCACGAGCCCGGGCATCGCGTCGAGCGCGGCCGCGACATCGTCGAAGGTGTCGGGCCAGCGCCCCGCGACGGGACCCGTTCCGCCCTGCGCCGGGATCGTGCCGCCGCGCCGGTACTCGACGTTGGCCACGGCGAAGCCCCGCCGGGCGAGGAAGTCAGCGAACGGGGTGATGTGCCGTCGGTCGTACAGGGCCCGCCAGGCACCGCCGTGCAGGACGACGACGAGCGGGGCCGACTCCTCGCCGCCGCGCGGCGCGTAGAAGTCGACGACCTGGTCGGGGTGGTCGCCGTACGCGGCGGTGGCGTCGGGGTCGACGGGCGGATGTGAGAAGGCCGACTCCTCCTCCGCGGCGTCGCGGGCGTCGTCCGGCATGCTCCAACCTCTCAGCGGTGCGGTTTTGGTGCGTTCTCCGGGCCCGTGAGCTACCGGGTCCGTGAGTTGTGCCCATGAGCCTTGCCCGTGAGCCTTGCCCATGAGCTATGGGAGCTCCCGGCCAACGTGCTGCGGGGCGCGGGTCGTTGGCGGGACGCTATCAGGCCGATGACGTGCGCCTACACAGCGCCGTAACGCTCGGTGAAGGCCGAACGGGCCGAACGGGCTCGTCCTCAAACGCCGGGCGGGCTGTGAGGCACCATCTCTCCCAGTGCCCTCGCCGCCCTCTCCACGTCCGCGAAACCCACGTACAGCGGGGCGAAGCCGAAGCGCAGGATGTCCGGTTCCCGGAAGTCGCCGATCACGCCTCGTTCGATCAAGCGGCCCATCACCTCGCCCGCTTCGTCACATCGCAGCGCGACCTGGCTGCCCCGTTCCGCGTGGGCCGACGGGGTCACCGACTCCACGGCGCCCCCGGGCACGTAGGTCTCGACGCACTGCAGGAAGAAGTCCGTCAGGGCGAGGGACTTGGCGCGGACCGCCTCGATCGAGACGCCCTCCCAGACCTCCAGGGCCGCCTCCAGAGCGAGCATGGAGAGGATGTCGGGGGTGCCGACCCGGCCGCGGAGGGCGCCGGGGGCCGGGGTGTAGTCCGGGGCCATGCCGAAGGGGTCGGCGTGGGAGTTCCAGCCCGGCAGCGGTGAGTCGAAGCGGGGCTGGTGGTCCCGGCGGACGTAGAGGTACGCCGGTGAACCAGGGCCGCCGTTCAGGTACTTGTAGGTGCAGCCGACCGCCAGGTCCACGCCGTGTTCGTCGAGGCCCACCGGCAGGGCGCCCGCGCTGTGGCAGAGGTCCCAGACCGACACGGCACCCGCCGCGTGGATCGCCGCCGTGAGGGACGGCAGGTCGTACAGGCGGCCCGTGCGGTAGTCGACGTGGTTCAGCAGGACCGCCGCCGTACGCTCACTCAGCGCGTCCGGCACCTCGTCGGGCGCCACCGGGCGCAGCGTGCAGCCCGTGAGCCGGGCCGCCGACGCGGCGATGTAGCCGTCCGTGGGGAACGTCGTCGCGTCGACCAGGACCTCGTCCCGGACGCCCGGACCCCCGCCGCCGTCTCGCCGCTCACCCGAGCCGCTCCCCTCGCCCGGGCCACGCGAGCCGTTCGGGTCGCCCGGGCCGCCCGAACCGCCCGGACCGTTCGGACCGCCCGGGCCGTTCGCGAGTCGTACCGCGCCCACGACCGCCTTGAACACGTTCACACTGGTCGAGTCGCCGACGACGATCTGTCCCGCCGCCGCGCCCACCAGCGGCGCGATCCGGTCGCCGATCCGCTCCGGCGCCGTCCACCAGCCGCTCTCTTCCCAGGACCGGATCCGCAGCGAACCCCACTGCCGGCGCACGACGTCCTCGACCCGGCCGGGCACCGAGTGCGGCAGCGCGCCGAGCGAGTTCCCGTCCAGGTACACCGTGTCGTCCAGGACGAACCGCAGACGCAGCTTGCCCAGTTCGTCCACGGCGTCCAGCGCCGCCGCCCTGCCCTCAAGTGATTCGTTCTCAAGTGATTCGTTGAACGGCTCAGACATGGGACCTTGCCGTCCACAGCTCGGGGAACACGTTCTTCTGGGCCCGCTTCTCCAGCCAGGCCACTCCGGCCGAGCCGCCGGTGCCCGTCTTGGAGCCCATCGCGCGCCGGGTGGCGACGAGGTGGTCGTTGCGCCAGCGCCACACGAGTTCGGCGACATCGGTCAACGCCTCGCCGAGCCGGGCGAGTTCGGAGCTCTCGTCGCCGGCGTACAGGTCCGTCCACACGGCCTCGACCGCGGGCGACGGCTCGTAGCGCCCGGACACGTCCCGCTGGACGACCGACGACGGAACGGCGTACCCGCGCCGCGCGAGCAGCCGCAGCACCTCGTCGTACAGGCTCGGTTCGTGCAGGGCCTTCTCCAGCTCGGCGTGGACCCGGGGCGCGCCCCGGTGCGGCACGAGCATGGACGCGGACTTGTCGCCGAGCAGGAACTCCATCCGCCGGTACATGGCCGACTGGAAACCGGAGCCCTCACCGAGAGCGCTGCGGTACGAGTTGAACTGGGCCGGAGTGAGCT
Source organism: Streptomyces sp. NPDC048484 (assembly GCF_040651415.1). NCBI lineage: Bacteria > Bacillati > Actinomycetota > Actinomycetes > Kitasatosporales > Streptomycetaceae > Streptomyces > Streptomyces sp. NPDC048484. Next base: position 58,659 of record NZ_JBEZJY010000032.1, read on the forward strand.
GGCCGAGGGGCTTCCAGGAGGCGTTCAGCGCCTCCAGCTCCCGTACCGACCGCTTCAGGGCCGCCACCGCGACCGGCACCCGCTCCTCGCGCAGCGCCTTCGCCGCGGTCTCCCACTCGTGCACTATGACGGTGAACCACAGCTCCATGACCTGGGTGGTCACCAGGAAGACCATCTCTCCGGGGTCGTCGGAGAGGGTGTGCTGGAGGTGGGTCAGGACGTCCGCCTGGACATAGTCCTCGTACGGAGTCGTCCCTTGGAAGTCGAGATGCGGGGTCTCGGGCTCCGAAGCCGTCTCGTGCGCCTTGTGCGCATCTTGCGCCTCGTGGGACTGAGCCTGTTGGGACATCGCTGTCTCCTGCTGTACTCCAGGTAGCGGTCCGCCCCTGCCGAATTCCGACACGGGGGCCCCGGTCCCCAACCGGCATCCTCCACAATCGTGCCCCAGAACCGCAAGGTCCGCCTGGTCACACCAGGCGGACCTGCGCATACGCCCCCTCGGGGCCGGCTGGGCTAGCCCAGGGTCTGGGCCGCAGCCGGGGAGGAGTCCTTCAGGAACTGCGCGCAGCGCTCGTACTCCGCCTGCTCGCCGATCGCCTGCGCGGCACGGGCGAGTCCGTGCAGGGCGCGCAGGAAGCCGCGGTTCGGCTCGTGGTCCCACGGCACCGGGCCGTGTCCCTTCCAGCCGCCCCGCCGCAGGGAGTCGAGGCCCCGGTGGTAGCCGGTACGGGCGTACGCGTACGACTCGACGACGCTGCCGCGCTCGTACGCCTCGTCGGCCAGTTGCGCCCACGCGAGCGAGGAAGTCGGGTACTTCGCGGCGACATCGGCGGGCGCCGTGCCGTTCGCGAGGAGCTCGCGCGGCTCCGGGTCGTCGGGCAGGTGGGTCGGGGGCGGTCCCCCGAGGAGGTTCTCGTGAATGGCCATGGGTTCCAGTTTGCGCTATCCACCGACGCGGGCGCTCCGGGATCCGCGGGCGGGACTCCCTTTCTCCGACTTTCTCCGAAAAGGTCCCCGCAACCGCTGCCGGAAAGTGCCCCGAACCGGCTCCGACCACTCCCTCTGCTCCCTCCGCCCCCGGCCGCCCCGCCTACTCCCCCTGCCCTGCCTGCCCCGGCTGCCCCGGCTGCCCCGGCTGCCCCGGCTGCTCAAGCCGCCCGCGTGAGCGGTTCGGTTCCAGCGGTGGGGTCGTCACACTGCCGTGTGTGAGGCATTCCGGGCGCAGACAGCCCGGCGGCGGCTTGCGTACGGTCACGAAGGCGATCACCGCGCCCACGGCCAGGATGCCCGCACACAGCGGCATGGCCCGCCGGAACGCGTCGTCGAAGGCGTCCGCCGACCGGTACGCCCCCTCGCCCATCCCGGCCAGCAGCGGCAGCGCGGCCACCGCGACGAGACCGGCGGCGCGGGCCGCCGCGTTGTTGATGCCGCTGGCGAGCCCCGCCCGGCCGGTGTCCACAGAGGCCAGCACGGTCGCGGTGAGGGGCGCGACGAGCGTCACCATGCCGGCGCCCAGCACCAGGACGGCGGGCAACACGTCGGCCACGTACGAGGCGTCCTCGCCCACTCTCAGCATCAGCAGCATCCCGGTCGCGCACAGCAGCGGGCCCACGGTGAGCGGGATGCGCGGGCCGATGCGCTGGGCCAGTTCGCCCGAGCGGGCCGACAGCAGCAGCATCAGGGCGGTCGTCGGCAGCAGGGCCGTACCGGCGCGGAGGGCCGAGTACCCGGCCACGACCTGGAGCTGGACCGCGGAGAGGAAGAAGAACCCGCCGAAGGCCGCGTACACGCACACGGTGACGAGGTTGACCGCCGTGAACTGGCGCGAGGCGAAGATGTCGAGCGGCATCATCGGGTCGGCCCGCCGTCGTTCCACGGCCACGAAGGCGACGCCCGCCGCGACACCGGCCGCCGCCGTCACCGCCACGACGGGCATCGAGCCGCCGGACGCCTCGATGAGGGCGTACGTCACCAGGGCCAGGGCGAGCGCGCCGAGGGCGGCGCCGAGCACGTCGAAGCCCCGTCCGTGGACCCGGTCGTCCTTCGACTCCGGTACGTGACGCAGGGCGATCGGGGCGCACAGCAGCGCGAGCGGGACGTTCAGGAGGAACACCCAGCGCCAGCCTGGGCCGTCCACCAGCCAGCCGCCCAGGAAGGGGCCGACCGCCGCGCCGATGCCGCCGAAGCCCGACCACAGTCCGACGGCTCTCGCCCGGTCGTCCGGGTGGAACGACGCCTGGATCAGCGCGAGCGAGCCGGGTGTGAGCAGCGCGCCGCCGACCCCCTGCAGAGCGCGGGCCGCGACGAGCACGCCCGCGTCGGGCGCGAGCCCGCACAGCAGGGAGGCCGCCGCGAACCAGACCACGCCGACGACGAACACCTTGCGGCGCCCGAAGCGGTCGCCGAGGGCGCCGCCCAGCAGGATGAGGCCCGCGAGGGTCAGCATGTAGGCGTTGACGGTCCACTGGAGACCTGCCAGGTCCGCGTCGAGGTCACGCCCGATCGTCGGCAGCGCGACGTTCACCACGGTCGAGTCCAGCATCGCCATGCTCGACCCGAGCACCGTGGTCAGCAGGATCCACTTCCCCGAGGGGGACGACATCCTGACGGCCGGTGCCGGAGACTCCTGCGGCGGGGGCGTTGGGGCAGCCATGCCCGGGATCATACGGACATACGGCGGGGCCCGGTCTCCCTGTGGATAACCGGGCCCCGCCGTTGAAATTACTGGCTTGTGGCGCTACTGGCTTGTGGCGCTCGCTGGATCTTCTACTTGATCTTCGTGCCCGTGGAACGCAGGTTGCCGCAGGCCTCGGTGACGCGCGCGGCCATCGAGCCCTCGGCGAGCTTGCCCCAGGTACGGGGGTCGTACGTCTTCTTGTTGCCGACCTCGCCGTCGACCTTCAGGACGCCGTCGTAGTTGCGGAACATGTGGTCCGCGATCGGGCGCGTGAACGCGTACTGGGTGTCCGTGTCGATGTTCATCTTCACGACACCGTTCTCCAGGGCCGTGCGGATCTCGGCCTCCGAGGAGCCGGAGCCGCCGTGGAAGACGAAGTCGAACGGGGACGGCTTGCTGTACTTCGCCGCCACACCCTCGTTCAGCTCCTTCAGGAGCTCGGGGCGCAGGACGACGTTGCCCGGCTTGTAGACGCCGTGCACGTTGCCGAAGGACGCGGCCAGCAGGTAGCGGCCCTTCTCGCCCAGGCCCAGGGCCTCGGCCGTACGGATCGCGTCGTCGACCGTGGTGTAGAGGTTGTCGTTGATCTCGTGCGAGACACCGTCCTCCTCGCCACCGGTCGGGGTGATCTCGACCTCAAGAATGATCTTCGCGGCGGCGGCGCGGCCCAGCAGCTCCTGGGCGATGGCCAGGTTGTCGGCGAGGGTCTCCGCGGAGCCGTCCCACATGTGGGACTGGAAGAGGGGGTTCTGACCGGCCTTGACGCGCTCCTCGGAGACCGCGATCAGCGGACGTACGTACCCGTCGAGCTTGTCCTTCGGGCAGTGGTCCGTGTGCAGGGCGACGGTGATGTCGTACTTCGTGGCGACGATGTGCGCGAACTCCGCCAGGGCGACGGCACCGGTGACCATGTCCTTGTTGTGCTGGCCGCCCAGGAACTCCGCACCACCGGTGGAGATCTGGATGATGCCGTCGCTCTCGGCCTCCGCGAAGCCGCGGAGCGCAGCGTGCAGGGTCTGCGTCGAGGTCACATTGATGGCCGGGTAGGCGAACTTGCCTGCCTTCGCCCGGTCGAGCATCTCGTTGTAGATCTCGGGGGTTGCGATGGGCATGGTCCGCTCCTTGTATGTGCGGGTGGCGTTCTGCTTACGGCCCTGACCTGGCCCTGACCTAGGGGGCGACGTCGTCGTCGGCCCCATCTTTCCAGACTTGGCCGGATGCTCCGGCCTCGGACCGTGACCGATCTCGGGGGCCGGGACCGATCTCGGGGACCGGGTCAGGCGAGGCCCAGTTCGTCCTTGGAGTACGCGAAGAGATACGGGACGCCGGCGTCCGCCTGGATCTTCTCGGCGGCGCCGGTGGCGCGGTCGACGATGGTCGCCACGCCGACCACCTCCGCGCCGGCCTCACGCACGGCCTCGACGGCGGTGAGCGGGGAACCGCCGGTGGTCGAGGTGTCCTCGACGACCAGGACGCGGCGGCCCCGGATCTCCGGGCCCTCCACGCGGCGCTGCAGGCCGTGCGCCTTCGCCTCCTTGCGGACGACGAAGGCGTCGAGGCGCCGGCCGCGCGCGGCGGAGGCGTGCAGCATGGCCGCGGCGACCGGGTCGGCGCCCATGGTGAGGCCGCCGACCGCGTCGAAGTCCAGGTCCGCCGTCAGGTCGAGGAGCACCTGGCCGACCAGCGGCGCGGCCTCCCCGTCCAGCGTGATCCGTCGCAGGTCGACGTAGTAGTCGGCCTCAAGACCGGAGGAGAGGGTCACCTTGCCGTGCACCACGGCCTTGTCCTTGATCTGCTGCAGCAGCTCGCCGCGTACATCACTCATGCGGGTCAGCTTAGAGGCGGCGCCAGGTCCAGGTGGTCGCGGCTTCGAGGGGTTCGATGGGGGTGACCAGGCGGGGCAGGGTGTTGAGCCCGTTCGGAGGGCCGGTCTGCGGTTCGACGCACACCGCGGCCTCCTGCTCGTCGTACACGACGACCCACTTCTCGCGGCTGGCCACGTTCAGCTCCAGTTGTCCGGGCCAGGTGAGGGTGACGTCGACGCCGTCGGGCATTCCGAAGCAGTCGTCCCAGGGGCTCGGCAGCGGGTCGATACGGCGGCCGGTCGGCAGGTGGTCGTCGCCGCGCTCCTCCTGCCAGGCGGCGGTGAAGTCGACACGCACGTCCTGCGCGCCCTCGCCGCCGAGGTTGCGGTTGAACCAGGGGTGCCAGCCGATCTGCGCCGGGAAGGAGTCGCCGTACGTCTCCACCGACATGGCCAGCGTCAGGGAGTTCTCGGTCAGCGTGACGACCTGGGTGACGCGGCCGGTGTACGGCCAGGGGTCGACGAGGTCGTACGTGATGACGGCCTCGCTGCCACTGCCGTTGCCGTTGCTGCTGCCGCCGCTGCCGCTCTTACGGGCCGTGCGCCAGGCGGCGTCGCGGGCGGTGCCGTGGATGGCGTGCGGTGGGGAGTTGAGGGGCAGCTGGTGGGGGGTGGCGCCGTTCAGGAAATGGCCGTTCCTGGTACGGCCGCACCACGGGACCATGGGGAAGCAGCCGAACTTGTCGCCCTGGCGCAGCAGTTCGACGCCGGCGACCCTCAGTCCGCCGATCCGTCCACCGTTGCCCGGCTGTACGGTCACTTCCACGTCGCCGTCGCCCACGGTGCCGCCGCCGGTGGTCAGCGTGATGTCTTCGTTACTCACGCGGTCGACCCTACGGGGTGCGGCATGAAGTGGGGGCCGTCGGGGGCGTTTCCGCCCCCCTCCGGTCGCGGTCCGGGCGCGGCGCGGAGGACGCCGACGCCGACTGCGGGAATCAGCGGCGTTTGCGGAGGGCTCTGCCCACGACGATGGCCGAGGCCAGGGCCAAGGCCGCCACGGGCGCAGCCCAGCGAAGGGCCGCACTGGTACCCGCGGAGTCGGGCGCCGGCACGGGGGCGTAGCGACCACGCGGGGGCGCGTGGTCGACCTCCTCCGCGCTGCGGCCGATCATCGTGCGCCGCGCGTGCGCCGCTTCGGCCGGTGCCCCGGGCGGCAGAGTGCCGTCGTCCTCGAAGCCACCCGCGAAGTCGCCCTCGGCGAACGGCACGGGCGAGGAGGGCGAAACCTCGGTCTCCTCGGCGGAAGGCGACTCCTCCCCGGAGGCCTCCGGCGGGGCCGTCGGCTCCGGCAGCTCCGGTTCAGGAGATGCCTCTTCCTCCGTCAGGGACTCCTCCGACGGGGACGGAGACGGGGACGGCGTCTTCGAAGACGGGGCCCCCTCGGTCGGTCGCGCCACGGAATCCGCGTTTCCCGGTGCCGGCCCTGTCGCCAGGTGTTCCGCGAAGCGGTTCAGCAGGCGGGTCGTGGCCGTCGTCACCTCGGCCGGCGGAAGGTCGGCGATGCGGCCGTCCGCCGAGGCCGTACCCGTGAAGGTGAGGGCCGAGCCGCCCTCCGCCGGGCTGAGTACCAGCGTGAGGGCGAGCTTCACCGAGCCGGTGCCCCGGGCCTCCGTAGCCTCGGCCTCGACGGAGTACGAACCGTCGTCCCGCGCGGAGACACCGAGCGTGCCGCGGTAGGTGATGGAGTGCCCGCCGACGCGTACCTTCAGGCGGCCCGAGACGGGCGGCGTCCCCGCGTCCTGCTGGAAGCCGGGCAGCGCCCGAGCCACCCGCGCGGGATCGGCGAGAGCCTCGCGCAGACGCTCGACGGGAACCGGAACGAACACCTCATGCTCCATGTCGGCCGAGCCTACCCAGCACCACCGGTACCGCACCCCTACATGCGGGGATTCCCCCCGGATCCACCCGCAGACGGACCCTGACGGACTCGGACGGCGCTCAGGCTGGACTCAACCCTGGACCCAGGCCGGAACTCGGGCCGGAACTCAGTCGGCGTACCGCGGGTGCACGAGCGTGGAGGGCGGCAGGCCGCCCAGTCGGGTGCGCTCCGCGGCCCGGACGCCCGCCTGGAGGGACGGGACACCGGGCGCACCCGCCGCCGTCCCCAGGTGCGGCCGTGTGCGCGAGGCGAGCACGTACCCCCAGTCGTGCGGAATCCGCGATCCGCCCGCCGCTTCGGGATCACGGCCGCCGACGGAGTACGGCACGGTCCGCAGTCCGGCCGCCCGTACCGTCGCGTCGACGGTCCAGAAGGCCCGCGGCCGTGACGCCACGGGCCCGGCGTGCACGACGAGCCGCCCGCCGTCGGCGAGGATCCCGCGGGCGAGCCCGTAGAACTCCTGCGAGTACAGCTTCGTGCTGGAGGTGTTCGCCGGGTCCGGCAGATCGGAGACCACGACGTCGTACGCGGCCAGCGGTGCCTCTCGCAGCCAGCCGAACGCGTCCGCGGCGACGACACGCACCCGCGGATCCCGGTACGCGTGGCCGTTCAGCGCGGACAGTGCCGGATCGGTGCGCGCCAACTCCACGAACTCCGTGTCGAGTTCGACGACGTCGACGTGCCGTACGCCCGGGTGGCGCAGTACCTCGCGCACGGCGAGCCCGTCGCCGCCGCCGAGAACGAGCACGCGCGCGTGCGGGCCGTTCATCGCGGGGTGGACGAGGGCTTCGTGGTAGCGGCGCTCGTCACTGCCGCTGACCCTCAGTCGTCCGTCGAGGTAGAGGTCGAGGCGACGGCCGTCGGTGCCGCCGGTGAGGACGATGTCCTGGACCTCGGTGTGTATCGCCACCCGTACGTCCCTGCCGTACATCGCGTGCCGCGCGAACCGTTCGAAGTCGTCGACGAGGACGGCGGCCGAGGCGAGCAGCGCGAGCACGAGGAGGTTGACGACGACCAGCAGCCAGCGGCCGCGCCGGGTCAGGTCCTGCCGGAACAGGCCGAGGACGAGGGCGCTGCCCGCGAGCGCGTTGACCGTCCCGGTGATCAGCGTCGCGGTCAACTGGCCCAGCAGGGGCAGGAGAAGGAACGGGAACGCGAGGCCGCCGGCCAGGGCGCCCACATAGTCCGCGGCGAACAGGTCGGCGACCGCGCCGCCCGCGTCCTGTCTGCGGACACGTTGGATCAGCTCCATCAGCAGGGGGACCTCGGCACCGATGAGCAGGCCGATGGCGAGGGAGAAGGCCACGAGGACGTAACTGGAACCGCCGGCCCAGGCGCCGCCCCAGTCACCGGTCCAGGCGAAGACGGCGTACAGGGACATCGCGCTGCAGCCGCCGACCAGGGCGAGCAGGGCCTCGACGGCGCCGAAGCCGGCCGCGGCGCGACAGCGCAGCCGTTTGGCGAGGAGCGAGCCGATGCCCATCGCGAAGACCATCACGGACAGCACGACGGAGGCCTGGGTTATGGAGTCGCCGATCAAGTACGAGGCGAGGGCGACCAGTTCGAGTTCGTACACGAGTCCGCAGGCCGCGCAGACGAACACGCCGGCGAGGACGAGAAACCGCCCGGTGGCCGGCCTGACCGGCAGACGCGCCGGGCCCGGACCGCTGCGGGGCGACGGGACCGTACCGGGCGGGGCGGGGGCGTGCGGCTCGATCACCCAGGGAACGCTACGTCACCGTTCCACTGCGTCACGTCACCCACACGTGTGTAAATCCTGCCTCCTGCGCATACTTTCGCCGAAAAGGGGAGGCCCCCTCTTTCCCGGCGGAATTCGCGACGAACTTCTTGACGGACTTCTTGACGGACTTACGGACTTCGCGACGGACCTCCCGACAGCCAAACGGACCTCCCGACGGCCAACAGGAATATGCGACGGGCACTCAGGAATGTGACGGCAGGCACTGGAGAGGCGCGGACACCCGCACCCCGACCCTGGTGCGAGTGGCGACCAGTTGGCCTTCCTGGGGGTAGGCGTGCCAGGTGCGCCAGTGCACTTGGCCCTCGTGCCGCTGCGCGAGCATCGCGGTGAAAGCGTGGGGGCTGCCGGGAAAAACCCCCGCCAGTCCGTTCGGATGGTCGGCGACGAGGGCGAGCAACTCCTGGGCCCGGCCCGCGAAGGACCCGTGCGACAGTGTCTCCACGCGCGCGGCGAACTCGTAGTCCCAGTCGCCCATTCGCTTGGCGACACCGAGCGGCAGCGGTGTGCTGCTGCCTGCGATACAGGCGACGGTCTCCGAACAGCCGCCCCGCTCCTCCTCCAGGAGCACTTGATGGGACGCCCCGAGCAGTCTCAACTGCAGTTTCGCGTCGGAGAATTCTATGTCGAGTGTGGCGAGCGCGGGCAGCGGTTCGAGCCCGAGTGCCCAGGCCAGGTCGGCCGCACGCGTGTCGGTGTAGGCGGTGTTGAGGGTCGTGAGCATGGGTCGGCTCCCGCGGCACGCAAGGGTGGGGGTCGGTCCGTCGCACCCCGGTCGACGCCGGGCGGTGATCGGGCCCGGTCGGCCGGGTCAGAAGGATGTTCCGGGGGCTGCGTCGGCGATACGAGGGAATCATGAACGGCGCGTCCGCCACAGCGCTTTTACCCAGCTTCGTGTGCTTTACATCCCCGCGAGGGCTCCACAGCTCAACTGTTCAATCAAAAAGTGCGCCCTTAGGTCACACGTGCGCCTTCACGCCCCCCGCCAGCCCTGATCACCCCAGGTCACCCCCGCAACAACGAAGGCCGCACACGCCCCTCGGCACCATGAGCGCCCGCCGGAAAACGGCCCCGGCGGGCGCTCATGGTGCCGGACAGTCCGAACGGCCCGGACGCGGTTCCCCCGCCCGGAGCTCAGCTGCCCCGTGTCAACTGCTCCGTGTCAACTGCTCCGTGTCAGCTGCCTCCGCCGCATCCGCCCCCGCCGCCGCCTCCGCCTCCGCAGGACGAACCGCTGCTGCAGGACGAACCGCTGCCGCACGAAGAGCCCCCCGACGAGCAGGAGTAGTTGCTGCCGGCCCCGCCCGCGCCGGTCCCGGCCCACCAGCTGCCCCGGGACCGGCGCGAACGCCCCCTGCCGGGGCCGCGCCCCCGGGCGGCGGACCCGGAACGCGCCACGACCACCACTACGAACACGACAACGAACAATGCCAGGATGATGCCGATGATCATGGCGTCACCCTCCTTTCGTTCCCCCGAAGCGGCCCCCCGTGGGCTCTGCTTCTCCCCTGTGTACTTCTTGCGTGGAAGGGGGATGCCCTCACAGCTCAGGGACCAAAGCTGAGTTGAGCAAGTCCAGAGGTTGAGCGCAGGATGGCCGCTATGAACTCCAGCGCACGCCGTCCTCTCCTCAACCGCCGTCTCGCCGAGTTCGGCACGACGATCTTCGCCGAGATGTCGGCCCTCGCCCTGACCACCGGCTCGATCAATCTCGGCCAGGGCTTCCCCGACACCGACGGTCCCGAGGAGATCCGGGAGGCGGCCGTGCGGGCGCTGCGCGACGGCCGCGGCAACCAGTACCCGCCTGGCCCGGGCGTGCCCGAGCTGCGTACGGCGATCGCCGCGCACCAGGAGCGCCGGTACGGCCTGGCGTACACCCCCGACACCGAGGTCCTGGTCACTGCGGGCGCGACGGAGGCCATCGCGGCCACCCTGCTCGCCCTGCTGGAGCCCGGCGACGAGGTGATCGCCCTGGAGCCGTACTACGACTCGTACGCGGCCTGCATCGCGATGGCGGGAGGTACGCGCGTGCCGGTCACCCTGCGCCCGCACGAGGAGACCCGCGACGGGGTCGTGCACCGGCGCTTCCGGCTGGACCTGGACGAGCTGCGCGACGCGGTCACGGACAACACCCGGCTGCTGCTGATCAACACCCCGCACAACCCGACCGGCACGGTCCTCACCCGCGCGGAGCTGGCCGCGATCGCCGAGCTGGCCGTCGAACGGGACCTGCTGGTGGTCACCGACGAGGTGTACGAGCACCTGGTGTTCGACGAGTCCGAGCACATCCCGCTCGCGACCCTGCCCGGCATGCGCGAGCGTACGATCACCATCGGCTCGGCCGGCAAGACCTTCTCCTTCACCGGCTGGAAGGTCGGCTGGGTTACGGCGTCCCGGGAACTCGTCTCGGCCGTCCGTTCAGCCAAGCAGTTCCTGACGTACGTCGCCTCCGGGCCCTTCCAGTACGCCGTGGCCGAGGCCCTGCACCTGCCCGACTCGTACTTCGCCGACTTCCGCGCGGACATGCTGGCCAAACGGGACCTGCTCGCGGGCGGCCTGGAGCGGGCGGGCTTCAAGGTCTTCCGTCCGGCCGGCACGTACTTCATCACCACCGACATCCGGCCCCTCGGTGAGAGCGACGGTTTCGCCTTCTGCCGTGCGCTGCCGGAGCGCTGCGGGGTGGTCGCGATCCCCAACGCGGTCTTCTACGACCACCGTGAGCAGGGCGCACCCTTTGTCCGCTTCGCGTTCTGCAAGCGGACAGGCGTGCTGGAGGAGGCGGCCTCCCGGCTCAAGACGCTGGCCGCCTAATGGGAGCTACGGAGTCGGGGAATGCCCGATTCCGGAGCCGCCAGCAGGTGAGCGCTGGATCCATCAGGCCGCGTGCCGCGCCTTCCGCAGGCGGCACGGGCCTGGCCAGTGGGGAGTCCCTCGTCAGCGGGCGTCCGCCTCGGGATCCGGGCGCGGGAGTTCGTCGAGGTCGAGGGTGAAGGTGCGGCCATCGGCCAGGAGGATGGGGAGCTTGCCCGTGCCGTACTTGTGGGTGTGTGCGGCGATGTAACCGGTGGCGGTCGGCTGGGTGTGAAGGACGACTTCCTGGGCGTAGGGGTCCACGACCAGGTAGATCGGGATTCCGTAGCGGCCGTACTTCGTGGTGCAGTCGTCGTAGTCCTTGCGTGCGGAAGAGGTCGAGACGACCTCGGAGATCAGCAGGACGTCCTCGAAGCTGTAGCGCTTGCCTTCCTTGCGTGCGTCCTCGCGCAGGATCGCAAGGTCGGGGGCGGAGTTCTCGTCCGCGGGGAAGTCGATGTAGACGTCGGAGGTGACCTTCGCGTGACGGCCGAGGGCAAGAGCGGAGTCGATCTGCATCGACCTGATGGTGCTGGAGTGCTCTTCGCTCTGCGGGGTCATGATCACCTTTCCGGCGGCCCCGAACAGGACCGTGTACCCCTTGGGGAACTCGGTGTGCACGATCGCGTCGACGCTCATGGACGGCTCCTTCCCGTGTGTGGTCAGAATACGACGGACAGTGCCGCGTCACCGAGCCCGCCCTGGTGCGACGTCAGTCCCGCGGGGCTGCTCCTGCGGACGCCGCCGCGCGGGCGGCCTCGGCCGCCAACCGGATCGCGAGGGCGCGGGCCAGCAGGACGGGACGGCCCGCCGCCTCGGCCGCCGCGCGGCGCATCGACTCCGTGTAGCCGACGCAGTCCAGGACGATCCAGCGGCTGCCGGCCTCGGCGAGGCGGCGGGCCGCCGCCGCTGCCTGTGTGTGCGCGTCCGGTGCGTACGGGTCGCCCGGCTCCGCGCGCACGCGGCCCGGCAGCAGTGCCGACCAGCGTCGCTCCACGTCCTCCCGCTGGGCGGCCAGCGGGCATACGATCCCGACGGGATCCTCACCGGTGAGGGCACGCACTCCCTGCTGGACGAGGGGTTCGGCGTACAGGAGGGGGCGGTGCGCGGGTACGGGCGGGAAACTGCCCGTACACAGCAGCAGCGTCACCGCCGCGCCGTCCGCCTCGCACCGTGCGACGGCGTCCCGCATGCGTGGGGCGAGCGCGCGGTGGCCCAGCAGGACGGAGGTACCGTCGCGCAGTCGCGAGATGAGCGGTGGTTCACCCGGTTCGGGGGCCAGCGCGGCGCGCGTCGCCTCCCCTGCCCCGCCCTCGAAGACGTCATCAATCACGTCATCGAACACGTCATCGTCGAGAGCCCCGTGCTCGTACCGTTCCAGGCCGCCCAGCCACGGCTCGACGTCCCGGGCCAGGTCGGTCCTGGGGGCCTGCCCGATAGTCACCAATCCGAGCCCCGTCGTCCCCATCGTCCCCATCGTCCCCGTCGTCCCCGTCATCCCTATCGCCCCCACGGTCCCCACCGTCCCCATACCTTCACCGTCTCCTTGTCTCACAGGGCCTTGTAGATCTGGCTCACGTCGTTCAGGGAGCTGCCCGCCACCAGGCCGGCGCCGACCAGGGCAAGGTCGTTGTCCGCTTCGGGCTGCGCGCTCGCCTCCGCCGACGGGCCCTCGCTGCCGCGCGCCTTCCAGGACTTCCAGGACTTCCAGCGGGAGTACGCGACCCGGACGGCGAGAGCCGCCAGCACCAGCCACCCCGCCTGCGGGGTGGCGACGAGGAGGCCGGTCGCCAGGAGCACGCCCATCTGGCGGGAGGAGCCGCCGAAGAACTGGATCAGCGCGCCGGGAACCGCCCACAGCGCCATCATCGTCAGCGCGTGCGTGTCGGTCAGGCCCGCCTTGATCGTGTCGACGTACACCTGGGCGACGGGCGGCACCCGGCCGTCCGAGAAGAACGGCTTCCAGGCGATCACGACGACCACGATGGCGACGGCGAACCCGACGAGCTGCGCGATGTACTGCTGGCGCCGTCCCGCCATTTCGTACGGGTGCCACGGCAGGGCACCCTTCCGCAGCAGCCACCCTGCCTTGAAGTCGAAGCCGACGTCCGCGAAAGCCGGTCCCGTGGAGGCGGCGTACCCCACCAGCAGGGCGAGCGGCACCATCGGGATGCCGAGGACGAGACCCAGGATCAGGAAGATCAGCGTGACCGCGAAGGCGGGGAACCAGCCCGAGTGCATCGCGGCCAGCCCCACGATGAGCTGGTGGACGAGTGCGGCGGCGCCGGCCAGCAGCACCCATCCCACGAGGCCCCACCCGCCCATGTCGGAGGCGACACCACCCATCAGGGCGATGAGCACGGCGCCCACCAGGAACAGGACGAGGCCCTCCAGCAGTCCGCGCCGCAGGCGGCCCCTGTCGACCGTACGGGTCTCCTCGTCGAAGACGTCCGTCTCCGCCGAAAGGCGCTGCGGTGCTGCGTCCCGGGAGCCCGCCTTGCGGTCCCGCATCATCAGCACCGCCTGCACCAGCGCGACGAGACCGGCTCCGATCATGACGCCGTGCGGCACGTAGTTCGCACCCAGATCGACGTGGAAGCTCGGCGCGTACTGCGCGACCAGCAGACCGACGCCGAACATCAGCAGCGCCCAGATGTTGCCGAGGAAGGCGACGCCCGCCGCGCTCATCGGCAGCTTGAAGAGGGAGCCGACGACGCCGACGACCGCGCTGATCCCCAGCAGCCGGGCCTTGCGTCCACCCTCGTCGCCCGCTTTGATCGTCTCGGCCGCCGCGATGCCGGCGGGCCAGGCCGCCGAGGCGGGGAGCAGCTTCGAGTCGAAGACGCGGTAGAGAACCCAGCTGTCGACGGCCAGACCCACGACCGCGCCGCCGAGCATCGGCCACACGAGGCCGGGCTCGCCGAGAAGGAACGGGACGGCGATCGGGGTGACCAGGGAGTTCGCGGCGGCGAACGTGGAGCCGGAGATCGCGGACTGGACGAGGTTCTGCCGGTGCGGATCGCGCATTCTCGCCATCGCGGCGAAGGGGATGCGCCCGATCAGCATGGCGATCAGCGCGCCGATCACCGAGGTGTTGGGCGCGATGCCCAGAGTGGTGATCAGCACCAGGCCGATGACCGCGCCGAGCACGCTGAGGAGCACCGTCACGATCAGCGTGACGGGCTCCAGGGCTCTGGGATGCGACCGGGCCTGGGCGGCTTCCGCCGCCGGAAGTGATGGGTTGCTCATGGGGGCTCCGTGCTCAGGTGGGGACCTTCCGGCTGGGACGCCTCAGTCCTCGGTGATTCCGGCGGTCGACTGAAGGCACGTCATCGGGCCGTAGAGGGCTATGAGGCGCTCGTACTCGTCCGGGTCGTGGAACCGGACGACTCCCCGCCCGTACTCCTTGGCGGCCTCGACGGCGAAGCGGCCTGCCGCAGCGATGTCGGTCTCGTGGCTGGCGCCCGTGGCGCAGCCCGCGACGGCGGACTGGGTCGTCAGCGCGAGGCCCACGACGGGTGCGGAGGTGGCCACGCAGGGCTGCATGATCGAGTTGATGTGGTGCACGCCGTTGCCGTAGGGCGTGATGTCCTGCGTGGTGATGGGAAGCACGTGTGCGGCCTCGCCCGTGACGGTCTCCAGGACGCCGAGCAGGTCGTCGCTGACCCGCAGGATCCATCCCTCCTTGACCGTCGGCGACAGGGCGACGCCCCGGTGGTTGAGCAGCCGGTTGCCCTTGGTGGTGTCGATGGAGACGACGGCGTCCATGGCCTCGTCGATCTCCTGGCGGTTGCAGTCCAGGGTCGAGACCGGCGAGTCCATGAACGGTACCGGGTCGTGCGGCCGGGTCGGCGCGTCGGGACAGACGTGGGTACTGAGGATCACGTCCCCCTGGAGCACGTCGCCGCGCCCGTACATGTCGAGCAGCTTGGCAGCGGCCGAGAGGGCTGCGACGGCGCCGTCCGCGTCGGAGACGATGCCGGTGCGCTCGGGGCGGGCACCGACGCCGCCGAGGCGGCCGAGGATGCCGAGGGTGGGGGCGCCGCCACCGGAGCGGGCCCCGTCGCTGCCGGGAACGACGACCTTGACGAAGTCGGTGCCGCCCTTGGGCCCCTCCACGCGGGTCACCGACACCTCGACCTGTTCGAGCACGGTTGCGGACGCGGGGTGGCCCGCCTCCTTCGCCGCACGGTCGAGCACGCCCCGTAGATGGGCGGCGAGCGTGTGTCCGTCGGCCTGGGGGCGGTCGAGGAGTTCGATGACGTCGAGTACGTGCTTGAGCACGGGGGCTCCTTGGTGCGGGGTCTCTCGATGCGGATGCGGTGCGGATCCGGACACGCTCTCTCCGGGGCCCTTCAGAGCGCAACTGTTTCCCTATATGAGAGAAGCCGAATCCAATATAGGAATCGGCATAGGTAGGGTGCGGTGGTGACAACCGATCGAGGAGCACCACTTCAGACCGCGGACCGGGCGCTGCTGGTCCTGCTCGCCTTCTCCCACGACAGAGAGGAGTGGGGCGTGACCGACCTGGCGGCGGAGTTCGGCTGGGACAAGTCGGTGGCCCAGCGGCTGCTGGCCTCCCTCGCGCACCGCGACTTCCTGGTGTCCGACGCCGTGACCCGCCGCTACCGGCTGGGCCCCGCCGTCTGGCACATGGCCACCGCCTGGGAGCGGCACAGCGGGATGGCCGGCCTCGTCCGGCCCGCTCTGCGCCAGCTGGCGGCGGCAAGTGGGGTGACCGCGCTGTTCGCCGTACCGGACGGGACGCATCTGCGCTGCGTCGAATCGGCCGACGGCACCTCCGGGCCGCTGCGCGCCTACCGGCTGGCGGGCGAGCTGTATCCGGGGCACGCGGGCGCCACCTCGCGCGCGTACTTCGGGATGCTCGCGCCCGGGACGCGCGCCGCGCTGCTCTACGGGCGGCCCATGGCCAGCTTCAGCGAGCTGACCGTGACGGACTCGGCGGAACTGGAGGTACTGATGTGCCGGGTGCCCTCGGACGGCTTCGCCTACTCACAGGGTGAGTACGACCCGGCGACGGCCGGGCTTGCGGTGCCGGTGATGGTGCGCTCGCAACCGGTCGGTTCGCTCACGCTCGTCGGGCCGCACGAGCAACTCGACGACAGGAGGAACGAGTTGCTCGTGCCTCTGCGCTCCGTCGGGGAGTCCCTCGGTGAGTTGCTCACGCCGCGCCAGATGCGGGGCCGGCGCCCCGGCACCACCCCGCCGGCCTCCCACTCGTCCCCCCGCACATCCCCCCAGAAAGGCTGAACCGCCCATGAACCCGCCCGTGGAACCGCTCATGAACCCGCCCATGAAGCTGCTTCTGCTGTCCAACTCCGCCGCGCCAGAGCACACATACCTCGAACACGCTCGCGAGGTCATCGCGGATCATCTGGCCGGCGTCCAGGAACTGTTGTTCGTTCCGTACGCTCTGGCCGACCACGACGGCTACACCGCGAAGGTCGCCGCCTTCATGGCGGAGCTCGGCCTGCGGGTGCGCGGTATACACACGGCGGACAACCCGTGCACGGCGGCTGCGGAGGCCCAGGCGATCTTCATCGGCGGGGGCAACAGCTTCCGGCTGCTCTCCGCACTCCAACGCGGCGGACTGGTGGACGCGATCGCGCGGCGAGTGCGCGCGGGCGCGCCCTACATGGGATCGAGCGCGGGCACCAACATGGCCTGCCCGACCCTGCGTACGACCAACGACATGCCGATCGTCGAGCCCGCGTCCTTCACCTCGCTCGGCCTGGTCCCCTTCCAGATCAACCCGCACTACCTCGACCCCGACCCCGCCGGGACACACATGGGCGAGACCCGCGAGGAGCGGCTGACACAGTTCCTGGAGGAGAACGACGTGCCCGTCCTCGGACTGCGCGAGGGCACCTGGCTCCGTCGGGACGGTGACGCGCTGACGCTCGGCGGAATCGCGGCGGGGGCACGGCTGTTCACCGCCGGCGCCGAGCCCGTCGAGTACGCGCCGGGCGCCGATCTCGGTGCACTGCTGACCACCGGGGCACGGTTCGACACCCGCAAGGACTGACGCCCAACCGCGCTCGGTGAATCTACGCCGCCCAGCCCGGCCCCGACCGGCCGGATGGTGCGGTGATCGCGACCATCAGGCCGCACGCATGGAAGGAGCAACCGGTGCGCACCCTGGACCTCATCCCCTGAACTCAGCGGGGTTCCCTGGGGCGGGCGGCGACTACGCCAGCCCCAGGATCACGCGAACGACCGTGGTAGATGAGTCAGGTCGGAGTGACGGCCAGGTGCCCGGCAGCCGGCCGGGCCGGGCCGTGGTCAGGTGCGGACCCAGAGGCAGAACGGGTGCCCGGCCGGGTCGAGGTGGACCCGATGGACTTTGCCCTGGGTCGAGGAGTCGTGCTTCGAGCAGGGAGATGCGCCGGTCTTGGAAGCGGCTGTTGGAGCGGTCCACTTTCACTCGATCGCCCCCTGCGATGCCCGGTGCATCGCCTCGTGCGAGGCGAAGATCGTCTGATGCCCGATCGTGATCCACGGGTGTGCAACTCCGTGTGGATCCCGGCTGTCTGAAAGGCGCCGGAGAATGCGTCTCCGGCGCCTTTCGGTACAGAGATCGGGGATCAAGTGGGGAAGAAGCTCTGGAGAGCTGTCGTGGCCGGTGGCGCGGCCGCGGTGTTCACCGGCGTGGCCGCAGTGCCGGCCGGCGCGGCCGAAGGCGGGGCCTCGTTCACCCGCGTCCAGGTGAACGGCGGCAAGCCGATCGTGATCGGCGTGTCGAACGAGGTCGCGGTGCCCACCTCCTTCCGGATGGCGACCACCCACAATTGGAAGTGGCCGGCGGTATTCCTGTATCGCGGCAGTGCGGGTGATCGACTGTGGCACGCCGTCGAGACGAGCGACTGCATCGAGGTGAGCTCGGGCGTCTGCGACTTCAACGAGACGATGTACTTCGACCCGAGCGAGTGGGAGATGCACAACAGCGAGGCCGGAGCCTGGAAGGTCGCGGCCGAGGTGTACTTCCGGGACGGCGGCGGTGACACTGATGACGAGGGCCTCACGGCCTACGTCAAGCGCAACTCCCGCCTGAGCGTGAACGCCTCACCCGAGCCGGTAACCGAGGGCAGGACCATCACCGTGACCGGAAAGGTCACGCGAGCCAACTGGGAGACCAAGAAGTACGTCTCCTACGAAGGCCGCCTGGTGAGCCTGCAGTTCAAGCCCACCGGAGCCACCTCCTACACCACGGTGAAAAAGGTGTACGCGAACGGCTCGGGTGGTCTCAAGACCACCGTGGAGGCGTCCAAGACCGGCACGTGGCGCTGGGCGTACAACGGCAACACCACCACCGGGCCGTCGACTTCGGCCGGGGACAACGTCGTAGTGGAGTGAATTCCCTGGGCTGCCTCAGATGGTCCGCTTGAGACACCGTTGTGCGTCTCGGGAGGTCTTGCCCTCGGTAGATAGGTTCGGGGAGGGGTCCGTGCCGCAGTGTCGGAGTCGGCACGAACCCCTCCCCTTCTTCCGGGTACCCCGTGCCGGATGGGGTCGTTGATGAGCCGAAGCACGTTAGCGGTTGTCGGTTCCCGACGGCGAAGAGTTCGGGATGGTGGGCAATGTGGGGTGGACAGGGCGCGAGCCGAGTGCGGGCTGTCTGCGCTCAGCTGTAGTAGGCGATCTTCTCGTCGAGAATTCCCATTGCCTTGCGCAGAGCCGTCACTCGCTGTTCCAGGGCGGCACGGCGCTCGTGAAGGAAGGCGACCCGGTTATGCGGAGGGTGCTCGGCGCGCAGAATGGCGACGAACTCCCGCAGGTCCGCGATGCCGAGGCCGGCCTCGCGGAAGCACGTGACCAGGCCGATCCAGAAAAGGTCGTCCTCGGTGTACTCCCTGCGTCCGCCGGCGGAGCGTCGGATCGGGCCGATGAGCCCTTCGCGTTCGTAGTAGCGCAGCGTGTCGATGGAGACACCGGTGCGGTCGGCGGCTGTTGCCGGGGTGACGGTGGCCATGGGGCTCCTTCGGCAGCTGCTATCGCGCTTCGGCGAAGCGCGCCAGGTGCTCGTCACCGAGCCGCACACGGCATGCGGCGAGTGCCTCCTCGATCTGCTCCACCCGGCTCGCGCCGACGATGGGATCGATTCCCTGCCGCATCAGCCATGCCAGGACGACCTGGTTCCTCGTCGCCGCAAGCTCGTCGGCGACGTCGTCCAGGACCGCGAGCACCCGGATGGTCCCGGGGTGATCATATGTTTGCGGAAGCGGCTTGTCCGCGCGCACGTAGGAGCCCCACATCAACGCGCTGTACGACCATACGGCGAGCCCTTCCGACCGCGCGAGGTCCAGGTCCTCGGCGCCGAGCATGCGGTGGCCGGCCTCCGCGACGGGCGTGAGCGGGCGAGGCTGGACGAGTGAGTGGCGCAGTTGCAGGGCCGTCCACGGTTCCACGCGCTGCTCCCGTGCGAGTGACCGGGCGCGCTCGACGCGCCAGGCGGCGTGGTTCGCCGCCCCGACCCGCAGAGCCAGCCCCTTCGCGACCAGCTCGCCGAAGGCGTCCACCGTCTCCTCCAGTGGCACGGTGCGGTCCTCGGCGTGAGCCCACAGCAGATCGATGTGATCGACTCCCAGACGTCCCAGGCTCTCGTCCACACCGGCGTGGACGGCGTGGGCGGAAAGTCCTTCGGCGCTCTGCGGCCAGGAGTGCGGGACGAGCGGGTTCTGCCGGACCTTCGTGGCGATCCGCACCGTGTCGCGCGCGCCTGGGCGGGCCCGGAGCCACGCGCCGATCAGGCGTTCGCTGGCGCCGCCGACGCCACTGGGGTCGGTCCAGAAGGAGTAGCAGTTCGCGGTGTCGAGCCAGACACCGCCGCCGGCGACGAAGGAGTCGAGGATCGCGAAGGCCCGGTCGGGATCGACGCGGGTGCCGAAGTCCATTGTCCCAAGGACGATCTGGGGGTTGGTGGTGTTCATGCCGGCCATGCTCGTATCTGGAGCGCGCTCCAGGTCAAGAGAGTTGTGACGGACGGTCCAGGGCCCGATCTCCAGGAGTCCGGCGCCTCGTGCGACGGACGCGCGTGACGATGCCCCCGTCGGCGGCGATCCTGCCGGACAGTGACGCCACCGGGTTTCGCATCGTGCCACATCAGGCTTCCCACCTGCGGGTGGACCGCGCACACGGCCACCGGCTCAACCGGCCGCACGGAGCCGGTCCCCGGACCGGCAGTCCCGGCAGCGGCCGGGTTCCGCCGCGCGGAACCCCCGGTCGCAACCGTCGCAGTTCCGCATGGGCACGACCGTCGGACGTACCGGGGCTGGGGCTTCTGCTCTTGTGGCCGGCGCGGGCAGAGCAAGCGGAGTCTCCTTGAGCCGGTAGGCGAGGATGCCGACCGGGCGGGTACTGAAGGGATCCGGGAGCCTTGCGGTGAGGTGGTCCGTGATGTGTGTGGGCAGGATGCCTGCCGCGAGCCACCGGGTGACGGCCGGGGCAAGGCGGGCGGCTTCCTCCGCTGACAGGACAAGGCGGGGGTCGACCCGGCGCAGAGCGGCGAGGATGGCGATGGCCTGCGGGTCGGCGTCGGCGAGCGGGTCTGCGGCGGTGTCGGCGGGCGGGGTCGGTGGCTCCGCCTCGGCCTGTACGGGCGGCTGCGCCGTTTCCGTTTCCTGTACAGGTTCCGTTTCCTGTACAGGCGCCGACGATGGCGCGACCGCCACAACGGCGGGCTGCTTCCGGGGCCGCCGCGGCTTGGGCGGTGCGGGCGGATCGGGAGGCCCGCCCGGGCCTGGGGGCGGGCTGTGCGGGCCGCCGGGTACGTCGTAGAAGTACGTACGCGTACGGATCTGCCCGGTGGACAGCCGCTCGCGGCGGCGTTCCAGGTACCCGGCGTCTTCGAGTTCCCTGAGCGCCCGAGAGATCAGGGTCTCGCCCTCGGTGAAGTGCTCGCACAGGGCGGCGATGGTCACGGGAGTGCCGGTGGGCTTGGAGAGGATGTAGAGGGCCACGCCGCCCGTGACCGCGCTGCCGCGTCGCTGGGCGAGGGCGTTGGAGATCACCGTGAAGTCGGCAGTGAGGCGGGTGCGGACGTGGATCACGCCGGAGGTCGGTGCTCCGGCGTCGGCGCGCAGGCGCGCGTTAGACTTCGGGTCAGCCATCGGGAAGTTGGTCTTCCTTGTTGGTCAGGCCCTCGATCGGGACTCCTACACCCCGGCCGGGGGCCGTATCTGTTTTCGGTTGTCGCGGCGAACGTAACCGCCGAAATCCCGCCCTCGCAAGCCAGTCACTCGGACGGGTGACGCAGGCTGCGCGACCGGGAGGGTGGGTGGGCGGGTAGTTCTTTCCCCCGGTTCTTTGGGGAAGTCAGCGGCCCGCCGGGCCCTCGCGGACAAGGACCCGGTGAGTCCGGAACGCGGGCGGCGGCCGGGGCCC
This sequence comes from Streptomyces sp. NPDC048484, assembly GCF_040651415.1. NCBI lineage: Bacteria > Bacillati > Actinomycetota > Actinomycetes > Kitasatosporales > Streptomycetaceae > Streptomyces > Streptomyces sp. NPDC048484. Next base: position 80,089 of record NZ_JBEZJY010000032.1, read on the forward strand.
GGCCGCCTCAGGGACGGTGGTGACCGACCTTCAACTCGCCTATGAAGGCGGCCCAGGCGGCGGTTTCGAAGTACAGCGCCGGTCCGTGCGGGACCTTGCTGTCACGGACGGGGACGACGGCCTTTCGGAACCGGTCGGCCACCTCCACGCAGTCGCCCCCCGCCTGATTGCTGTAGCTGCTCTTGCGCCAGGCGACGTCGTTCAGATCGGGACGGGAGATTCGAGCCACGGTAGTTACCCTCCATCGTGGACCGGATCATGTCGAGTGACATGAGCGGGGGCAGGGCTGCCGCCCGCAGCCGATCGTAAATCACCTTGTAGCGACTGACGTTGGCTGGTTCCTCGATGAGTTGGCCGTAGTCCGAGCCCTCTGTGTAGGCCACTTCTGAGCCGTCCGGCAGGGTCAGGGTCGTCAGCGAGCCGCCCATCGCCTCGTGCCCGCCTTGGTCGAACGGCAGTACCTGCACGGTGGTGTGCCGCTCCGCTGCAGCGTCAAGTAGTCGCGCCAACTGCTTCCGCATCACGGCATGGCCGCCGATCGGCCGCCTCAGTACCGCCTCGTCGAGGATCACCCACAGCTCCGGTCGATCGGACGAACTCAGCCGTTCCTGCCGTCCTATACGGGCTGTGATGCGCTCCTCCAACTGCTCTTCGCCGTGCAACAGAGCGTCCAGGCTGAGAACAGCACGCGCGTAATCCTCCGTCTGCAACAGACCCGGCACCACATGAGCTGCGTACTGCCTGATGACCACCGCCCGCGCCGAGTACTCCATGAACTTCCGCGACCAGTCCGGAAACGCCTCCCGGTACACGTACGGCCACAAGTCGACCAGCAGGTCGTCCGCGCCGAGGGCCGCATCCAGCGCACGCGCCAGTTCAAGCGTCGGCTTCGCCCCGGACACCCGCTCGATCTGCGTGATCCGCGTGCTCACCACGTGCGTCCGGTTGCCGAGTTCGGCCTGGGTCAGTCCGGCCGCCGTACGGAGCCTGCGCACCCGCGCGCCGAACAGCGCCGCCATCGACGTACTGGGGTCAATTCCGTTGGCCAAAGCGTCACTTCCGTTCCTTACAGGCTGAAAAGTAAGGCTGTGTCACCTGTCGAGCGTAGGACGACCGGGCGACTCTTGAGTACGGAACGTGACGACTCATGTACGTCGCGGTATGGCTTCGGCCTCGACAGACAAGGACGGACAAGCCGTGCTGACAGGAACGACCACCTCGGGAGACGCGGCGCGCGAACTTCCCTCGCTCGCCGCGCGGTTCGCCGCCTCACCGCGAGGCGCTCGGCTCGCCCGACGTCTCGCCGTCCGGCACATGGAGGAGTGGGGCCACCCGCCCGCGTCGGACGCGTCGTGCACGGTCGCCCTCGTCGTCGGCGAACTCGCGGCGAACGCCGTGCAACACGGCCGGGGACCCGGACCCGGACCCGGACGCGGCTTCGGCCTCCGGCTCGTCCTCGACACGACCGCAAGCCTGGTGCGTGTCGAGGTCGCGGACGCCGCGTCCGCGAAGCAGCTGCCCACGGTCCCGCCACCCTCGTCGCCCTCGTCGCCCTCGTCGCCCTCGTCGCCCGAGGACGAGTCCGGTCGAGGGCTGTTCCTGGTGGAGGTCCTGGCCCTGCGCTGGGGGGCCGAGCCGCGGCACCCCGCGGGCAAGACGGTATGGGCGGAAGTGGCCATTGAGGGCTAATTGAGGGCCAAGCGTGGGACGCCCCCTGTCATGGTGGCGCGCCGCCACGGTGGGAAACCGGTGGATTCCGGGCCAACCCGGCCGCGCGTTGCTCGCAAATCGTAGTAATTGCACGCAATCTTTGGATGTGACCCTCGCACGTACCCTCGCGCAGCCCGCCGTCACGCCACCCTCCGGCGAGGGCAGTCCCCGTTCCCGCCCGGTTCCGGTTCCGGGCGCGACGATGGGCACGGCCCTCGGACTGTTCCTGGCCGCCCGGCTGCTGGGCGTCACGGTCGTGGCCATGACCGCCTGGGCGACCGGTGGGCATCCCGTCCTCCTGCTCGGGCGGTCCTGGGACTCCCTCTGGTATTCCGGGATCGCCGAGGACGGCTACGGGCGCAGCCTGCACCTCCACTCCGCCGTCGTCCACAGTGACCTGGCGTTCTTCCCGCTCTATCCGGGGCTGCTGCGGGCCGTCACCCAGCTCACCCCGCTCAGCGGCCCCGGCGCGGGCCTGCTGATCGCGTGGACGGCCGCCGGGGTCGCCGCCTGCGGGATCTACGCGATCGGGGCCCGGCTGCACGACCGGGCCGTCGCCACCGCCCTCGTCCTCCTCTGGGGCCTGCTGCCGCACTCCGTCGTGCTGTCGATGGCGTACACGGAGCCGGTGCTGACCGCCTTCGCGGCCTGGTCGCTGTACGCCGTCCTCACCGGTCGCTGGGTGTGGGCGGGCACCCTCGCGGTGTGCGCGGGCCTGGCCCGGCCGAACGGGTTCGCGGTGGCGGCGGCGGTCCTCGCGGCAGCGGCGTACGAGGTCTGCGGGCGTCGCGGGAAAGTTACCCACAGGCTGTGGACGGGCGCGGCGCTCGCACCCCTCGGCTGGGTCGCGTACGTGCTGTGGGTGGGGCGGCGGCAGGGCGATCTGCTCGGCGGATACCTCGAAGTGCAGCGGCGGTGGGGCTCGCGCTTCGACTTCGGTCTCGGCGCGCTGCGCTTCGTACGGCATCTGCTGCTGGAGGGTGACCTGCTCATCTTCCCGATGTCGATGGTGCTCGTGGCGGCGGCCCTGCTGCTGTACGGGCTGCTGGTCGCCGATCGCGCTCCCCTGCCGCTGCTCGTCTACGCGGGCGTGCTGCTGGTCGTCGCGGCCGGTGGCGACGGCTTCTTCGAGTGCAAGCCGCGGTTCCTGCTGCCGGCGTTCCCGCTGCTGCTGCCGCTGGCGTGCGCGCTGGCGCGAACGGCAAGAGCCCGGCCGTGGCACGCGACCCTGGTGGTCGGCGCCCTGACCGGGCTCTCGTTCGCGTACGGGGCATATCTGGTCGTACTCGCCCACAAGCCGCTGTGAACCGCGACGCGAACCCGCACAAGCCGCTGCGGGCCGACGCGGACCGACGCGAGGCTGTGCTCCCGAGGCCGTGCTCCCGGGGCTATGCACCCAGGGTCGTGCTCCGGGTGAGGACTACTCGCCCTCTTCGGGCTTCTCGGTCTCGTCGGGCTTCTCGGCCCCGTCGATCTCCTGCTCCAGGCCGAGCTGCTCGACGAGCCACTTGTCGAACTCGATGGCAGCCCGCACCCAGCTGACCGTCGACGAGACGAAGTGCTCCAGGCTGACGCCCGTGCCGATCAGCATCTGCGCCTCGCCGATCAGGCGGACGGTGCCGTCGTCGTGCGTGTGGCTGTAGACCTTGGGCCACAGCGTGCGCCGGTTCCAGTCGTCGATCGACTCAAGGAGGTGGGGCTTCTCCTCGATCTGGTGCGGCCGGTCGTAGAACGTCCGCACCGAGAAGACCTGCTGGTCGTCCTCGCCACGGAACATGAAATACGTACGGAACTGCTCCCACGGCGCCGCGAGGTCACCCTCGTCGTCGACGACATACTTCAGCTCCATCTGGTCCAGGAGCTGCTTCACAAGGTCCTGATCCGGGACGACGGGGCCCGCCGGTCCGCCGGGGTTCGGCTCTGGCTGGCCCCCGAAGCTAGGAATCGAGGACGGGTCGATACTCACCGTGATTTTCCCTTCGTACGGATCCCGCCATCCTCTCCCATCCGGGGCGGGGGCCCGCAACCCCCGCCCCCGCTGGTGACGGAATTCCGCTCAGAGCGTTTTGCCCGACGCCGGGCCCTGTGCCGGGCCCTGTGCCGGGTCCTGTGCGGGAGCCGTCGCCGGCCCCACGATCAGCCCGTCGCCGAAGGCGTCCACGCGGACCGTGTCGCCGTCGTTCACCTCGCCGGAGAGGATCTCCTTGGCGAGCCGGTCGCCGATGGCGGTCTGGACGAGACGCCGCAGGGGCCGGGCCCCGTACGCCGGGTCGTTGCCCTCGTCCGCGAGCCAGGCCAGCGCCGCGTCCGTCACCTCCAGGGTGAGCCGGCGCTCGGCGAGCCGCTTCGCGAGGCGGCCGACCTGGAGCCTGGCGATGCGCTCCAGCTCCGTCTTGTTGAGGGCCGAGAAGACCACCAGGTCGTCGAGCCGGTTGAGGAACTCCGGCTTGAATGAAGCCCTCACCACCTCCAGGACCTGTTCCTTCTTCACTTCCGCGCTCGTCAGCGGTTCGACCAGGAACTGGCTGCCCAGGTTCGAGGTGAGGACCAGGATGGTGTTGCGGAAGTCGACCGTCCGGCCCTGACCGTCCGTCAGGCGCCCGTCGTCCAGGACCTGGAGCAGGACGTCGAAGACCTCCGGGTGCGCCTTCTCCACCTCGTCCAGGAGCACGACGCTGTACGGGCGGCGGCGGACCGCCTCGGTGAGCTGGCCGCCCTCCTCGTAACCGATGTAGCCGGGAGGCGCGCCCACCAGTCGGGCCACGCTGTGCTTCTCGCCGTACTCCGACATGTCGATGCGGATCATGGCCCGCTCGTCGTCGAAGAGGAAGTCCGCGAGGGCCTTGGCCAGCTCGGTCTTGCCGACACCGGTGGGGCCGAGGAAGAGGAACGAGCCGGTCGGGCGGTCCGGGTCGGCGATGCCCGCACGCGTACGGCGCACGGCGTCCGACACGGCCTGCACGGCCTCGCTCTGGCCGATCAGTCGGCGGCCCAGCTCCTCCTCCATGCGCAGGAGCTTCTGCGTCTCGCCCTCCAGGAGGCGGCCGGCGGGGATGCCGGTCCAGGCGCCGACCACGTCCGCGATGTCGTCCGGGCCGACCTCCTCCTTCACCATCGTGTCCTTGGCGACCGCCTCCTCGGCCTCGGAGGCTTCCTCCAGGTCCCTCTCCAGGGTGGGGATCTCGCCGTAGAGGAGCTTGGAGGCGGTGTCGAAGTCGCCGTCGCGCTGGGCCCGCTCGGCCTGGCCGCGCAGTTCGTCGAGCCTCTCCTTCAGCTCACCGACCCGGTTGAGGGACTTCTTCTCCTTCTCCCAGCGGGCGGTGAGACCGCGCAGTTCCTCGTCCTTGTCGGCGAGGTCGCGGCGCAGCTTCTCCAGGCGCTGCTTGGAGGCCGGGTCGGTCTCCTTGTCGAGTGCCAGCTCCTCCATGCGCAGCCGGTCCACGACCCGCTGGAGCTCGTCGATCTCGACGGGCGACGAGTCGATCTCCATGCGCAGCCGGGACGCGGCCTCGTCGACGAGGTCGATGGCCTTGTCGGGCAGGAAGCGGGAGGTGATGTACCGGTCGGAGAGGGTCGCGGCGGCGACGAGCGCGCTGTCCGCGATGACCACCTTGTGGTGGGCCTCGTACCGTCCCTTGAGTCCGCGCAGGATGGCGATGGTGTCCTCGACGCTCGGCTCGGCGACCAGCACCTGCTGGAAGCGCCGCTCCAGTGCCGCGTCCTTCTCGATCCGCTCGCGGTACTCGTCCAGGGTGGTGGCACCGACCATGCGCAGCTCGCCGCGGGCCAGCATGGGCTTCAGCATGTTTCCGGCGTCCATGGCCGAATCCCCGCCGGCGCCGGCGCCCACGACGGTGTGCAGCTCGTCGATGAAGGTGACGATCTGCCCGTCGGAGTCCTTGATCTCCGCGAGCACGGTCTTGAGCCGCTCCTCGAACTCACCGCGGTACTTCGCGCCCGCGACCATCGCGCCCAGGTCGAGGGAGACCAGCCGCTTGTTCTTGAGGGACTCGGGCACGTCGCCCTTGACGATCCGCTGGGCGAGCCCTTCCACCACGGCGGTCTTGCCGACGCCCGGCTCCCCGATGAGGACGGGGTTGTTCTTGGTGCGCCGGGACAGCACCTGGACGACGCGGCGAATCTCCTGGTCACGGCCGATGACAGGGTCGAGCTTGCCTTCCCGTGCCGCGGCGGTGAAGTCGGTACCGAACTTTTCGAGTGCCTTGTACTGGCCCTCGGGATCCGGGGTGGTCACCCGGCGCCCTCCCCTGCTCTTCTCGAACGCTTCCAGCAGCTTCTTGGCGCTGGCCCCTTGCTGGGAGAGTACGTCGCCGGCCGCGCCGCCCTTGGCGGCGAGCGCGATGAGCATGTGCTCGGTGGAGAGGTACTCGTCCCCGAGTTCCTTGGCCCGCTCGGACGCGTCGGCGATGACCGCGAGCAGCTCACGGTTGGGCTGCGGCGGGGCGACGGTGGAGCCGGTCACGCTGGGCAGCGCGCTCAGGAGGCGCTCGGTGCCGGTCCGTACGGCCGCCTGGTCGGCCTCGACCGCGGCCAGCAGATCGGTGATGTTCTCGTTCTCCTGCCCGGCCAGCAGCGCGAGCAGCAGGTGCGCGGGAGTCAGGTCCGGGTGGCCCTCGGACACGGCCCTGCTGCTGGCCGCGTTGATCGCGTCCCGGCTCCTGTTCGTCAGCTCGGCATCCACTTTCGCGTTCTCCTCCTCGTGCTCACACTCACACTCGTCCGGTGTTGGCTGACCCAACCAACGTACACAAAGTTGAGTCTATTCCACTCAAGGGGGCTGCGGGGCGTCGCACGGCCAAGTACCGGTGACCGAGTACCGGTGACCGAGTATCGGTGGTCAGGTACCGGCGGTCAGGTACCGGCGGTCAGGTATCGACGGGGGCACGGGGAGGGGCAGGCGCGTCCCGTACCGGTACGGGGGCTAGGTTCCGCTCCATGGCCTCGTACCCCGTAAACCCGCGCGATCCCGGCGACTCGTATCTCGGCTTCTGGCGGGAGCGTCACGTGTGCACCCTGACCACCCTCCGTCCCGACGGCACCCCTCATGTGGTGCCGGTCGGAGTTACATACGATCCGCAGGCCGGTCTGGCTCGGGTCATCGCCAACAAGTCCAGCAGGAAGGTACGGAACGTGCTGACCGCCGGGGACGACGGGATGACGGCCGCCGTCTGCCAGCTGGAGGGGCGGCGGTGGGCGACGCTGGAGGGGCGCGCGACGGTGTCCGGGGACCCCGAGCGGGTCGCGGAGGCGGTACGCCGCTACGCCGAGCGCTACCGCAGGACGCCGGCGCCCAATCCGTCCCGGGTGGTCATCGAGATCGCGCTGACCTCGGCGATGGGGAACTGCTGACGCCGGCGGGGCCGACGGGACCCACGGGGTCTGCGGGCACGAGGCCGGTTTCCCCCCTTGTGGAGACCGGGAACAGCATGAAACATGCCTGGAAACTGCAGCGGCGTCACCGTGTTCAGGTCACGGTGACGCCGCTGCGGGGGGGAAGCGCCTGAGCGATTTGAAACGACGGGGGAATCGCGTCAGGCACTGCGGGGGGTGGCTGAGATGGTTCGTACGTCCGGGGCTGCCGGCTCGATCAGGCGATGGTCGCGCTGATCGAGGTTCACAAAGACCATTCCGTACCGAATGGCGCACCGTACCGGCTGCGGCGCCCCCCGGGGCCGTCGCAGACAGCGGTACGCCCGTACGTCGTCCTCGTCGTCCCGCGTCACCACGACCGGTTCTCCGAAGACGGTCACCATCAACGAGTCACCGCCGTGGGGGATGGCGGTGGCCAGGTCGATGAAGTGCCAGCCCGAGCGATAGGCCGTGGCCATCTCTCGGCGGAAGGAACGGTCGTCGGGAGGAGTCGTCATGTCAGCCCCCGGAACCCTCATCCACCGGTGGAGCGGGCCAGTGGGAGTCCGGGACATCGGTTGCCTGAAAGTCCACGGCCGCTGTCGGCCAGTGACTGTCGGCGCGATCATCGCTCTTCGCGGCGGAGACGTCGCTCAAAGCTCCGAACGCCACGACGGCGGAGAAGGCGGCGACAAGCACCGAGCGAAGCATTTTCTTACGCATAGTCGGCTTCGTCCTCACTTGAAAGTTCCGTCTTCCCCCGTCGAGTACGACGATGGCTCATTCGGGCACGTCATGACCACATAATCGATGCATCATGTTCCTGCACGTTCAGGACCCTGGGGGGTGGAGATTTGGCAATAAACGGTTCAAAGGCGACACATCCCCATTCGGTGGCCGAACTGTGTAAGGAAGGTGGCCGTCTTTACGCGACCGCTCTGCGCGCAGGACGCATCGCCCGCGAGGACGTGGAACCCGCCCCCTGTTTGATGGAGTTCGCGCTCCTTCACCCCGATCCCGACGACGCGGACTGGCTGCGCCCTGTACCCCCGTCGGTCGCTCTGGCGCAACGGCTCAATCCCATAGAGCGCGAGATCACCGCCCGCAGACGCCTCTCGCTGGAGCTGGCCGACGCTTTTGAGCCATTCATGGCTCTCCGCGTGCAGGAAGCGACGCCCACCCACTCGATCACCGTGCTGGAGGGCGGCGACCGTATCAACGCGGCGCTCGACCAGGCCACGGCCCAGTGTCAGACCGAGATGCTCACGATCCAGCCGAGCGACCGCGGTTCCGAGCGCAGCCTGCTCCAAGGGCTGGAGCGCGACAAGCCGTTGATCGAACGCGGTGTACGAATACGGACCCTCTACCAGCACACGGCCCGCTACAACCCCGAGCGGCTGGCCTACGTGGCCCAGCTCGCGGAGGGCAAGGTCGAGTACCGCACCATCGACGAGCTGGTCGAACGCCTCATCGTCTGCGACGAGACCGTCGCCTTCATCCCCACGCGCGACGACCAGCAGGTCGCCCTGGAGCTGCGGCACCCGGGCCTCGTCCGCTACCTGATCAAGGTCTTCGAGTTCGTCTGGGGCCGGGCGGTCCCGCTGACCGCCGGCGCCCCCTACGAAACCGCCCCCGACGGCATCACGAACATCCAGCACTCCATCGCCAAGCTCCTGGTGGAGGGCTATGTCGACGAGGCCATAGCCCGCCGCCTCGGCATGAACGTACGAACCTGCCGTGCCCACATAGCGAAACTGGCCACCGCCCTGGGCAGCGGCAGCCGGGCCCAGCTCGGCTATCTGATCGCCATGTCGGGAATCCTGAAACAGGACGCCACGGAGTGAGCGCCCGTCCCGCCCGGGTCACCGGTCGGGTCACCGGTCGGGTCAGGTCCAGGTCACCTGTCGGGTCCGGTCCGGGTCACCGGTCGGTCGGGGACTCCTGGCCGGGGACGGTGAGGGGCTGGAGTTCTGGGGAGCGCGGCGGCCCGTCGAGGCCGGCCTGGGCGATCCGCACCCCCAGCTGCGTACGACTGGCGGCACCCAGCGTCTCCGAGAGCCGGGCGATGTGGGCCCGGCACGTACGGACGCTGATGCCCAGACGCTCCGCGACGACCGCGTCCTGGTGCCCTTCCGCGAGCAGCGCCGCGATGGAGCGTTCGCGGTGGGTGATGCCCTCGATGCCTGTGTCCGGGAGGGGCGCGGCGAGGGGGACCGCCAGGCGCCAGAGCCGTTCGAAGACGGTGACCAGGTAGTCCACCAGCGCCGGGTGCCTCAGCTCCAGCGCGATCGTGCGGTCCGGGCTGGCGGGTATGAACGCGACCGTACGGTCGAAGACGATGAGCCGCTCGGTGACCTCGTCGAGGGTGCGGGCCTCCGCCGCGTCCTCCAGCAACTCCATGTAGTTCCGCAGGCCCTGACCGTGCCGGGCCACGTGCGTGTACAGGTCACGCATGCGCACGCCGCGACGGCACAGCGCGAGCGCCCGGTGCAGGCCCTCGGAGAGTTCGTCCTCGCGGCGGATGCCGCCCGGCTGGACGGCCAGCACCTCGGACGTGCAGGCCTCGGTCGCCGCGTCCATGGCGGCCCGGATGCGGGGCAGTCCGTCGAGCACCCGGATCGCCACGCCCTCGGAGGGTGAGCGCGCGTCGCCGCCGAGGGTCGCGTACCACTCGAAGGCGGACACCGCCTCGCCCATGCGCGACTGTGTCGCGGCGACGTGCTCGTGCATCTCCCGCAGCAGGCGTGTCATGACTTCCTGCGGCGAGGTCGGCACCAGCCAGCCCATGTCGTCGGGGTCGGGGTGCAGCAGCGCCAGGTCGACCAGGCAGGGCACCGACTCGGCGTCCTGGCGGGACACCCGGCCGCGTCGCACCGCCCGTGAGTAGACCCGGTCTCCGGCATCGCACAGGCGGTCAGCACCGTGTGTATGCGCTTCCGTCCTGTGCCCGGCCATCTCCTCAACCCCCGGTTCCAGCCTCTTCCGCAGCGCAACTATGCGCGGCGTCCCCTGGCTCCGCAACACGGCTCCCCCGCCTCCATGACCCTTATCGCACCACTTGATCCGCCTTTGAGTACACCTCCGTATGACTCGTTGCAGCAAGGTGTGAGCGGCGGCGGCGCGCACCCGCGCCGACGGGCGCGTAGCCCGTATGAGCTGCCGGAAACCATCGGACGGCCGTCGCGTCGCGGGCCGCGTCCGACGCCAGGACGACGTCAGGACGACGTCAGGGCGATGTCAGGCCGACGTCGGGTCATGGAGGATCTGCGTGACGCGTACACGTTGTCCGACGCGCGGGACGAGATGCCCGGGCGGCCCGGCGGGGCCGGAACCGCCCGCGGACCCGCTCCGAGAGCGCCCCAACCGATGGAACCGGCCGAACTTCGGTTTGTGCGAGGCGCGCGGGGTGCAGGGGGTGCGGGGCGCGGGGTGCAGGGGGTGCGGGCTGTGGGTACCGCCTACTTGATGCCGAGCGAGTCGCACTCCGCCTGGTACTTGGCGGTGCAGATCTCGTCGGCCGTGTAGATGCCGTCCTGGATGACCGTCGACTCGATGGTCTTCCGGGTCAGGGCGGAGACCTGGACGAGGCTGGCCGGGATGCTCTTGTCGGTGGGGCTGGAGACCCTGTCGGGGGTGAGCGAGTCGAACTCGATGCCGTAGCCGCGGACGCGGGCCACGGCCACCTCGGCGGCGGTCTCGGCCTCCTCGGGGTACGGCTTGTAGACGCTCATGAACTGGTCGCCGAGGAGGATGCGCCGCACGGCGTCCAGCTCCGCGTCCTGGCCGGTGACCGGCGGCAGCTTGGTGACACCCGCGGCCTTGAGCGCGGAGATGACGCCGCCGGCCATGCCGTCGTTGGCGGAGTACACCCCGGCGATGTTGTCGACTCCGATGGACGAGATGGCCTCCACCATGTTGGCCCGGGCGTTCGCCGGCTTCCAGTCCGCGGTGTCGTACGTCTTGGCGATAGTCACCTTGCCCTTCAGTTCCCCGAGGGCGGCCGCCTTGAACTGGGCAGCGTTCGGGTCCGTCACCGCACCGTTCATCATGACGATCTTCTGGGACCTGCCGCCGTCCAGCCGGTCGGCGAGGGCCCGGCCCTGCATCTGCCCGACCTCCTCGTTGTCGAACGAGATGTACGCGTCGATCGGCCCCTCGGCCAGCCGGTCGTACGCGATGACGGGAACCCCCGCGGCCTTGGCCTTCTTCACTCCGGCTGCGATGGCATGGGAGTCCACGGCGTCCACCAGCAGCACGTCGACCTTGTCGTCCACCATCTGATCGAGCTGCCGGTTCTGCACGGCGGCGTTCTGCCCGGCGTTGGCGTAGACGACCTTTCCCTTGCCGTCCGTGAGTGTGCCGACCTTCTTCTTGATGATGGGGTAGTCGAACTTCTCGTAGCGGGAGTTCGCCTTCTCCGGCAGCAGCAGGCCCACCGTGATGTCGTCACCCTTGGTGGGACTCGCTTCGGCGCCGCCGTCACCGCTGCCGCACGCGGCAAGGGTCAGGGCCAAGGAGGCGGCGGTGGCGGCCAGGGCGGTACGACGTGTGGCGCGGTTCACTTCGGGTGCCTTCCGTACAAGGGCGACAGTGCGGGCCCAGGTGACAAAAAGACAACGCGGGGGTTCCCCGGGGCGTCAAGGAGTAACTGCTAACGAGATCGCAACAGAAACCTGTGGAGAGACAGGGGTGAAGTCGGGCGAATCCACAGAGTGAGGGTCCACAACGCCCCCGCACGCCGCACCTCGCGCACACCTTGCCCCATAGAGGCGTGAAAGGTGACAGAACGCCACATTCGGGGCAGTGTGAGCACCTGATCGGCGGCGCATGGATTGCGGCGGAGCCGCACCCGGAAGTTCCTGGGATCAGACAACTTGTCCCTACCACTCCATCACTCCATCAGTCACCAGTCACCAGTCACACGGAGTTTGCATGCGCACCATGCCCCGATGCCTCATAACTGCACTGGCCGCGGGCTGCCCGGCCGTGACGGTCGGCCCGTCCGCCACGGCCGCCGGCAGACCCGCGGCGCCCGCACCTCCGACTCCCTGAACTTTTCTCGACTTTTCCCGACTTTTCCCGGGAAATCTTTCGCGTTTGACCACGATCGACAGAACGGCCCGGAGTACGGGCACTCGCGACTGACCGGAAATCCGCGAGTGCCCACGCTCCGGGCCGTTCGTCGCGCGACCGCGGCCCACCTGGACCGACCCCCGCCGAGCCGGGGCTGGACTACCGTCTCTGTCAGCCCAACGCAGCCCAGACGTAACCCGACGCAGTCCAACGCAGCCCACGAACCGGTCCGTTCCACACACTCCACGGTTCACTCCACGGCTCACTCCACAGCGAGGTCCGCGATGCGAAAGATCGTCCTGAGCATGTCCGTCTCCCTCGACGGTTTCTTCGAGGGTCCGAACCGAGAGATCGACTGGCACCTGGTCGACGACGAACTGCACCGGCACTTCAACGAACGCATCAGCGCGCTGGGCGGCTTCCTGACCGGCCGCGTCTCCCACGAACTGATGGCGGAGTACTGGCCGACCGCCGACGAGGACCCCGAGAACCCCGAGGTCGTCCGCGAGTTCGCCGCCATCTGGCGGGACATGCCGAAGGTCGTCTACTCGCGGACGCTGGACAAGGCCGACTGGAACGCGACCGTCGTACGGGAGGTCGCTCCCGATGTCATCAGGGCGCTCAAGGAACAGCCCGGCGGGGACCTCGCGGTCGGCGGGGCGGAGCTGGCGGCGGAGTTCCGGCGCCATGACCTGATCGACGAGTACCTGATCTACGTACACCCGGTGCTCCTCGGGCACGGCCGCCCCCTCTTCCGCGACACCGACGCGCTCGCCCGCCTGCACCTCGTCGAGTCCCGCGTCTTCGGCAACGGGGTGGTCCTGCTGCACTACACGCGCGCCGAGGCCGGGGCCGGGGCAGCTTGAGCCCACCCCACCCCACCCCACGCTCAGTCCGCGTCGCTCGGCGGACGTTCAGGGAAGGGGAGGAGGCGGGCCGGCGGGTGGTCCAACGGGCGGTCCGGCCCCACCAGGTGCTCCTGGCCGGACGCGCGGGCGTGTTCCTCCCAGCCCGCACGGAACCAGCTCAGTTGATGCCGCTGGAGCTCTTCCTCGGTGAGCACGCGGACGGCGTCCGGACCTTCCGAGCGGACCTTCTCGGCCAGTACGTCGAGGAGTTCGCCCACGAGTCCGGCGACGCGCTGAGCCTCGCCGCCACCACCACTGGCGTCGCCCCTGCCCGTACCGCCGCCTGCGCCTGTACCGCCGCCTGCTGAGTCACCCATGCCGTGCTCCGGTCCCTCCTCCGTCAACCGCCCTCCGGCAGGAACTGCCGTGCCACCTTGGCGAACAGATCCCGCAGCTCGGGCGGGACACCCATCCGGCAGGCGGCCTCCTCGGGGCTGAGCCGCAGGTGCTCCTCGCCGTCGGCGGGGTGGCCACCGGTGAGCGGCAGGTCGTCCTCGGTCAGCCGGCCCGAGCGGATGAGCATCTCCCGCAGGGGCACGCCGAGTACGGCCGCGATGCGCCGCATCGTCTCCAGGTCGGGCATGGACTGCCGCTGGAGCAGCCGGCTCACGGCGGCCCGGTGCACGCCCGCGTCGTCGGCGAGCTTCGACCGTCCGCCACCGCGCGGGCTGTCGATGTCGTAGCCCCGGGCGCGCAGCAGGTCCTCGATCCAGCCGGCGAACTCCTGGAGCCCCGCGGCCCGGTACGTCTGATCCGTACGGGCCCCGGCCCGTGCGCTCGAAGCCATGTGTCGGCTCTCCCCTCGTCGCCGGGGCAGCGTACCGATCGCACCCGCACCAAGGTGTGTGCGCGCTCGCGCGTAACTGTGGAGATTCGGCGGATTCACTAACTCTGCGCAGCTCAGGCGGGATTGACAAGCCGTCACCACACCACACCCTTCACGGAACGTAATCACTTGCGTACGCGCTCGCAACATGCGACTCTAACCGCTCGCCCGCAACTATCGAACACATGTTCCCATACATGGGGAGGGGTTGCACGTGCCCAACCAGCCGCCCGTAGCCGCCATGACATCCACCACCGCCACCCACGCCGCCCGCCGTTCTCCCGCGTTTTCCGTCGCGCCGAACGCACTGAGCACACCGAGCTCACCCAGCGCACCGAGCAAGGAACTGGACTGGCGCAGAGAAGCCGCCTGCGCCCACCTGTCCGGGAGTTCGGTGTTCACACGGGTCCCCGCCGAGGCCGAGGCCGTGTTACGCGCCTGCGATCGGTGCCCGATCCGCAAGCAGTGCGAGGCTGTCGTCGACCCCTCGCACACCTGGTTCGACGGGGTCAGCGGTGGCCGCCTGTGGCGCAACGGACGCGAGGTCAGCCGATGAGCGAGCACCAGAGTGGAGCAGCCGTGTGGATCGCCTCGCTCGTCCGCCGGTGGCCGGACCTCGTCGACGAGTTGTCTCCCGCGGGCCGCGGGGGACTGCGGGAGCGGCGTGGTGGCGGACCCGTCGGCGGTACGACCGCTCCGGTCCGGCTCTACGTCTCCGACGCCGTACGGGACATCACCGACGGAGTCGTCGAGCTGGAGGAGGCCGTACGTGAACGGTTCGGTCTGCGGCCGGTGCCTCCGGCCTCCGTACCGGTACGGCTGCGCCGTGTCGCCGGACTGCTGGACCGCATCGCCGCCGACCCGCTGCTCGCTCCGCACGTCGAGGACGAGACCCGGCGGATGGCCGCACGCTGCGCCCGCGCGCTCGGCGACCCGGAGCAGCTCGTACGGCTGCCCGGCCGCTGCCCCGCATGCGACTGCGTCTCCCTGCGGGCGCTCCCGGAACGGGCCGAGATCAGGTGCGTCAATCCCGCGTGCCGACGGGTGCTGGAGGCCGAGCACTCGTGAACGGAGCCCTGAACACCCCCTTGATCACCACCCCTTTGATCACCACTGAGCTGGCCGCCGACGAGGCGGGCGTCACGACCGCGACCATCCGCAAGTGGGTGCAGCGCGGCCATCTGCGGTCCGCCGACACACAGGGCCGACGACGCCTGTTCCGCCTGGAGGACGTCTTCGCCGCCGAACGAACGACGTACCAGGCCCGGCGCCACGACCACTGATCCGCAATACGAACGCCCGCTGGCCCGTGGTGGGGTGCCGTGTTCAGCCGGCCATCCGCAGCAGCAGCTTGCCCACCGAGGTGCGCCCGCCCATCAAGGTGTGGGCCGCGGCCGCCTCCGAGAGGGGGAACTCCGCGGTGATCGGAAGCTCCACGGTGCCGTCGGTGACCGTGCGGAAGGCACTCTCGGTGAGCGACCGCAGTACCTCGGGCGCCGACCGCGCAAGAGTCAGGATGGAGAAGCCCGCGACCGAACGGCCCTCCACATAGAGTTCGGACTGCCCGACCCGCCACGGCTCGGCTCCACTCGCATTACCGAAGGACACCAGGCGCCCGAAGACGGCCAGCGTGTCGAGGCCTCGGCGAAGGGTGTCGCCACCTACCGGGTCGAGCACCAGATCGACCCCCCTGCCGCCGGTGGCCAGGCGGACCTCGCCGGGGAAGGAGTCCGTGGTGAACACCTCGTCGTAGCCGTACTTGAGGGCGTGCGCGGCCTTGGCCCCGGAGGAGACCACTCCGTACACCGCGCTCGCGCCCGCCGCCTTGGCCAACTGCCCGGCCACCGTGCCGATACCGCCCGCAGCTCCGTGCACCAGCACACTCTCTCCGGCGCGCAGCCGCCCCACCTCGTGGAGCAGGGCATGCGCGGTCGGCAGCACGGTGGGGAGCGCGGCCGCGGTCCGCAGGTCCATGCCCTCCGGGAGCGGGAAGACGGTGGCGGCCTCGGCGACCACTACCTCCGCGTAGGCGCCGCCCTCGGTGAGCGCAGCGACTTCCTGCCCCGGGCGCAGCCCCTCGACGCCGTGGCCGACGGCCCGGATCCGTCCGGAGACTTCCAGGCCGGGGACGAAGGGCAGCGATTCCACCCGGTATCCCTCGGCCCGCGCCTTGAGGTCCGCGAAGTTCACGCCCGCATAGGTGGCGTCGATGGTGACCTGGCCGGGACCCGGCTCGGGGGTGTCGGCCCGTACGACCTTCAGTACTTCGGGGCCGCCGTACTCCTGGAACTCGACCACACGCATGACAGCACGTTCCTTCCGACAAGGTGTTCAACAAGAATCGAACACTCGGAGTGTAAGATATCCATCGAACACTCAGCAAGGGGCTGGGACACTCCGCGGGGTGCCCCAGCGCGGCTACGCATGGCGAGGAGAGCGGCATGCCGAACCAGGCTGCGGGCGGCGGACACCGCGCCGCACCGGTGCACACGGACCCCGACAGAGTTTCCGTCCTGACCGCGCTGTCCGCGCTCGCCGATCCTGTACGCATCCAGTTGATCCGGGAGTTGGCGGGCTCCACCGACTGGACGCGCAGCTGTGGCAGCTTCGACGTACCCGTCGGCAAAGCCGCACTCAGCCACCACTTCTCGGTCTTGCGCGGCGCCGGCCTGGTCGAACAGCGCGACCAGGGGCCCAAGCGGGTCAACCGACTGCGCCGCGGGGAGTTCGAGGCGCGCTTCCCCGGGCTGCTCGACCTGCTCCTGCGCGCCGACAATGCCGATTGAACAGTCGGCCCGTACACCCCGGCCACGGCCGGGGTTCTCTTCTGCGTACGCCCGAATAGCCCTCCGGCACAAGCCGGTTGCACGTTTGCCCGACCGGTGTCACATTGGATGCAGCGGCAGAGCTGCGCCCGGCGGACGGGCGGCGGACCTGCCGCTTTGTGTTGCCCTGAAACTCCGGGGATCCCCGGGCGCGACGCCCCGGATCTCCGGAAAGTCCCGGAAAGCCCCGAAGACCCCCTCCCCCGAAGGGAGCGTCCATGTGGCCGGGGGCAGCTGTCGTCGCGGCGGCTCTCGGTGCTGGTCCAGCACCTTCCCCGGGACAGCGCGACAGCCCGCGATCTGCACGGCGAGGCGGCGGACTGGTCGGTCACCGACTACCTGCTCGCCTCCGTCGTGGACCAGCTCGCGGAGGCGAACTGGATGTTCGCGACGGTCAACCGGGACGAGGACAGCGAGCCGATCGACTTCCCCGAGCCCCTTCCGCGTCCCGGCGCGGAGGAGAAGGAGCCGGTGACGGACACGGCACCGCCGCTTCGGCGACAGCAGCCCAGCGCTCTGGAGCTCGCTCAGTTCTTCGGCTGACGGCACCATCGCACGAACGGCTTCAGGGCGCCCCGGAAGAGAAAGTACTCGGGAATGCCCTCGGGAATGTTCCACCCCCGGAAGAGGCTCACGTTCGTGATGTGTGGGGCCTGGGCCCGAAGTGCGTCGAGCTTCCTGAGCACATGCGTCAGGTCCGGGTCACCGAGGAACTGCCAGAAGACGTTCGCACCGGACGCCGCCTCCAACTGGTCGGCGAGGGAGGTGTCGTCAGAGCTCGGCGCCCAGACGTGGAACAGCACCAATGTCGGAACCCCGCCCTTGGGGAGACCTGCCGTGATCGCCTTGACCGCTTCGGCCGTGCCGCGTGAGTCGAACAGTCCGTACCTCTTCGCGTTCGCGAGGAGCTGGTTGTCCGGCGGCGCGTCCCTGGTGAGGAGGGACGTGGGCGGTACGACGGCCCAGTCCTCGATCCACTCCGCGGCATTCGCGAGCCGGAGTTCCGGCAACCGGTGTATCCGCGCGGTGTAGATCCAGGGCTCCACGCCCGCCCCGGGAGCCAGGAACTCACCGAGCGTGGCAGCCCGGCGCGCCATGCCGGCGATTTCCCCGCTCTCGAACGGCCAGCGGTCGCCTCCAGGAAGAGCCAGCACTACACGCGGCGCATGCCGTTTGGCTCCGCTCATCCGCACGGCCAGGGATGCGGCGAAACGGCCCTTTCCCGGCTTTCCGGCCCTTTTCGGCACAAGCGCTTCTTCGGCAGCCATGGCCAAAGGCTACTGCGGCGCCGGCACCACCTGCGCGTCCGGCGCGGCCCCGCAGCAGACCCTGACCCTGCGCGGCACCTCCTACAACGGTGTGCCGTCCGACACCGGCCTCACCCCGGACCTGCCGGTCGATCCGGAGTACGGCGCCACGCGTACGTACGCCCTGATCTAGGCGCAGAACGCGTCGCTCGACGCCCTGACCAGCAGCAGAATCTCCTACGGAGAGCTGCTCAAGGCACCGGGGAGCGCGGTGTGAGTGAACCGTCCGCGCAGGAACAGCCGTTGGAGCCGGACGCGTTCGCCGAGGCCGTGGACGGCCGGACCGTGCTGCGGTTCGCCGACAGCGCCGCCCGGGACACCAAGGTGACCGCCCCGGTGGCGGGCATGCTCTGCCGGCTCAGCACGCCGAAGCAGTACTGGTACTACACCGGCACCGTCTGGGCCCAACTCGCCCCCGCCCCAGTCCACAAGGCGAACGCAACGGGCGGTACGACCGCCTCGACCGCGTTCATGTACCGCTTCATCACCGTCACCCCCGTCAACTGAGGAAACCCCATGGCCACACCCCTCACCGCCGAGAAGGAGAGGCAAGGGGGAAACCCCGAAAACCACGAAACGTATAAGGAGCGTCACGATGACCGATGCCATGCGGACGACGAGCGCGGGAGGTACCCGATGACAGCGACCGAGACCGAGGAGGTCGTCCTGGAACTGGAACGCCTGCGTCGTTCGGTCGACGTCGGCTTCGCCACCACGCGAGGCGACCTCGCGCTCCTGCTCCAGCGCGCCGACCAGACCGACAAGACCCTTGACGAACACGAGACCCGTATCGAGGCGCTTGAGCGCACCCGCTGGCCCCTGCCCTCACTCGCGGCAGCCACGTCGTTCCTGGCTCTGGCGCTCACGGTCTGGCAGAGCCTGGGCCGGTAGTCCGGGCGGGCACGGCAACCGGCAGCGCCGCCGGCCCGGCGCGCCTCAGTCCGTCCCGCTCCCCGTCCCCGCCCCTGTCCCCGCCCCTGTCCCCGTTTACGGACAGCGGCTGCGGTGATCCCCACCCCGTCGGCGGTGACGTACCGCTCCGTGTCTCTGGGGGCGATGAAGAGATCGGGAATCAAGACGCTCCCCCTTGTGGATGACGTTGAAGTCACTCCACGCGGCGAAGTCACCGTCCTTCAGAAAGAGCACCAGGTCATCCCGGAGCAGGTTGATGATCTGGCCGTGCGAAAACCGACCGGTGGGCGACACCTCGATGGCTCCCTCGATGATCTCAGCGCGGTAGCCCTCGGGGAGTTCCATGGCCTTCCACGCCTGCCACAGAACCTCGTCGAGGCCGGGCCCGTTCTCGGACAGGCACGGAGGCTCGGCCCTGGACTCGGTCATGGTCTCGGGCCCCTCGTGTGCCGGAGCGGCCATAGCGATGTCGCCTCCTGAGGTGTGGACTGGGCATGCTCGTGGCACAACAACGCCATCACGGTAGGGAGCCACAGGGACTCACCTGCGGAAACATCCTCGGTTCACTCGAACCGACGAAGCAGAGACGACTCACCCCGCCGACCGCAGCTCGAACCACACCTCCTTCGCGTATCGCCCCGCTCTCCCGTCGGCGACGCCCCACCTGTCCGCCACCTCTTCGACGAGGGCGAGCCCTCGCCCCCAGCAGGCGACGGCCCCTGCGGCGGGGCGTGCGACGACCGGTGGATCAGGACTCTCGTCGAGGACGCTCACGTGGAGGCGCGCCGAGTTGAGTCGGACTCGGAGTATGGCGGTGCCCTTCGTGTGCAGATGGACGTTCGTGACGAGCTCCGAGATGCAGAGCGCGGCGGGCATGACGAGGGGTTCCCGGTCGTGCGTGAACAGGACCGCCCGCACGAAGTCCCGGCAGACGCGGGGCGCGGTGGCGTCAGCCGGCGCGAACAGGCTGTATTCGTGGCTCGGTTGCAGCGACCGGTGGGTGGCACTGCGGGCGGGATTCATGGACGTGGGCTCCAGTCGTGGGTCGGGCCCGGCGATGGCGATGTCCGCGCGCTCCCGGATGGAGGGGCGGGTGCTCTGTCGGCTTGTGGGCAGGGGAGGATGGGCGACTCCTTTGGGTAACTGGAGCCGAACCTAAAGTAGCTACATGGGTTTACATTGTTCAAGCCGCTCACTCGATCGGTGGACGAACTCCCGTGATCTGGAGAGACTTTGGGCGACCGACTAGGAGTGAACCGTGGGACTGCGCACCACCATCAGCGAACGCCAGCGCCGACTCGGCTACGAGCTCAAACACCTGCGCGAACAAGCGGGTTTCAGTGCGGGCGAGGCTGCCGAGCGGATCGGTATGGGCAGGGCCCAGCTGAGCCAGATCGAGACAGCGAAGACGACCATCCTGATGGAACGACTCCGTGAGCTGTGTCGCCTCTATGGGTGCACGGATAAGACCTACGTCGAGGCTCTGGTCGCCATGTCTGAGGCAACAGGCAAGGGGTGGTGGACGGCCTACAAGAGGCCCATGGAACAAGGGCCCTTGAACATGGCGGAGCTGGAAAGTGACGCGGTCGAAGTGCGGTTGCACCAGTCACTGTTCATCCCGGGACTCTTCCAGACGGCCGACTACGCACAGGCCGTCTTCGCCACCCCGCAACTGGGTTTCGAGAACGAGGACATCGGGGACGCCTTGAAGTTCCGCATGGAACGGCAGAGGATCCTCACCCGCGAGAACCCTCCGTCCGTACACGCCGTCATCCACGAGTCCGCCCTGCACATGAAGTTCGGTGGCACAGAGGTGGTACGCGAACAGCTGCTCCATCTCATCGAGCTGGCCCGGCTCCCCCACCTGACCATCCGGATCTATCCGTTCAGCTCCCAGGCGCATGCCGCCGTCAGCGGGAACTTCGTCCATCTGATCCCTTCCGTGCCACGACTGGGCACGGTGGTCCTCGAACAGCCGACCGGGATCCGGTACTTGGGCGGCCAGGAAACCCTGCTCCAATACGAGAGGCTGTTCGCGCGACTCGCCGATTACGCGTTGCCCCCGATCGACGTATCGTTGGCCCCAGAAGCACACTCCGTGAAGGACTCTCTGGCTCTCATCCAGCACGTCCTCTACACCCTCTAGGGAGACACGGATGCCTGAACTCACCTGGCAGAAGTCGACGTTCAGCGGCGGTCCACAGGGCGAATGCCTCTACCTGGCCACCGCCCCCGACGGAACCATCCGCCTCCGCGAGAGCGACACCCCCGACATCATCCTCGCCACCGCCCCGCAGGGCCTCGCGGGGCTCCTCCACCACGCCCGCACCACCGCGACGAAGCGCGCTCACCGCTAGGGCGCGTTATGGATCTCCGCGGCGTCGCGACGCCCGGCGCGACCGGCTCGGGCTCGAAACGCGTACCGGTCGGGTGCGGCGAGTGGTGCCAGGCGCTCGGGGCGGCGGCACTGGCCAGGAGCGCCGCCGCCCAGCGCGGCGGTCAGGCAGAGCCGCGGCGTCCAGGCCTACTGGGCACGGCAGGTCCTGAGGTAGCTGAGGAAGGATGCCTGCAGCCCGGTCACGTGGGTTTCGTGCATGAGTGCGCTGGTGACGGAGCCGTTGCGCGAGGTGAGTTGGTGGAGGAACGTGGCCGTGTACTTCGCGAGGTTCTGGTAGACCGCGATGTCTCCGAGGATTTCTCGGTCGTTGAAGGTCACGTGGAGCTTGGTGGCAGGCAGGGTGTCACCCATGGCTTGAAGAAGGGCGAAGACCTGGCTGTCTGCATTGACGATGCCGGGGCTGCCTGCGCCGATGCTCTCGAAGAAGGTGCTTTTGGTGAGCCAGGCGTAGAGGCTGAAGAGTCCGCCGTAGGAGTAGCCGAAGAGGCCGTGACCGCTCGGGGCTGTGCCGTAGTCGCGTTCGATCCGCGGGTGCAGGTCGTCGGTGAGGAAGTCCAGGAACATGTCCCCGCGGCTGTCGCTCAGTTCAGCGAGGTAGGCGTCGGCTTGCTCGCGAGTCGTCGTGCCTGTTTCGACCCCCATCTCCACCGCGTCGATGTACTCCTTCGCGATGGGTTCGCCGGGGGGCACGAGGTCGCGGTTGCGCAGCCGCTCCCAGTGCTCTGCTTCCTCGCCCGCGTAGCCCACGCTGACTTGGACGTAGGGCTGGATCGACTGCATGGGGTCCAGTTGCGTGACGATGAGTGGGGCGGTCATGCCCACGGCCCAGTTGCCGTCGAGGACGTACACGACAGGCGCTGGCGCCGCGGCAGGGTCGTAGCGCGGTGGTGTGGTGACCCAGATGCCGTAGTCGTGCCCACCGCTGGAGCGCATCTCGAAGTAGTCGGTGTGGGCGAGGCATCCCTGCCACATGGTGCTCATCTGAGGTCCTTCACGATTTGGCCGGCCTGCATGACGAGGACGGCGTTGGTGGGGTCGGAGAACAGTTCTGGGTCTTCGAGCGGGTTGCCGTTCCAAGGAACGAGGTCTGCCTGCGCGCCGGGAGCGATGACACCCACCTGGCCGGACAGGCCGAGGATCTCGGCGTTGGTCCGGGTCGCCGCCACGAGCGCTTCCACCGGCGTCTCGAGAGCTGCGCGCAGGCTGAGTTCTTTGCCGCGACGGTCCTGGGCCGGACCGATGAGGTCGGAACCCGGCCCGATCCGTACTCCTGCGTGCTTGGCGACAGTGAGCGCCTTCGTCATCTGCTCGCCGTGCGCACTGGAGGCACCGAGTCGGGTGATGCGGCCGTTCTCGATAGTGCGGCCGTACTCGTGCGGCCGTACTCGATAGTGATGTCGAGGTTGCTGGGATCGCGCCCCGATCCGTCGATGACCGCCGCGCCGACCACATGAGCAGGTCCCATGGCCGATCCTCCACTGTTGCGAGCTGACTGCGACCATGTGCGAAGCAACACGGAACCGCCCAAACTTTCTTTTCCAATGGATAAACCGTGGGAGTGATCCTGTCAACCTCGGAACGCAAGGGCAGCGCGCACGAGCGACTCCTGGAACGGCTTCTCGACGCCTTCGGCGAGGCCCTTCCCTCACCGGAGATGTCACTCCGTGAGATCGCCGCCCGGATCGAGACCAGCCACGCCCTGTTGCGCTACCACTTCGGGTCACTCCCGGGCGTCTTGGCCGCCATGCTCACGGCGCAGCGATCCCGTGACAACGAGGCACTTCTGGAGGCCGCCCAGCAGGGCACCTTCGACGATTTCGTTGTGGCGATCTGGCGTACTTACACCCGGCCGGAGCAGCTGTCGCGTGCCCGCGGCTTCTTCTACGTCGTCGGACTGGCCGCGTACGGCCCCGAGGACTTCCGTGAGTTCGTGGAGTCGATCGGCGACCTGACCGTGATGCTGTCCTCACTCGCGGAACGCGAAGGGCTCGACACGAAGGAAGCGCGGGATATGGCCACCGTCACCATTGCCGCGATTCGCGGCCTCCTCTTGCAGGAACTCCTGACTCCCGGAACCCGCTCGGAGGACGCGGTCACCTTGATCCTGCGCATGAGAGAGGGCCGATCCGTTCCACGCTCACGTCCGGAGCGTTAACGGTGACCTCCCAGCGGCGCAACGGCTGCTCCAGTCCGCCGACGGCCTGAGCTCGGGGATCCCGCATGTTCTCGACGACCTTGGCCGAATCGACGCCCGGCTCGCTCGGTTGCGCGTCTCTGACGCCTTCGGTCTGCCGGGCGGCTGCCGATCCTCGAACCCCTGGTTCGGCTGGTTCAGCGGCCTGCCTACCGGGTCAGGATGCGCACCCGGAGTCGGTGCAACTGCGGCATCAGCCCGTAGATCACGATCGGCACCGCGATGGTGGCGAGCACGAAGGTGCGCAGGACCGGGGCGAGCGTGCTCAGCCGCTCGCCGAGGGCAAGATTGAGGACGGTGAGGGTCGGGAAGACGGCCAGCCATATCATGAGCGCCAGCTGGTGCTTTGTCGGCGGGCCGGCCACGCCGGGACCGGGAGTGGGGTTCGGCCCTGGGATGGCGCTGGGGCTGTGGTTCGGATTGGTCATGTCGCTCCTTGGCTCGTGCTGAAGGGTGCGGCGGGGTGGAGTTGTTCTGTTCCCGGGCTGTTTGCCTGGAGGTCAGGACACGAGGCCCTGGTTGAGGTCGCGGACGGCATTGCGCACGTCGTCGGCGACCAGCTCGGTGTTGAGCGCGATGGCGGCCGCGGAGCCGGCACCGGCGGCGGTGATCACCTGGGCGCGCGGATCCACCACATTGCCGGCGGCCCAGACGCCGGGGACGCTGCTACGACCGGTCCCGTCGACTACGACCCAGCCGTCGTCGTCGACCGCTGGTCCGAGGCCGCGGAGGAGACGGCTGTTCGGCACGAACCGGGGCGGCACGAACAGCGCATCGCGAAGAACCGCACGGCCGTCGTCCATCCGTACGCCGCGCAGTTGGTCGTCCTCTATGACCAGCTGCGCGATGGTGCCCTCGACCACGTCGATGGTGCGGGCGGCCAACTCGGATCGCTCTGTTGCGGTGAGCATGTCGGGCGGGGTGAAGTAGACGAGGTCGTGGGTCCACTGGCGCACGATCTGTGCGTACCGGACCGCGCCGGGGCTGCCGCCGATGACGCCGAGCCGGCGGTCGCGGACCTCGTGGCCGTGGCAGTAGGGGCAGTGCAGGACATCGCGAGCCCAACGGTCGCGCAATCCCGGCACGTCGGGTAGCTCGTCACGTAGGCCGGTTGTCACCAGAAGCCGCCGTGCCGGGATGCGCTGCCCGTCGGCGAGCAGGACCCAGAACCCGCTTCGGCCGTCGGGCACCAGCTCGGTTGCGGCGCCCTCGAGGATGTCGCCACCGTAGCTGTTCACTTCGGCCCGGCCGAGCGCCAGGAGCTCACCGGGTGGGAGGCCGTCCCGCGACAGGTAGCCGTGCATGTGGGCGGCCGGGGCGTTGCGCGGCTTACCGGCGTCGACCACGAGAATCTTGCGGCGGGCCCGCGAAAGGACAACGGCTGCGGACAGTCCGGCAGCACCCCCGCCGATGATCACTACGTCGTACTGACTCATGTCCACAAGGCTGAAGCCGCGCGGGTCCTTCGCCAACAGACGTTGCTGTTTCCGGGAATCCGCAGTGGGATGAGGCTCGTGGACGAATCCCAAGAAGCTATCGCCGCCGTGCTTGAGCAGGCGGGGCCGCGGCTGAAGCAGCTCCGCACCCGGCGTCACATCACCCTGACCAGTCTGGCGACCGCCACCGGCATCTCGAAGAGCACGCTCTCGCGACTCGAGACCGGACAGCGCCGACCAACCCTGGAACTTCTCCTCGCCCTCTCGCAGGCCTACCGGGTGCCACTGGACGACCTTGTCGGCGCGCCCGAAGTGGGCGACCCACGCATCCGCCTCAAGCCTGGCCACGTCAAGGGCAGGACGGTCATCCCGCTCACCCGGCAGCCCGACGGCATGCAGGTATGGAAGATCGTCATCCCGACCAGCAAGGTCAGCCCAGAGCCTCGGGCACACGACGGTCACGAATGGATTTACGTCCTGTCCGGACACATGCGATGTGTCCTCGGCGAGCGGGACTGGGTCCTCGGGCCTGGCGAGGTGGCCGAGTTCGACACCCACGTGCCGCACTGGTTCGGCAGCACGGGACAGGAGCCGTCAGAGATCCTCAGCATCTTTGCAAGACCCGGCGAACGAATGAACGTCCGAACGCCCACCCCGCAGACGTAGACGTAGACGTAGACCACGGTGCACGTCCGTACTCGGCAAGGCCCAAGGCCGGGTTGTTGGCGTTTTCGCCGGTCACGCAAGGGAGTTGAAGGATTCTCGACGTAGAGCGACGGAGCTCGAACGCCTATGGAACACCCTCGTGCGGCTGCATTTCGGTCGTCATCTGAGCTGGGAGTTCTGGGCCTACGCAGATTGCGGCCGGTGGCCGTCGAGCAGCTTGGCGAGCAGTTCGCAGAGCTGTCGTTGTTCGGCGGCCCCGTGCCGCGTACGGACCTCCTTGCCCGGTGGCACTCGCGGAGTCGAGGATCTCCGGCGCCCCGCGTCCGAGTTCTGCCCATCACATCAAAAGGGCAGGCCCCGCAGGTCCACGCTGATGGTTGGATCAGGCAGGCCGGCCAGGTCGTAGATCATGCTGGTCAGTGGCGAGGTCCGCGCGCCGTCGGGCTGCCGGAAGGTTATGGGAACCGAGAGCCGGCTCCATCCCAGCTGCGTGTAGAACGGGACCAGGTCCGGGCGGCAGAGCAGAATCATCGTCTCGGCGCCGGCCGCTCGTGCGTGTTCGACCGCCACGCTGATCACCGTCCGGCCGATGCCCCGGCCTCGATGAGCGGGGTGCACCAGCACACCACCCAGCCCCGCGGCGCGGCGCGGCAAACCGTCGAAGGCCATGTCCCGCAGCAGCCATCCCGCGGAAGCCACCGGCCGGCCTTCGGAAACAGCGGTGAGAGTGTGCTGCTTGTCGGCCCACACCAGACCGAGCCCGTTCACCCCGAAGGGGTCGGGGCGGCCGTGGCGGAGTGCGGCCCCGTCCTCCGCAGAACCGGGGCCCGTCGCGTGGACCAGCTGGAGGCCCGCGCAACCGTCGTCCACCACATGCTCCGCAGTGACCATCGCGGCCGTGTCGGCCGTGTCGGCCGTCGCGGCGGGGTCGAACCGGTAGCGCAGACAATGCAGGCCGCTGGACTGGACAGTCCCGTCCGCCTTGGCTCCCAGGCGGCGCAGTACCGCGATCGAGGCCGCGTTGTCAGGCAGGACGAACGCGAAAACAGCAGGGAGCGAGAGGTGGCGAAACGCCAGGTCCAGGCACGCGCGGCCCGCCTCGCCTGCGACCCCGCGGCCCTGTGCCCGTGGGTGCAGGGCGAAACCGAGGTCAACTCCGTGCTGGGCCCGATTGCGCAGTCCCACCCGGCCGAGAAACCCGTGCGTTGCGGCATCCCTGACCGCGAAGTCGCCATAGCCGTGTCTGGTCCAGTGGGCGACGTGGCCCTCGCACATGACCTCGGCCGCGGATCGGCTGTCCGCCCGGCCGGTCGCCAGCCATCGCATGACGCCGTCCTGACTGACCACAGCCTCAAAGAGATCGTCGCTGTCCCCACGGCGGATCGGCTCCATCACAAGCCTCTGGGTACGCAGAACGGGTCCACCTGACCGGGCCACTCAGCAACTCCTCTCGACCAAGGACCGAAGGAGCGTACCCGGCGACTCTTGGGAACGAACCGCATGCCGCACCATGGCTATATAGCCCTCGCCACAGGCGGACGATGACAGGTTTCCTTACGAGTTGACGTTGAAGGGGCCCGGAGGTTCGAGTTGAATCTCCGGGCCCCTTCAGCATGCCGAGGTGCCGAGGTACCTACGTGCCTGCGTGTGCGTCAGTCCGTCGGTGGGCGCTTCGGGCGCCAGACGACCAGCGCGCTCGTGTGCTGGACCTCCTGGTACGGGACCAGGTCTCGGCGGTACGAGGCGTGGACCGCGGCCTCGCGTTGCTGCATGGTTGATGCCGCGCCGTCGAGGGCCGCCTGCAGGTCCGCCACGCGGGACTGGAGCGCGGCGACCTGGTTCTCCAGCTCGATGATGCGCTTGATGCCGGCGAGGTTGATGCCCTCGTCCTGCGACAACTGCTGGACCGTGCGCAGCAGTTCGATGTCGCGGGCCGAGTAGCGGCGGCCGCGCCCGGCCGTGCGGTCCGGGGACACCAGGCCGAGGCGGTCGTACTGACGCAGCGTCTGCGGGTGCAGACCGGAGAGCTGGGCGGCCACCGAGATGACGTACACCGGTGTTTCCTCGGTCAGCTCATAGGCCCTGCCGGTGAATGAGTTCTGCCGACGGCGTCCCGGTGCGTCCATGGTGTCCTCATGCTCCCTTCGCGGCCTGGAACAGCTCCGCCCGCGGATCCTCCTCCGCGGTCGCCTCGCGATACGCCTCCAGCGCGTCGCGAGCCTTCCCCGTCAGGTCCGCCGGGACACTCACCTCGACTGTGACCAGCAGATCCCCGCGGGTGCCGTCCTTGCGGACCGCGCCTTTGCCGCGGGCGCGCATCGTACGGCCGTTGGGCGTGCCCGGCGGCAGCTTCAGGGTGACCGGAGGCCCCCCGAGCGTGGGCACGCGGACCTCGCCGCCGAGTGCCGCCTCCACGAAGGTGACGGGCACGGTGACGGTGAGGTTGTCGCCCCTGCGGCCGAAGACCGGGTGCGCGTCCACGTGCACGGTGACGTACAGGTCGCCCGAGGGCCCGCCCCGTTCGCCCGGTGCGCCCTTGCCGCGCAGCCGGATGCGCTGTCCGTCCGACACTCCGGCCGGGATACGGACCTGCATGGTCCGGGACGACTTCGCGCGCCCCGAGCCCTTGCAGACCGCGCAGGCGTGCTCCGCGATCAGGCCGCGGCCCTTGCAGTCCGGGCACGGGTCGGTCAGCGAGAAGCCGCCGCCCGAACCGCGCGCCACCTGGCCGGTGCCGACACAGGTCGGGCACACACGCGGTGTGCCGTTCTTGTCGCCGGTGCCCGAACAGGCCTTGCAGGGCGACTGCGAGGTCATGCGGAGCGGAACGGTCGCGCCGTCCACCGCCTCCGTGAAGCTGAGCGTGACCTCGGTGTCGATGTCCTGGCCGCGCCGCGGCTGCGTACGGGTGCCGGGGCCGCCCGTACCGCCGCGGTTGAACAGGCCTCCGAAGACGTCACCTATGCCGCCGCCGAAGCCGCCGGCACCACCGGCGCCCCCGGCCCCGCCGGCTCCACCCGCTCCGCCCTGGGGGCCGCCTCCGAAGAGGTCGCCCAGGTCGAAGTTGAAGGAGCCGCCCGAGGCGCCGGGGCCGGGCCGGTAGCCGCCGTTGCCGAAGAGGGCGCGGGCCTCGTCGTACTCCTTGCGCTTCTTGGGGTCCCCGAGGATGTCGTTCGCCTCGGAGATCTCCTTGAAGCGCTCCTCGGCCTTCGCGTTCCCCTTGTTGGCGTCCGGGTGGAACTCGCGGGCGAGCTTCCGGTACGCCTTCTTGATCTCTGCCTCGGTGGCGTCCTTGGGAATGCCGAGGACCTTGTAGTAGTCCTTCTCGATGAAGTCCTTGGTGCTCATCCTCGACGCCCCTCCTTCCGTACGCCACTCTCACGTACGCGCTCGACGTGCTCGGTGCAAAGGGGCGCGCGTACGCCCTGTTTCACGTCAGCCCTCGTCCGGGCCACCGCTCTCCTTGTCGTCGGCCGCCTGGTTCGCCGCGTCCGTCTCATCGCCCTTGACCGGCTGAGCGCCCGGCTGCGGCTCGGCCACCGCCACCCGCGCGGGGCGGATGGTGCGCTCGCCGAACCGATACCCCGGCTGCAGAATCGCCACGCACGTCGTCTCCGTGACGTCCGGCGCGTACGAGTGCATCAGGGCCTCGTGGATCATCGGATCGAAGGGCTCGCCCTCCTTGCCGAACTGCTGCAGGCCCATCTTCGACGCGATGGCCTCCAGCGACTCGGCCACCGACTTGAAGCCGCCGACCAGTTCGCCGTGTTCCCGTGCGCGGCCGATGTCGTCGAGTACGGGCAGGAGCTCGGTCAGGAGGTTCGCCACGGCGAGCTCCTTGACCGCGATCCGGTCGCGCTCGACCCTGCGGCGGTAGTTCTGGTACTCGGCCTGGATCCGCTGGACGTCCGCCGTACGCTCGTTGAGCGCCGTACGGACCTGGTCCAGCTGGGCCGTCAGGCCTGCGATCTGGGCTGCTGACTGAGCTGCTGCCGTGTCCCCTGCCGGGGCCGCCCCGTCCTCCGCGGAGGAGGGGGCGGCCTTCGGCTCGGCGTCTTCAGGGGTGGCGCCGGAGGGGACGTCGGGCTGCTCGTCGAAGCCCGGGGTCTCCTCCGTCACGCGGCACCGTCCTTGCGGTCACGGTCCTCGTCGACGATCTCGGCGTCGACGACGTCGTCGTCGGCTGCCTTGGCGCCCTCGTCGGGACCCGCGCCGTCACCGGGCGCCTCGGCGCCCGCAGCACCCTGCGAGGCCTGGGCGTCGGCGTACATCGCCTGGCCCAGCTTCTGGGAGACGGCGGCGACCTTTTCGGTGGCCGTACGGATCTCGGCGGTGTTGTCGCCTTCGGCGGACTCGCCCTTGAGCGCGGCCTTCAGCTCCTCGACACTCGCCTCGACCTCGGTCTTGACGTCGCCGGGGACCTTCTCCTCGTTGTCCTTGAGGAACTTCTCCGTCTGGTAGACGAGCTGCTCGCCCTGGTTACGGGCTTCGGCGGCCTCGCGGCGGCGGTGGTCCTCGTCCGCGTACTGCTCGGCCTCCTGGCGCATCCGGTCGACCTCGTCCTTCGGCAGCGAGGAGCCGCCGGTGACGGTCATCTTCTGCTCCTTGCCCGTGCCCAGGTCCTTCGCGGTCACGTGCATGATGCCGTTGGCGTCGATGTCGAAGGCGACCTCGATCTGCGGGACCCCGCGCGGGGCCGGCGGCAGACCGGTCAGCTCGAACATGCCGAGCTTCTTGTTGTACGCCGCGATCTCGCGCTCGCCCTGGTAGACCTGGATCTGCACCGACGGCTGGTTGTCCTCGGCCGTCGTGAAGATCTCGGACCGCTTGGTCGGGATCGTGGTGTTGCGCTCGATGAGCTTGGTCATGATCCCTCCCTTGGTCTCGATACCGAGGGACAGCGGGGTCACGTCGAGGAGCAGGACGTCCTTGACCTCGCCCTTGAGGACACCGGCCTGGAGGGCGGCGCCGATGGCGACGACCTCGTCCGGGTTGACGCCCTTGTTGGCGTCCTGGCCGCCGGTCAGCTCCTTGACGAGCTCCGCGACGGCGGGCATCCGGGTGGAGCCACCGACGAGAACGACGTGGTCGATCTCGCTCAGCTGGATGCCGGCGTCCTTGATGACGTTGTGGAACGGCGTCTTGCAGCGCTCCAGAAGGTCAGCGGTGAGCTGCTGGAACTGGGCGCGCGTGAGCTTCTCGTCCAGGTGCAGCGGGCCCTCGGCGGACGCCGTGATGTAGGGCAGGTTGATCGAGGTCTCGGTGGACGAGGACAGCTCGATCTTGGCCTTCTCCGCGGCCTCGCGCAGGCGCTGGAGCGCCATCTTGTCCTTGCCGAGGTCCACGCCGTGGCCGCTGTTGAACTGCTTGACCAGGTAGTCGACGACACGCTGGTCCCAGTCGTCACCACCGAGGTGGTTGTCACCGTTGGTGGCCTTCACCTCGACAACGCCGTCGCCGATCTCCAGGAGGGACACGTCGAACGTGCCGCCACCGAGGTCGAAGACGAGGATCGTCTGGTCGTCCTTGTCGAGACCGTAGGCCAGGGCGGCGGCCGTCGGCTCGTTGACGATACGCAGGACGTTCAGGCCCGCGATCTCGCCGGCCTCCTTCGTCGCCTGGCGCTCGGAGTCGTTGAAGTACGCCGGGACGGTGATGACCGCGTCGGCCACCTTCTCGCCCAGGTACGCCTCGGCGTCGCGCTTCAGCTTCTGCAGGATGAACGCGCTCATCTGCTGCGGGTTGAAGTGCTTCCCGTCGAGCTCGATCTTCCAGTCCGTGCCCATGTGACGCTTCACGGACCTGATGGTCCGGTCCACGTTCGTGACCGCCTGGCGCTTCGCGACCTCTCCGACGAGCACCTCACCGTTCTTGGCGAAGGCGACGACGGACGGCGTGGTCCTGGCGCCCTCGGCGTTGGTGATGACGGTGGGCTCACCGCCCTCCAGAACGCTGACGACGGAGTTAGTCGTGCCCAGGTCGATGCCGACCGCACGTGCCATTTCAATTCCTCCAGCAATGACTTGAGTGGAACAGGCTCAAGTGTGCACGACGCTCGCCGCGTGGTCAACAGAGGTGAGTCGTGCAGGCTCAACTCTTATCTCTTGCTTACGCGCACTTTGGGTTCTGACCTGCGCTTGCGCCTGCGGGTGCGCCTGCGGCTGACTGCGGCTGATTACCGCCTGCGGGCCGGTGGGGGCTGGTCGCGCAGTTCCCCGCGCCCCTGAAAAGCCGCCCCGCCGCTGTCGGCTGCGGGCCCTTGGCGGCTGAGCGCGCCCACGCGGCGGAGCCGCACATCGATGCAGTCCCGCGGGGCACCCGGCCCGCCACGCGTACCCAGGTAAGCCTCAGCGACGCAGATCACGGCACCCCTGACTACAGTGCGGGCAGAGGAATGGGTAGTGTCGAAGGACTGCGTAAGCTACCGCTCAGTAATGTAACCTCGCAGGCCCGAGGAGCCCCGAAATGCAACTCGCCGCGATCATCGTGTCGCTGGTCCTGACCGTGGTCGGCGTCGCGCTGCTCGCACGCGCCATCGGCCAGTTCGTCCGGTACTTCAAGCTCGGCCAGCCGGTGCCCGCCGGAAGCCGCACCGACAACCCCTACCAGCGCAGCGTGACGCTGGTGAAGGAGTTCCTCGGTCACACCCGGATGAACCGGTGGGGCATCGTCGGTTTCGCCCACTGGTTCGTGGCGGTCGGCTTCCTGACGCTGCCGCCGACCCTCCTCCAGGCCTTCGGCCAGCTCTTCCAGGCCGACTGGGTGCTGCCGGTCATCGGTGGGTTCCTGCCGTTCGAGCTCTACATCGAGTTCATCGGCGTCATGACGATCCTGGGCATCGCCGTGCTCATGGTGATCCGGCTGCTGAGCCTGCCCTCGCGGGCCGGCCGCAAGTCCCGCTTCGCGGGCTCCAAGTCCGGTCAGGCGTACTTCGTCGAGTACGTCATCCTCACCATCGGCCTCGCCATCTACGTGCTGCGCGGCCTGGAGGGCGCGATCCACCACGTCGAGGGCTACGAGGCCGGGTACTTCGCCTCGTACCCGCTGGTCCTGGCCTTCAAGGGCCTGAGTCTGGGCGCGCTGCAGAACCTGGTCTACCTCGTCGCGACGATCAAGATCGGCACGTCCTTCGTGTGGATGATCGTCGTCTCGCTCAACACCAACATGGGTGTCGCCTGGCACCGCTTCCTGGCCTTCCCGAACATCTGGTTCAAGCGGAACGCCGAGGGTGGTACCGCGTTGGGTGCCCTGTTGCCGATGGCCTCCGGCGGTAAGCCGATCGACTTCACCGATCCCGGTGACGACGACGTCTTCGGTGTCTCCCAGGTCGAGCAGTTCTCCTGGAAAGGGCTGCTCGACTTCTCCACCTGCACCGAGTGCGGGCGCTGTCAGTCGCAGTGCCCCGCCTGGAACACCGGCAAGCCGCTCTCCCCGAAGCTCCTCATCATGTCCCTGCGCGACCACGCGCACGCCAAGGCCCCGTACCTGCTCGCGGGCGGCGGCAAGGACATGGAAGGCAACGAGAAGGCGAGTGCCGAGCAGCTCAAGGACGTGCCCGCCGCCGCTCTCGCCGAGGCCGAGCGGCCGCTGATCGGCACCCTTGAGGAGAACGGGGTCATCGACCCCGACGTCCTGTGGTCCTGCACCAGCTGCGGCGCCTGTGTCGAGCAGTGCCCCGTCGACATCGAGCACATCGACCACATCGTCGACATGCGCCGCTACCAGGTGATGATCGAGAGCGCCTTCCCGTCCGAGGCCGGGACGATGCTCAAGAACCTGGAGAAGAAGGGCAACCCCTGGGGTCTGGCCAAGAAGCAGCGTCTTGAGTGGACCAAGGAGGTCGACTTCGAGATCCCGGTCGTCGGACGCGACATCGAGGACCTCACCGAGGTCGAGTACCTGTACTGGGTCGGCTGCGCGGGCGCCCTGGAGGACCGGGCCAAGAAGACCACCAAGGCCTTCGCCGAACTGCTGCACATGGCGGGCGTCAAGTTCGCCATCATGGGCGGCGACGAGAAGTGCACCGGTGACTCGGCCCGGCGTCTCGGCAACGAGCCCCTGTTCCAGGAGCTCGGCATGGAGAACGTCTCCGCGCTGAACATGGCCTTCGGCGAGGAGATGGACGACGAGGGCAACTTCACCGCCGAGTCGAAGAAGCCCAAGTCCGCGAAGAAGATCGTCGCGACCTGCCCGCACTGCCTCAACACCCTGGGCAACGAGTACCCGCAGCTCGGCGGCGACTACGAGGTCATCCACCACACCCAGCTGCTCCAGCACCTGATCGACGAGGGCAAGCTGATCCCGGTGACCCCGGTCGAGGGCCTCATCACCTACCACGACCCCTGCTACCTGGGACGTCACAACAAGATCTACACGCCCCCGCGCGAGATCATGAGCGCCGTCCCGGGCCTGCGCCAGCAGGAGATGCACCGCCACAAGGAGCGTGGCTTCTGCTGCGGCGCCGGCGGCGCGCGGATGTGGATGGAGGAGCGGATCGGCAAGCGCATCAACAACGAGCGTGTTGATGAGGCCCTCTCGCTGAACCCCGACATCGTCTCCACCGCCTGCCCGTTCTGCCTCGTCATGCTGACCGACTCGGTCAACGGCAAGAAGAACGACGGCAAGGCCAAGGAATCCATCACGGTCGTGGACGTGGCCCAGCTGCTGCTCGACTCCGTGCGGACTCCGGCCGACGACGACCCCCCGGCGGGCACGGCGGAGACGGAGAACGCACCGCAGCCCGAACCGGTCAAGTAGGTCCCCCCGTTTCCGTCACCCGTCCCCGTCGCCCGCCCCGTCACCCGCCCCGGTACCCGTTCCCGTCGCCCGTCCTCCGTTCCGCTGCTGCCGGCCCAGCACGGTCGGCAGTTCGGTTCGTCGGCGTATGCCCAACTTCCGGTAGGTGCTGGTCAGATGTGTCTCCACGGTGCGGCGTGCGAGGTGCAGCAGGGCCGCGATCTCCGTGTTGGTACGGCCGCCGGCGGCCAGCTCGGCTATGCGACGCTCGCTGCCGGTGAGCGCGTCCGAGCCGGTGAGCGCCGTCGCGGTCCGGCGGGCGCCGCCCTCGCGCAGGGCCTCCTCGGCGGTGGCCCGCAGCCGTACGGCGCCCAGCCGTTCGGCGCGTTCGGCCGCCTCCCGCAGGCAGTCGCGAGCGCGGGCCCGCTCCCCGGCGGCGGTGAGCTGGCGGCCCTGCGCGACCAGCGCGGGAATCAGCTCCGGTTCCACCGAGGCGTCCCGTGAGGCGTCCCGCAGCATACGGACGGACTGGTCCGCGAGGGCCAGACCGCGCCGTCCGCCGGTCGCCATGCCGAGCACCCGCAGTGCACGGCCCACCAGGCGCGGGGTGTTCCACACCTGGGCCAGCCGCAGTTCCTCGCCGGCCAGTTCCAGCGCCTCCAGGGGCCGGCCGAGCGCCAGACAGCACTCCGCCGCGGCCGTCCGCCAGGGGGTGACGACGGGGCTGACCACATCGCGGGCCGACTGGCGGCGCCCGCACTCAAGGAAGTCGTCGAGTGCGCCCGCCGGGTCTCCGGCGGCGGACCGCAGCACACCTCGCGCGTACAGGAACCGGTTCAGCTCCCAGGAATCCTGTGCGTCGCGCAGGTCGAAGCCGCCCGCGAGCCGGCCGGCCTCCGGCACCCGGCCGGTCTCGACGAGCGCGACCACCGCGTGGGCCTGTCCGTTGGCCGGGCCCGGGCGGGACCCCGCCGGCCGCCTGGCCTCGGGCCCGGTGAGCAGCCGCGCGTAGTCGCCGCGGGCCGCGGCGATGTCGGCCCGTACGTTGAGCAGCGCCCGGTGCATCGGGTGCAGCAGGGACGGTCGCTGTCGGGCCAGGCCGCGTTCGACGAGCC
The DNA here is from genome assembly GCF_040651415.1 of Streptomyces sp. NPDC048484. Taxonomy (NCBI): domain Bacteria; kingdom Bacillati; phylum Actinomycetota; class Actinomycetes; order Kitasatosporales; family Streptomycetaceae; genus Streptomyces; species Streptomyces sp. NPDC048484. The sequence continues at coordinate 115,565 of NZ_JBEZJY010000032.1, forward strand.
GGCCGGCCTCCTCCAGTTCGTCGGCCCACTGGGCGACGGCGGCGGCCGTGCCCAGCAGGTAGGGCTCCGCGAACGGTTCGACGGGCTCCGCGAGGAGGGCGCGTACGCGTTCCATGGCGGCGTCCGCCGAGAGCAGGCCTGCCGACGCCTCGTACCGTACGAGCAGTGCCTGGCCCGCCGTGCCGACCAGGCCCGGGGAGCGGCCGGCGGCCTCGCGCAGCCAGTGGTAGACCTCCTGCCGGATCTCCTGGTCGTGATCGGAGAGCAGCGCCGAGGCGACGTGCACCGTACGGGCCAGGTCGGGGTGGCCTGTCAGTTGCGGGTCGAGGGAGCGCAGTACGTCGACCGCGGCACGGGCCTCGCCCCGGCCGGCCAGCGCCGTGCCCAGGGCCACCGCCGCGCGCACCCGGTTCTGCGGGACGCCCGTCAGCCGGACCGCCTCGGCGAGGCGCGGTATGCCGGCCGAGGAGCGCACGGTGGTGTACTCCAGGGAACCCAGTTCGGTGAGGAGCCGCTGCCGGTGCTCGTCGGGCAGCGGCTCGTCCAGGGCCCGGCGCAGGTAGGGCAGGGCGTCGGCGGTACGGCCGTCGTGGACGGCGATGGTGGCGGCGTCCAGCAGGACGCCGGTGGCCCACGCCTCGCCGACCGCGTCGGTCCGCAGCAACTGGCCGGCCACGACCTCGGCACGTTCGCCGCGTCGCAGCATCACCTCGGCGGCGGTGCGGTGCGCCGCCCGCCGCCGTGTGACGGGCCAGCCGCTCAACACCGCGTCGCGCAGCAGGGGATGGGCATAGCGAGGCCGCCCGTCGGCGTCGGGCCGCAGGAGTCCGAGCCGCGCCATGGCGGTGAGCCACCCCGCCACCCGCGCGGCGTCGGCGTCGGCGACTCCGCCGAGCAACTCGGCGAGCTGCTCGGCTCGTTCATCCGCGCGTTCATCCGCGCGTTCCTCGGCTCGTTCATCCGCGCGTTCCCCGGCGCGCTGCTCGGCAAGCCGCTCGGCGGAGGCTGCCTCGTCCTCCGCCGTCGCCTCGTCCTCCGCGGCGGTGCCCGCCGAGGCCGTGTCGCCCGACGGGGCTGTGTCGCCCCCGGCGGGCCAGTCGTCGCCAAAGGGCCGGGCGTCGCCAAAGGGCCGGGCGGCCTCCGCCCCCGCCCCCACCCCGGCCCCCGAAGGCCGCGGCCCGGTGCCTTCGTCCGGATGGTCCGCGGCTCCCTCCGAGTGGCCGTCAGCGGGGCCGGACCGGTCCCGTCCCGGGTTGTGGTCGTCGTCCAGTGCCGCCAGCGCCCGGGCCACCTCCGCCGTCGCGGACCCCGCGCTGTCCAGCCACCACGACACCGCGGCCTGGTACGCCCCCGGATACAGCGCGGCGCACACCTTCGGCACCGTGGCCGGCAGGGTCCCGCGCAGGTCGTCCAGCAGGGCACGCAGCAGCAGCGGGCTGCCCGCACTCGCGCGTACGCAGTCCTCCACCCACGTCCCCGGGACCGTCCCGAACTCCGAACGGACCAGCTGTGCCGTGGAGTCGGCACCCAGCGGTGCGAGGGTGAGGGTGCGCACGAGTCCCGGCGAGAGCGCGTGGGCGAGACCGGCCGACGGCGCGTCGATGTCGTACTGACTGCGCTCGGTCACCACCAGCAGTACGGGTAATCGGTCCACCCGTCGGGCGGCGTCGACGAGCCAGCGCCGCGAGGAGTCGTCCGCGAGGTGGACGTCGTCCACGGCGACGAAGAGCGGTGGCCCGGTCGTGGCCGAACGCAGCAGCCGCCACAGCCGGGCCCCCTGGGCGCGTTCGTCCGACACCTCGTGGGCGTCCATGCCGTCCAGGGCGTCCAGGGCGTCCAGGGCATTCGTGGCGCCCGTGGTGTCCGTGGCATTCGTGGTGTTCGTGGCGTTGGCGAACTCCGCCTCGGGGCCGAAGAGTTGACGTACGGCGGCGTAGGGCAGCGTGGTGTCGTCGGGTGAGCAGCGGATCCGCAGCACTCGCATCCCGTCCGCCTCCGCCTGCGCGGCGGAGGCTTCGAGGAGCGTGGTGCGGCCCGTGCCGGTGGCGCCCCGCAGCAGGACCAGCCGGCCGGTTCCGGCGCGGGCGCGGCGGGCCTCGGCTGCTACCAGTTCCAGGGTTTGCCGACGCTCAAGCAGTGGTACGTACATCCCTGCCTCCCTCGCGGCCGTCGTGCGGTCCACTGTGTGGGATGGCGGAACACGCCACTCCCGTTGCTCGGCATGACCCACTGTCATTTATGCAAGGTGATTGCCGATCTCGTGGTGTGTCTCGTGGTGTTCCACGATTGCGCCGACCCCACGGCCCCCAGAAGTGTGATGACTGCACGCCTGTCACGGACGCCACAGAGATGACGGGCTCGTGAACATAGGGGAGTCCGTTGCGCAGCTCATTTGGGACCGCGGCTCCGGGCACAGCAGAGCCCGAGTCCCGAATACCGGTGGCGGTCCACGCCTCGGACCCGATCAGCCGGGAGGGAGCACTCAGCCAGCTGCGACAGCACCCGGTGATCGACCTCCGCGAGGAGACCGAGACCGGACCGGACACGGTCGCCCTGCTGATCAGCGAGGTGCTGGACGACGCCGCGCTCACCCGGCTGCGCAGACTGGTGCGCAGCGAAGGCGCCCGCGCCGTGCTCGTGGTGAGCGTGATCCGCGAGACCGAACTCCTCGACGTCATCGAGTGCGGTGTCGGGGCCATCGTGTGGCGCCACGAGGCCACCGCGCACCGGCTGGTGCAGGCCGTCATCGCGGCTTCCCGGGGTGACGGGGACCTGCCCTCCGATCTGCTCGGCCGGCTGATCAGCCAGGTGGGGTCCCTGCACCGCACAGCGAGCAACCACCCCGGTGCCCCTTCCTCAGGACTCGCACCGCGCGAGGTGGATGTGCTGAGGCTCGTCGCCGAAGGGCTCGACACCGGAGAGATCGCCAGCAAGCTGTCCTACTCGGAGCGGACCGTCAAGAACGTGATGCATGGACTCACCACCCGGCTGCATCTGCGCAACCGGGCGCACGCCGTGGCCCATGCCCTGCGCGAAGGCTACATCTGATCGAACGGGCAGTCGGATACGTACCTATGGGCAGCACGGTCTGCCCGGGTGTCGTCCCCGGCGTGCCTGCGGGGGCGGAGGCCCCGGAGGGCACGATCGGTTACGACAGCGATTCCGGCAGCGGTTCCGACAGCGGTTCCGGTGTCGGCACGGGGCAGCCGCGCCGGCATCCGGCGGTACGGCACAGCAGGGCGGGAGCACGACGGTGATCCACGAGGTGGACGAGGTCCTCAAACGGCTGCTCGGAGGCGGTGCGCTGGCCGGATCCGGCATCGACGTGTCCTTCGAGGCCCCCACCCGCGACTGGGCGGCCCGGCGTAACGCACCTTCCATCAATTCCTACTTGTACGACATCCGTGAGGACGTCTCCCGGCGTCAGCGCGGCCAGGTCTCCATCCGCGACCAGCGTGACATCGTCGTACGCCGCCGCCAGCCGCCCCGCTGGTTCCGGTTGTCGTACCTGGTCACCGCCTGGACCAAGCAGCCCCAGGACGAACACCGGCTGCTCTCCGCCGTGTTGTCGACCATGCTGCCCCGCGAGCTGCTGGCCCCGAGCGAACTGCCGGGCGCCCTGGGCGCGCTGGGTCTGTCGGTCCCGCTCACGGTGGCAGGGCTGCACACCGAGTCCCGGTCCCTCGCGGAGATCTGGTCCGCCCTGGGCGGCGAGATGAAGCCGTCCCTGGACCTCGTGGTCACCGTCCCCTTCCCGGGCTTCCCCGAGTACGACGCCGGTCCCCCGGTCACGGAGGGCGCGGGCGTCCGCGTACGCGGCATGGACGGCACGCTGGAGGGTTCTGAGGAACGCAGGCACCAGCCACGGCATCTGAAGTCCTCGCCGACCACCGGGAAGCCGACCACCGGGAAAGGGAAGACCGCCGGGAAAGAGAAGTCCACCGGTGAGGGGAAGACCACCGGAGAACGGCAGAAGTGACCATCCACGCCCCCCTCACGTCCGACGCGCTCCTCTTCCGTCTGGCCCGGTTGCGCGACCGCGTCGGCGAGTTGGTCGACGAGCGCGGTGCCACCGACCCGACGGCGGACGATCCGCTGCGCGGGCTGTACCTCTCCGAAGAGGCCGTACGGCCTCTTCTGGCGCCCAGGACGGCTGCGTACGCCTCCCCGTTCGAGGACACGAACGTGTTCAAGGACACAGGCGCGTTCGAGGACGGGGCGGGCGTCCAGGGCATGCGAACGGGCAAGGGCACGGGGGCCGCCGACGCCGACCGGGCCGACCGGGCCGACCGGGCCGACCGGGCCGACCGGCTGGAAACGCTCGCGGTGCGTCTCGGGCTCACCGAACTGGACACCCGGATCCTGCTCGTCGCCCTCGCACCCGATCTGGACCGCTCCTTCGAGCCGCTGTACGGATACCTCAACGACGACGTAAGCAAGCGCCGGGCCACCACGGGGCTCGCTCTCGACTTGTGCGGGCTGCCCGTGCACCTCGCCGGGGCGCGGGCCCGGTTCCACCCCTCGGCGCCGCTGACCGCGCTCGGCCTGCTGACCGTCGAGGAGCCCGACCGTCCCTTCCTCAGCCGGTCCTTGCGCGTGCCCGACCGGCTCGTCGCCCATCTGCTCGGCGACGACACCCTGGACCCCGTCCTCGTCGGCCACGTCCACCCGCTCGCGGTGGCCCCTCTCTCGCCCGACGCCGAGTTCACCGCCAGACTGGCCGCCCGGCTGAGCGCCGAGCCCCTTGGAGCCGGTGTCACCGTCTATCTGCGCGAACACCGCGAGGGCGACGGACTCGCCGGCGCCACCGCCGCCCTGCGGGCCACCGGACTCGACGCCCTGCACTACACGGGCCCCGAGGACCACGTACCCGAACTCCTCCGCGAGGCCCGGCTGCGCGGCGCCGCGATCATCGTGTCCACCCTGCCGGACCGACCCGCGCCGCTCCTACGGGCGTTGGCGGACGCCGGCGTACCCGTGCTGCTCACCGGACCGCGTCCGTACGATCCCCAGTGGTACGAGCGCGACCCGCTGGTCCTCGACGCACCCCGGCAGCGGGCGGGCGCGGTGGACGTCTGGTCGACCGCCCTGCGGGAGGAACCCGGCTTCGACCTCGCCACCGTCGTCGCCCCCTACCGGCTCGGCGGCGACCGTATCCTGCGCGCCGCGCACGCCGCCGAGGATCTCGCCCGCTTCGACGGCACCCCGGTGACCGCCGCCCATCTGCGGCTCGCCGCCCGGCAGCAGTCCGCCTCCGGTCTGGAGCGGCACGCCCGCCGGATCCGGCCCGACGTCGGCTGGGACGACCTCGTCCTGCCGAACAGGCCCCTCGTCCAGCTCCACGAACTGGCCCTGCGCGCCCGCCACCGCGACCAGGTCCTCGGCGACTGGCGGCTCAGCGCCGGAGGCGGCCGGGGGCGCGGTGTCCTCGGTCTCTTCGCGGGCGAGTCCGGCACCGGCAAGACGCTGTCGGCCGAGGTCGTCGCCGCCGAACTCGGCCTGGACCTCTACGTGGTGCAGCTCTCCTCGATCGTCGACAAGTACGTGGGCGAGACCGAGAAGAACCTGGAACGGATCTTCACCGAGGCCGACCGCACGGACGCGGTACTGCTCTTCGACGAGGCGGACGCGGTCTTCGGCAAGCGCTCGGAGGTCAAGGACTCCCACGACAAGCACGCCAACATGGAGAGCGCCTACCTGCTCCAGCGCCTGGAGTCCTTCGACGGCATCGCCGTGCTCACCACCAACCTGCGCGCCAACATCGACGAGGCGTTCACCCGGCGCCTGGACCTGGTGGTCGACTTCCCGTTCCCCGACTCCGGACAGCGGCTGGCCCTGTGGCGGCACAGCCTCGCCGCGGTGCCGTGCGCGGACGACACCGACCCGGCGGGGGTCGCCCACGACTTCGAGCTGGCCGGCGGTTCGATCCGCAGCGCGGTCGTCACCGCTGCCTACGCGGCCGCCGGACGCGGAGCCCCCGTGACGGCGCGCGATCTGCGGGAGGGCGCCGAGCGGGAGTACCGCAAGGCGGGCCGTCTGGTGCCCGGAGAGGGCAACTGGTAGCCCTTCCCGCCGTCCGGCGCCTGAAAGCCGACCGCCGACTGCCGACCGCTGGTTGACGGTCGCTGGTTGACGGTCGGCGGTCGGCGGTTCGGGTCACACGGTGAACTTGACCGCTTCGAGCCAGAGGTCGTTGTTGAGGGTGCCCCCGAAGACGAACCCCTCGCCCTCTCCGGGCTTGTCGCAACTCATGTCGAACCAGCCTCGGTTGTGGATGTTGGTTGTCTGGCAGACGGGGCCACCGCCGTTGTCGACGTTGATGGTGAAGCCCAGCATGTCGGGGGAGTCCTTCTTGGAGCTGCCGAAGTAGTTGTCGATGCCGTCGACCGCGAACGACCACGGCTCGTTGTAGTGGCCGTTGCCGTTGGTCGACTCGGGGTCGTGGACGAAGGCGGCGCTGCCCGTGCCCTTGGTTCCTGACACCGCGATGTTGAGGGCCCTGATCGACTTGTTCTGGCCCGCCGTGCCGGCCGTCTGGCCGTCGCACACCGCGTCCGTCCAGCCCTTGGTCGTCACGAAGGCCCGATAGCAGATATGCCGCCCGCCCGGGTCCTGCGCGGCCAGCTTCTGGACGGCGGTCGCCGCGGTCCTCGGCGGAGCCTTGGTCTCCTTCTCCTCGGAACCGCCACCGCCACCGCCGCCGCCCCCTGCCCCGTCTCCGCCCGCGGCCTGTGTCTCGGTCGCGGCCGGAGGCTTCTCGGCCGGAGCGGACGGGGCCTTGGGTGCTTCGGGGGTCGGTGAGTCGGAGGGCTTCAGGGTGCTGATGCCCGCTTCCTGGAGCTGTTCCGTGGCTGCGCTGCGGACCTGCGGCTTGTACGCGATCCACAGCATCACGAACGTGATCGCGAGGGCCATGAAGATGCCCAGGAAGGTGGCCAGCCAGCGCGGCAGGAACCCCCGCTGGACATACGTGCCCGCCACATCCAGCGGCGTCACCCCCGACCGCAGCACCGCCAGGGTGTAGGGCCGGTCCTCCTTCGACCCGAACCAGATGACCTGCCGCGGCTTCAGCGTCGTCTTCACGAACGCCGCACGACCCGGCTCGATCTGCACATTCGA